>JAEWJO010000023.1 GCA_023386455.1 Pseudomonadota bacterium | reverse complement strand
TCGCCGAGCCGACGTCGGTCGCCGTGCTGCCGCTGACGTGTGCTCCCGGCGACGAGTACCTCGCCGACGGCGTGCTCGACGATCTCACCGACACGCTGTCGACGACGCCCGGCCTGCGCGTGCGTCCGGCCGGGGTCGTGCGCCAGGCGGCCGCCCCGGATCCTCGCGAGATC
Organism: Pseudomonadota bacterium; assembly: GCA_023386455.1. Classification (GTDB taxonomy): domain Bacteria; phylum Myxococcota_A; class Polyangia; order Haliangiales; family Haliangiaceae; genus JABFXX01. The sequence continues at coordinate 4,437 of JAEWJO010000023.1, read as the reverse complement.
GGCCAGCGGCTCGTCGTCGATCACGTGATCAGCGGCTCGCTGCGCCGCACGCCGGCCGGCCTGCGGATCGCGACGCGCCTCATCAGCGTCGCCGATGGCTTCCAGATCTGGGCGAACAAGACCGACTGCTGCGAGGCGGAGGTCCTGACGGTCTCCGACGAGATCGCGCATGGCATCGCGAGCGCGCTGTCGCAGCGGGCGACGTCTAACACGAAGCCAACCGATCCGCGCGCCGTCGATCTCTACCTGCGCGCGCGCGCCGAGCTGCGCCGGTTCTGGGGCAGTCACGCCGAGACCGCGGCGCAGCTGCTCGCGCAGGCGGTCGAGGTCGCGCCGACGTCGCCACCGATCCTCGGCGCGTACGCGTACGCGTGCGTGCAGACCTGGGTCATGCGCGGCGAGCCCGAGCTCCTGCCACGCGCCGAGGCCGCGCTCGCCCGCGCGCTCGCCGCCGGTCACGGCGAGGCGTACCTCGCGTCGGCGCAGTTCCAGTTCAACCGCAGCCAGCCCGAGCTCGCCGCGGCAGACCTCGGCCGCGCGCTCGCCCGCGCGCCGATGTCGGCGCAGAGCCACGAGCTCGCCGGCAAGATCCTCGTCGAGATCGACGGGACCGAGACCGCCCGTCGCCACTTCGAGACCGCGCGCGGCCTCGACCCCGGACGCTCGCAGATCATCGACAGCGACCTCGCGCGGATCGATGCGCTCGAGGGCAAGTGGACCGATTGCGAGCGCCGGCTTGCCGGGCTGCTCGCCGATCCGGATCCGTCGATCCACCAGCTCGGCCAGGTCGCGTCGATCCGCTTGCGCTCGTGGCGCGCAGCGCCGCAGGAGTTGATCGAGGCCTCGAAGGCGATGTTCGCGCGCGCGAGCAGCGCGGTCGCCGGCATCTTCGAGGTCGTCGGTCAGGTGCAGCGCGGCGGCGCGATCGATCCGGTGATGTGGCAGAAGGTCGTCGCGCAGAAGCCCGGGCCGGGTGCACCGGTCCGGCAGTACACGATGCGCATGCAGATCTTCACCGAGCTCGCGCTCGTGATCGAGGACCGCGATCGCGCGTTCGACGCGCTCGAGGCGACGATCGCGATGGGCCTCAACGACATGACGTGGCTCAATGCGTGCCCGCTGATGGATCGCATCCGCGAGGATCGCCGGTTCGGTCCGCTGCGCCGGCGCGTCGAAGAGCGCGCCGCGCGGGTGCTCGCGGCATTCCGCGGCGCGTCGGCCGCGGGATAGCCCATCACTCGATCGGCCGGACGGCCTCGCGGATCTGCGCGGCATCGTCCTTCAGCTGCGCGCAGCGCGACACGCGCGAGGTCCCGAACGACGCCGAGTACCAGTACGCGATCGCGATCGCCACGAGCGGCCCGGCGTAGTACGCGGTGAAGTGGGCGGGCTTCTCGGCGTCCTTGAACTGCTCGCGGAACACGCCGGTCGCCGCCGCGGACATCGCGACCGCGCCGCCGATCGCGTCGAGCGCGGGCAGGATGCTGCCGTCGCTGCACCGGATCGTCTTCGGTGCGTCCGGCGTCGGGCCGGGTTCGACCACCGGCGTCCGGACGCCGACAAACGAGCATGCCGCGAGGCACACCGCGACGATCACCGCGATCGTTTTCTGCACGTCTTCTCCACGGTAGCAGCCCGCCACCCGCGGGTCCTGCTTTGTTGGGAAGACGGTGGGGTATCGGCGATGTTCACGCGCGCCTTCGCACGTTCTTCAAATGCAATCGCGTCGCATCTAGCCACGGGCGCGCAGCTGTGGCACTGTCGCCGCATGCGTCGCCGAACGATGCCCGCTGCCTTCGCGGTGGCGCTGCTCGTGGTCGGCCAGCTGCTGGCGCTCTCGCACGAGGCGAGGACGCGGCACGTCGAGTGCGCGCAGCACGGCGAGCAGCTCGAGGCGGCGACGCTCGTCGACTCGCACGCGTGTAATCACGATCACTGGGTCGGCGTCGAAGGCGACGGTGGTGGCGACCACGTCGACTGTGCGATCGGCCACTTCCTCCACCAGAGCACGTCGCCGTCGCGGGCGCCGCTGCTCGTCGCGCCGCACGTCGCACAGGCGAGCCACGCCGTCACGCCGTCGTCCTCGCGCGATGGCACCACCACCGTCTACCGCATCGCCCCGAAGACCTCGCCGCCCGAGAGCACGACCGCGTCCCGTTCGTAGGTCCGCTTTCGTCTCTCGTCACGCGAGGTCTGTCATGTCTCCACGTTCGTGGGAGCGCGTCGCGCTCTCCACACTCATCGTTCCCACCGCGATCGCGGCGCTCGTCGTGCGCGCCGAGGCATCCGTCGACGCCGTGGTCGCCGGCATCGTCGAGGATGCCCTGCTCCACCCGCTCGAGGGCGCCACCGTCGTCATCCACGATGCCCACGGCACGACGATCGGCAAGGCAACCACCGACAAGGCCGGTCGCTTCTCGATCCCCGGCGTCCCGCTCGGCGACTACACCATCGAGGCCAGCTCGCCCGGTCTCATCTCCGATCACCAGCACGTCCAGCTCGCGTCGGGCCAGGTCACGGCGCTCGAGCTGGTGCTCGTCGATCAGGAGGAGGTCGTGCGCATCGAGGAGGACTGGGCGCTGCCCGAGCCGACGCGCGCGACCGGCTCGGTGACGAGCATCGGCCGGCAGGAGCTCGCCGAGCTACCCGGTGCCGACGACCGCCCGATCACCGACGTCATGGCGACGCAGGCGGGCTTCGTCGCCGACGCGCTCGGCAGCATCTACGTCCGCGGCCACCACGGCAACGTCCAGTACCAGGTCGACGGCATCCCGGTGCCCGACTCCGTCGGCAGCATGTTCGCCGCGTCGATCCCGGTGCGCCTCGTCCAGTCGCTCGAGATCATCTCCGGAGGCATGCCGGCCGAGTTCGGCAACCGGCTCGGCGCCGTCGTCAACCTCGTCACGCGCGGAGCCGCCGATCATCCCGAGGGTTCCGCGAGCGTCCGCTACGGCTCGTACAACACGATCGAGCCGGGTGCGGCCTACGCGACACGCATCACCGACCGAACCGGCATGTTCGTCGGCGGCAGCTTCGAGTACAGCCAGCGCGCGCTCGATCCGCCGTCGATCAGCCCGATCCTCCACGACGACGGCTACCGCGGCCGCGTGTTCGCGCGCCTCGATTTCCAGCCGTGCGAGGTCAACCGCTACGAGCTGTTCGCGATGTACGCGCACAACCGGTTCGAGATCCCGATCGATCCGTCGGTCGCGCCGCTCGATCCCGCGCGTCCCGATCTCGTCCGCCCCGTCGACAGGTACGGCAACGAGTCTCCCGCGTTCGTCCCGCACGACACCGACGCGACCGAGCGCGAGCACGAGGTCTTTGCCGCCGTGTCGTGGACCCACAAGCTGCCGCACGGCCAGGTCCAGATCGCGCCGATCTACAAGCTGTCGCGCGGCACGCTGCTCGGCGATCCGGCGCACGCGCTCGGCGCGCTCGCCGATCCGGGCACGACGACCTCCGACGTCACGCGCATCGCGCACCACGCCGGCGGCATCGCGACGTACTCGTGGGCGAACGGCCGCCACCTCGTCAAGGCCGGCGTCCAGACCGACTTCCTCCACGGCACCACCCGGTTCACCGCGTACACGCGCGACGATGCCTCGCCCGCGGGCGGCATCGACTCCGCGACCTCGGGTCGCGATCGCACGAACGCGCTCCTCACCGGCGTGTATCTCCAGGATCACCTGACGTTCGGTGCGTTCGCGCTCGACGCCGGCATCCGCGTCGACGAGCTCCACGTCATGCTCGCTGGCGGCGCGACCGACGACTCCGCCGGCATCTCGCCGCGCCTGGGCGCGTCGTACGCGTTCACGAAGAACGCCGTCGGCCACGTCTTTGCCGGCGTGAAGTGGATGCCACCCTCGCCGCTCGATGCCGCATCGGCCGCGCGCGCGCTCGGCGTCGTGCCCGCCGATCAGGCGGTCGTCTACGACCTGAAGCCGGAGACCGACCTCTACAGCGAGGCCGGCATCGTCGGTCGCCCGGCGAAGCCGCTCTCGACGAGCCTGACCGTCTGGGGTCGCTACGCGTACAACCAGCTCGACGACACCTCGATCGGCTCGACGAGCCTCGACTCGAACTACAACTTCGAGCGCGGCCGCGCCGCCGGCGTCGAGGGCTCCCTCGAGCTGCGCGTCGGGCCGTGGCTGACGAGCTTCGTCAACGCGTCGTACGGCTTCGCGCAGGGTCGCGGCATCGCGTCGGCGAAGTTCTTGTTCTCGCCGGAGGACCTCGCAAACACGCACTGGCAGACGCTCGATCACGCGCAGACCTGGACCGGCAACGCCGGCACCACCCTCCGCGATGGCCGGTTCTCGATCACGGGCCTCCTCGCCTACGGCTCGGGCCTGCGCCCGGGCCCCGCGAACGACCCCCACGTGCCGGCGCCCGTGCGCGGCGCTATCTCGACGCAGTACACGTTCGTCGCACGCG
>JAEWJO010000009.1 GCA_023386455.1 Pseudomonadota bacterium | reverse complement strand
GGGCGGTCCTCGCGACCAGCCGTTCCGCGATCAGGGCGGCCCGCAGTTCCGCGGCCCCGGTGGCGGTCGCGGTCCCGGTCCCGGTGGGGGTCGTCGCGATGACCGCGGTCCGCGCGATCAGGGTGGTCCGCGCGATCAGGGTGGTCCGCGCGATCAGCAGTTCCGCGATCAGGGCGGTGGTGGCCGTGGGCCGCGCCGCGACGATCGTGGACCGCGCCGCGACGAGCGCCGTCCCGACGAGGCGCAGGCCAACTGGGGCGTCTCGGGCTTCACCAACAATCCGTTCACGAAGCTCAAGGGCGACGGCGACAAGCGCTCGTAGTCACGGCACGGCGGGTTGCCTGCCGTGGCGTGCGTCGTCGAGCGCGCGGCCGAGCAGCGTGGCGTCGACCGGCCCGTTGTAGCGCTCGCCATTGATGAACAGCGTCGGCGTGCCGTTCACGCCGCTGCGGACGCCGCCCATGAAGTCGGCCTTGATCCGCTCGGCGTAGCGATGGGTCTCGAGCTCGGCGGTGAACTCGTCGATGTCGAGGTTCAAGCTCGACGCGTGCTCGACCAGCTGCTCCGGCGAGAGCTCGCGCTGGTTCTCGTAGATGAGGTCGTGCATCTCCCAGAACAGCCCCTGCGTGCTCGCGGCCTCCGCGGCCTCGGCGGCGATCATCGCGCAGGGATGGATCTCGGTGAGCGGGAAGTTCCGGAACACGAACCGCAGATCCCCAAAGCGTTCGCGCATGTCGCGGAGGACCCAGAATGCCTCGCCGCAGAACGGACACTGATAGTCGCCGTACTCGACGAGCGTGACCGCCGCCTTCGCAGGTCCAAGGATGTGATCGTCGCCCGTCACGGGCACCCGTAGTCTAGACACGTCTCGCCTCCTCTCTGTTCTCGAGTGCCTCGAGTGCCTCGAGGATGCCGTCCGCGCCCGGATTGATCCCGGCCGGTGAGACGTGGGTCCACGCGATCGTGCCGTCGCGATCGATCACGTACAGCGCGCGCTGCGCGACGCCCTCTCCGGCCTCGTAGGCACCGTAGAGTCTCGCGATCTCACCCTTGGGCTCGAAGTCCGACAGCAACGGAAACCGCAGGTTTCGCTCCCTCGCGTACGCGAGGTGGCACCACGTCTGGTCGACCGAGATCCCGAGGAGCTGCGCGTGATGCGTCTGCCACACGTCGTGCAGCTCGTTGTAGAGCGCGAGCTGATCGCCGCACACCGGACTCCAGTCCGCCGGATAGAACACGAGGACCACCGGCTGCCCGAGGAACGATGACAGCGTGACGCGCTGATCCGGCTTCGCCTTCAGCTCGAAGTCGGGAGCCTTCGTCCCGACTGCGAGCAACTGCCTCGGTTGCGTCCGATGGGCCGCAACCTCCTCCAGGTTCGTGTTCGTCGCTTCTCGCGGCTTGCTCGGATCCATGACTGGCGACGCTGCAAGCGCAGCGCCTATGACTTCGAGCCGGAGCCGACCTGGATCTTCCTGCGCTGCTGCGCCGCGTTGGCCTTCTTCGGCGTGACGAGCGTCAGGACGCCGTCCTTGAGATCGGACCGGATCTTGTCGAGGTCCGCCGAGTCCGGCAGCAGGAACGTGCGCGTGAACGTCCCGTAGGAGCGCTCGTACGTGTGGTACCTGCCTTCGCCCTGCTCCTGTTCCTGCTCGCGCTTGCCGCTGATCCTCAGCTCGTTTCCGTCGAGCGAGATCTCGAGGTCCTCGTTGCGGATCCCGGGCATGTCCGCCTTGAACACGAATGCATCGTCCGTTTCCCGGACCTCGAAGTCCGGATCCCAGCCCGCGGGGAGCTCGGGGAATGCGGGCACCGAGAGCCAGCGGAACGGATCCGCCATCATCTCCCGCATCATCCGGAACGGGTTGCGCAACATCGACTGAAATGGGTCGCGGACTAACTGCTGCTGGTTGCGCTCGCTACCGACGAGCTCGGTGCCGCGCTGCTGACCTTGCTGTGTCTGGCGGGTCATCTCTTGCCCGCCGTCGTTCTTCGCAGTGGCCATTGACTGCCTCCTTTCGGACGATCATGTGTGCAACGCGCGATCCGGTCGGACGACGTTCGGCGTGCGAGACGCTCGTCGCGAAATTCCGAATCGAGCTGCCTGCCCATGCGAAGCGTGATACGTCAGAAGATGTGAGACTTCGATGGGGGCTCGTCCTCGCTGCGCTCGTCGCGTGCAAGGGCAAGGGCCACAAGCGAGACGACGCGCCGCCGCAGCCGATCGATGCGGCAATCGCGCGGGTCGTCGACGCGTCCGCCCCGCCGAAGGAGGTGCGCCCGGAGCATCCGGTGTGGAGCCTCGTCGACAACCGCCACACCGCGCACCGCGGGGTCGACGGCGAGCTCGTGCTCGACGCGACGACTGCATCGTTCGCGCGCTACACGCGCTTCGGCATGCCGGCACCGCGCTGGCACCTCGGCGCGCAGGTCGGCAGTGAGCGCGCGGCGCTCGCGGATCGCAACGCGTCGATCGACGTGCCGATCATCCCCGAGCAACCGCTGCCGACGCAGATCACGCTGCGCGTGAACGTCGAGGATCCGAAGCAGGCGCTCGCGGTGAAGGTCAACGGGCGCTCGGCGAGCAAGCAGAAGACGGTCGCGCTCGAGCCCGGCTGGCAGACGATCGGCGTCGCGGTCGAGCCGGACCGGTTCAAGGCCGGCGAGAACACGATCACGTTCGAGACGCTCGGCAAGGGCAAGAAGAAGGCCGCGATCCAGTGGATCCGCGTCGGCGCGCTGCACCCGCCCGGCGATCAAGACCCGCTCGCCGCGGTGACGTTCGACGGCAAGGCGGATGCGATCGAGCTCGCCGAGCACGCGAGCCTGACCTGGTACGTGACGGTGCCGGAGGGCGCGCACCTCGTCGGCCAGGTCGCCGGCGGCTGTCACGTCGAGGTCGGCGCCCGCGCGGGCGACGCGTCGTATGTCGGCGGGCTCCTCGGCGCCGATGGCGATCGCATCGACCTCTCGCCGATCGCCGGCAAGGTCGTGCGGCTCTCGCTGACCGCGCGCGACTGTCCGCGCGCACGGCTCGTTCATCCGCGGATCACGCTCCACGGACCCGCACCGACCGCGTTGCCGAAGGCCGACGCACCGAAGTACGTGATCCTGTGGATCATGGACGCGCTGCGCGCCGACAAGGTCCCGGCGTTCACGCCCGGTGCGCGCGCGAGGACGCCCAACATCGACGAGCTCTCGAAGTCGAGCACGGTCTTCCGCCAGTTCTACGTCCAGGGCAACGAGTCGCAGACGAGCCACTCGAGCATGTGGACCTCGCTCTATCCCGCGGTCCACAACGTGCGGATGGCGGGCGTCGGCGGCACGTACAAGCTCGATCGCGCGTTCGAGGTCCTCGGCGAGCAGCTGACGAGGGCGGGCCTCTACACTCTCGCGGTCACCGGCAACGGCTTTGTCACCGAGGACGGCGGCTACGCGCGTGGCTTTCGCGACTTCCGCAACATGATGCGCGAGCAGGGCGTCATCAACGGCGTCCTCTACGGCGACAAGGTGCTCGACGCGTCGCTCGGCAAGCTCGACAAGCACCGCGACGTGCCGGCGTTCCTGTTCATGGGCACGATCGACACCCACGGGCCGTGGATCGCGCGCAAGCCGTGGATCGACATCTACTCGCCGGGACCCTACACGGGCCCGTTCAAGCAGTACGGCACCGCGAAGGAGCTCGGCTTCCGGCCCGGGCGGATGGGCTGCAGCATCATCCCGCCGAAGGAGGACATCGAGCGGCTGCGCGCGATCTACGACTCGGCGGTCAGCTACCACGACAAGATGGTCGGCCGGCTCGTCGCGCAGCTGAAGTCGTGGGGCGTCTGGGATCAGACGATGCTGATCATCACCGCCGATCACGGCGAGGAGTTTTTCGAGGACGAGCGCTGTGGCCACGGCGGCTCGCTGCGCGACTCGCTCGTGCGGGTGCCATTGCTCGTGCACGATCCGGCGCGCTTCCCGGCCGGCACGATCGTCGATGAAGGAGCCGAGGGCGTCGACCTCCTGCCGACGATGCTCGACGCACTCGGCACGCCGGTGTTCGACGACGCGCAGGGCAGCTCGCTCGTGCCGCTCGCGCAGGGCCAGGGTCGCGGCTGGCCGCGCCCGTCGTACGCGTCGATGTACGAGTACGCGCACGCGATGCGGATCGGGCGCTGGAAGGCGCGTGTCGGCAGGACCGGCGTGCCGGTCGTCGAGGATCTCGTCGACGATCCGGGCGAGTCGAAGGACCTCTCGGCGGTGCGGCCGATCGAGCGCCGCATGCTGACCGATAATCTCGGCCTGTTCCTCGCGCTCCGCAAGCAGTGGAAGAAGGCGGCGTGGGGCGTCGTCACCAACACGACGGCCGCCGGCGCCGCCGCGATCGACGAGGCCATCACGCCGTGATGCGCACGTCGCTCGCGCTCGCGCTCGTGCTCGCGCTCGTCGCTTGCGCAGGGCCCCCGCAAGGGGGACCCTCGGGCCAAGGAGTCGCTGATCCTCGCTCCGCTCGGACCAGCGATCGATCGGTGGCCCTCGGGCCTGATGTCGCGCCTCCCGCGCCGCCGCCGCCGTCGCCGAGGCTCGTCGCGGCCGCACCACCGATCGAGGAGCCCGAGGTCTGGCTGCGCGGAAACACGCACGTCCACGCGAAGCCGTCGGGCGACAGCGCCGAGCCGGTCCCGAGCGTGATCGCCTGGTACGAGCAGCACGGCTACGACTTCATCGCGCTGACCGACCACAACCGCGTCAGCGAGGTAGGGCCGACGACGACGCGCGGCTCGGCGTGGGTCCACGCGCCGGCGAAGGGGCTGATCGTGCTCTCCGGGATCGAGCTGACACACAATCCCGACGACTGCGTCCCCAGGGGCGACGACAAGTGCCGCATCCACGTCAACGGCATCGGCGTGACCGGCCGTCCCGACGCCAAGCTCGAGTGGGCGGAGCGCCGCTCGAACCTGCGCCTCGACATGTACAACGCCGCGGTGATGGCGACGCACGCGCTCGGCGGCTCGCTCGTCCAGATCAACCATCCGAACTGGCACTGGGGAATGACGCCCGACGTGATGGTGGAGATCGCCAAGCGGGGTGCGCGGCTCGTCGAGATCGCGAACTCGCAGTTCGAGGTCTGGAACGCCGGCGACAAGGACCATCCATCGGTCGAGGCGATCTGGGATGGCGCGCTCGCCAGCGGCGTCGTGCTGTGGGGCGTCGCGAGCGACGATGCACATCACTACGCAGCCGACGGCAGCGGGAAGTATCCCGCCGGTGGTGGGTGGATCATGGTCAAGGCTCGCCGGCAGCCGCAGGCGATCCTCGACGCGGTCTATGGGGGGCGCTTCTACGCGTCGACGGGCGTGACGCTCGCTCGCGCGGAGGCGGACGCCGACGAGCTAGTCGTCGAGGTCGCGCCAGGCACGTCGAACACGTACACGATCACGTTCATCGAGAACGGCAAGGTCGTCGCTACGGTGAACGGGCCAAGTGGCCGACGCCAGGTTCCGCGGACCGGATACGTCCGCGCCGTCGTCACACGTGATGACGGTAAGAAGGCTTGGGTTCAGCCCGTTCGCCGTAACTAGAGCGACACGTAGCCGTGCTTGACCGCGAAGCGGGTGAGCTCGGAGTTGTTCCGTAGCCCGAGCTTCTTCAGCACGTGACCGCGATGGGTATCGACGGTCTTGATGCTGATGTCCAGGTGCTCGGCGATCTCGCGATTGGTCATGCCTCTCGCGAGCATCTCCATCACCTGTTGCTCGCGCGCCGTGAGCGCACTCGCCGGGTGACCGTCGCCGGATGCGAGCAGTTGCTCGACGCCCGGAGGAACGATCTGCTCACCACGCGAGACCGCGCGGATCGAATTGAGCAGCTCGGTCGGTTCGACGGCCTTGTTCACGTAACCGTGAGCGCCGGCAGCGATCGCTCGCGCGGCGTAACTCGGCTCCGTGTGCCAGGTGAGCACCACGACGAGCGGCGCGGTTTCGACCTGCCGCATCTCTGCGAGCACGTCGAACCCGGACCGGTCGGGCAGGGTGATGTCGAGGAGGAGCACGTCAGGTTTGACGTTCTGGACCATGGCGAGCGTCTCCGCTGCCGTACCGGCCTCTCCAACGACTTCGATGTCATCAGCCTTGCTGAGAGCTTCCCGCAAGGCCCAACGAACGATGGTGTGGTCTTCTGCTAATGCAAGTCGGATCATGTCAGCCTCCGCCTACCTGCAAGAAAGTAGCAACCCCCGGGCCGGTTCTTGATGAGCTAAGGTGAGGGTCCTCTTCCGTGGAACCCGCACACCAACCCGACCTACTCGGTGAGTTCCGGATCGAGGCTGTACTCGGCCAAGGTGGCAGCGGAATCGTCTACGACGCGACCTGGGGACCCCGGCGCGTCGCACTGAAAGTCCTGCACCCGAGTCTCGTGGGCACAGGTAAAGAGCGCGCGCAGTTCCTGACGGAGGCGCAGCGGCTGCAACAGATCATGCACCCGTCGGTGGTGAAGGTCCTCGCGGTCGGTACGCTGCCCGACGGGCGCCCGTATCTCGCCATGGAGCGGCTCGAGGGCGAGACGCTCGCGAGCGTCATCGCGCGCGGTGCGCTGACGCTCGATCGCGCGCTCGAGATGTTCGGCGAGCTCGCGTCGGCCGTCGCTGCGCTTCACGAGCAAGGACTCGTCCATCGCGATCTCAAGCCGGAGAACGTGTTCGTCGTTGCGGGACGTCACGCAGTGCTCCTCGACTTCGGCATCGCGAAGGATCTCGCCGCGCCCGCATCGACCACCACGCAGGAAGGGAACGTGCGCGGAACGCCCGCGTACATGGCGCCGGAGCGCTTCTTCGGTCAGCCAGCGGGGCTCGCGACAGACGTCTACGAGCTCGCGCTCGTGCTCTACGTGATGCTGGCGGGACGCTTACCGTGGGACGAGATCGCCGACCCTGAAGCGCGCCTGCAGCCGCGGGCGCTCACCGAGCTCGCGGACATTCCCGATGCGCTCGATATCGAGATCCGTCGCGCACTGTCGACTCGCGCGCAGAACCGCCCGGCGAGCGCGCAGGCGCTACTCGAGGCCGTACGTGAGGCCGCGAGCGCGTCTGCCACGGAACCGGGGCCGGCGGAGACCGCGCGGCTTCGCCCGGGCGCACAGTCGCCGGCCGACGCAACGACCGCCGATGCCCCCGCGCACGTCGGGCGAAATGTCACGAGCGGCTCGTCGAGCAAAACGCAAGCGAGCCCACCTCCTGAACAACCCACACCGCTCGCCTGGGCTCCGACGCTCGCTGCACCGCAGGCGACGACGGCGAAGCACCGCACGCGGCGCTGGCCGTTCGCGGCCGGGATCGCGATCGTCGCGTTCGCAGGCGCGGGCGCTGCATGGTGGAAGCTTCGCGATCGCGAGACGACGCCCACGAAGCCGACGGCGCTCCTCATCAGGATTCCGGGGGATGCCACGCCGAACGGCGTCCTGCCGTACGACCCCGACGATCCGTGGAGCACGAAGCCCGAGGTGGTCAAAGCGTTCGCGCTCGTCGAGGACAAGAAGACGGTCGACGAGTACCGCGCCGAGGCGGCGGCGGCGATCCAGCGGCTGCCGACCGACACGCGCCTGGTCTTCAGCGCCCAGATCGGCGAGCTGCGCGCGAACAGCCAGACCAACGACCTGCTCGAGACGATGATCAAGCATCCACGCATCGCGCCGCTCGCGCTGCTGATGCCGCCGTGCGTGCGCAGCCTCGTCGGCGATGCCGAGTGGCTCGTGTTCGGCGCGCCGGGGCTCGAGAAGTCCGAGATGGGCACGCTCGTCCTCCGCGGCAGGTGGCGGCGCAAGGATGTCGAGGCGTGCTTCGGGGACACGGTCAAGGCGCACGTCACGAACAGCGGCGCGAAGCTCTTCCGCGTCGGCGAGATGGGCTGGCTCGACTTCCTCGACGATCACACCGCGCTCGTCACGCTGAACACGAAGCTCGAGCCCGAGGGCCTGCACCAGATGATCAAGAAGGCGCCGGGGCCGGTGACGCGCGTGAAGCAGATCGTCGCGGCGCTCCCCGCCGAGCGCACGCTCGCGATCGTCGCCGACGGCAAGTCGAACGACGACTGGTCGATGCTGTCGCTTCCGCGCGGCAGCGACATCTTCGGCTGGATCCGCGTCGACGATGCCGGCCTCACGCTCGACCTCGCCGCCGACCCTCACAACGCCGAGGCCGCGAGCGCCGCGATCGCCCGGATCAAGCCGGAGATCGACTCGGTGTTCGGCGCGGCGACCCCGGACGCCGTCGGCAAGCTCGAGGTCGTGCGCCAGGCCACGGTCGTCCACATCCGGGGCAACGTGACGTCGTTCATGCTCGGCGTCGTGACAGCCGCCATCCCTTTGTGAGATAGCTCCGCCGATGTCACGTCCGCTCGTCGTCGGGATCGCCGGTGGGACCGGCTCGGGAAAGACCACGGTCGCGCACAAGCTCGCGGCCGCGATGCCGACCGGCCGCTGCGCGACGATCGAGCACGACGCCTACTACCGCGATCAGAGCCACCTGACTCCCGAGGAGCGGGCGAACATCAACTACGACCATCCGTCGTCGCTCGAGAGCATGCTGCTCGCCGAGCACCTGCGCGGGCTGCGCGAGGGCAGGGCGATCGACGTGCCGATCTACGACTTCTCGACGCACACGCGCCGGACGGAGACCCGCCACGTGAGCCCGGCGCCGGTCGTCATCGTCGAGGGCATCCTCGTGTTCGCCGAGGCGGCGCTGCGCGAGCAGATGGACATCAAGATCTTCGTCGACACCGATCCGGATATCCGGCTCATGCGGCGGATCCGCCGTGACCTCGAGGTCCGCGGCCGTACGTTCGAGTCCGTGCGTCATCAGTACAACGCGACGGTGCGGCCGATGCACATCGAGTACGTCGAGCCGACGAAGCGCTGGGCCGACCTGATCGTGCCGGAGGGCGGCGACAACCGCGTCGCACTCGACGTGCTGCTCGGCCAGCTCGGCCGGATCGCGTTCGGCCTCGGCGAGCGGATCTAATTAGAGCGTCAAGATCGTCGAGCCCGTCGTCTTGCGGCCCTCGAGATCGCGGTGCGCCTGCGCGACGTCCTCGAGGCGATACGTGCGCCCGACGTCGATCGTCACCTTGCCCGAGACCACGACGTCGAACAGCTCGTCGGCCATCTGCTGCACGATCTCGCGCGTCGACGTGTGCGTGTTCAGCGTCGGGCGATGCAGGTACAGCGAGCCCTTCTGCGAGAGCAGGAGCGGCGAGATCGGCGGCACCGGGCCGGACGCGTTGCCGAACGCGACGAGGATGCCGAGCGGCGACAGGCAATCGATCGACATCTCCCACGTGTCCTTGCCGACGGAGTCGTAGACGACCTTCACGCCGCGCCCGTTCGTGATCTCGCGGACGCGGGCGACGACGTTCTCGGTGCGGTAGTCGATCACGTGCGTCGCGCCGTTCGCCTTCGCGAGCGCGCACTTCTCGGCGCTGCCCGCGGTGCCGATCACGACGAGGCCGAGCGCCTTCGCCCACTGGCACGCGATGAGCCCGACCCCGCCGGCAGCGGCGTGCCAGACGATCGGATCGCCGGCGTTCAGGCCGCCGAAGACCGCGGTGCGGCGGAGGAGGTACTGGACCGTGAGGCCCTTGAGCATCATCGCGGCCGCGGTCTCGTACGCGATAGCGTCAGGCAGCCTCACGACCGCGGTGGCGTCGAGCGTCCGCGTCTCGGCGTAGCTGCCGGGGCTCTTGGCGGCATACGCGGCGCGATCGCCGGCGGACAGGTGCGTCACGCCCGGCCCGACCGCCTCGACGACGCCGGCGCCCTCGCTGCCGAGGACGAGCGGGAGCTTGGCCGCGTACAGGCCCGACCGAAAGTACGTGTCGATGAAGTTCACGCCGATCGCACTGTGGCGAATCCGCACCTCGCCTGGGCCCGGATCGCGCACCGGCAGATCGACGAGCGTGAGGACCTCGGGACCACCGGTTCGATCGATCTGGATCGCGCGCATGCGAACGACAAGCTAGCAGCTACACTGCGGAGGTGGCAGCACATCCGATCGTCGTCGTCACCGGCGGAGCCGGTTTCATCGGGTCTCACACCGTCGACCGCCTGATGGATACCGGTCATCGCGTCGTCGTTCTCGACAACTTCTCGACCGGCAAGCGCGCGAACCTCGCGAAGTGGGCGGACCACCCGATGCTTCACGTCGTCGTGTGCGATGTCGGCCACGGCATCTTCGCCGCGCTCGCGCCGCTCGTCGCGAAGTACGGCGCGGTCGATCGCATCATCCACCTCGCGGCGCAGGTCTCCGTCGTCCACTCGGTCGCGAACCCGCTCGTCGACATGCAGATCAACTACGGCGGCACGCTGCACGTGCTCGAGTACGCGCGCGCGAACGGCGTGCAGAAGGTCGTGCTCGCGTCGTCGGCGGCCGTCTACGGCGACGTCGAGCAGATGCCGGTCTCCGAGGACGCGCCGAAGCGCCCGGTCTCGCCGTACGGCATCGACAAGTATGCGAGCGAGCTCGCGCTCGACTACTACAGCGCGGTCCACGACGTGCCGACGACGTCGCTGCGCTTCTTCAACGTCTACGGTCCGCGCCAGGATCCGTCGAGCCCGTACTCGGGCGTCATCTCGATCTTCACCGACCGCGCGCGCGCCGGCCGGCCGCTGACGATCTTCGGCGACGGCTCGCAGACGCGCGACTTCGTCTATGTCGGCGACGTCGTCCGCGCGATCATCGCCGCCGCGGGCGATGGCAACTCGCGCGTCGTCGCGAACGTCGGCACCGGCGTCGAGACGTCGGTGGTCGAGCTCGCGCGGACGATCGTCGAGATCTGCGGCAACACGTCGAAGATCGAGCACGCGCTGCCGCGGTCAGGCGAGATCTTGAAGTCGCTCGCACGCGTCGATCGACTGCGCGAGCAGCTCGGCATCGTCGCCGAGACGAAGCTCGCCGACGGCCTGCGGTTGACGCTCGGCTGAGCGTCGCGAGCTACAGCGTCTGGACCTTCTTGCCGGCCTTGACCCAGCCCGCGATGCCGTCGGGCATGACCTTGACGCTCGTGTAGCCCGCGGTGATCGCGCGCTCGGCAGCCTCGTGCGAGGCGCCGCATTGCGTGTTCGCGCAGTAGAAGACGAGCGTCTTGCTCTTGTCGGTCGGCAGCTCCGACACGCCATACTGCTCGGAGTCGGTCAGGAGCACCGCGCCGGGCAGCGTGCCCATCTTCTCGCGCGTCTTCTGGCCGTTCGCATCGACCGGCACGCAGTCACCCTTGGCGAGCTGCTGATCGACTTCATCGACCGTGACGAGCGGGACGTTCGACTTCTTCTCGGTCGCGGCGGCCTTGTCGGTCTTGTCCGACTTGCTGCAAGCGCCGGCACCGAGGGTGAGAACAACGGCGAGGAGGATCGTGCGCATGTACCCGACCATACCGGAGGCCGAAACCCGTGCAAGATGCGACACTGCGACAGTCTGTGCAGTCCCGCCTCGTCGCCGCGTACATCGCCTGTGCATTCATCTGGGGCACCACCTGGTACGCGATCCGCGTGTGCATCGCGCCGGGCGCGTTCCCGACGCTGACCGCGCTCGCGCTTCGCTTCGGCATCGCCGCGATCGTGCTCGTCCCACTCGCGCTGCGTATGCGACCGTGGCCGACCGGACGTGCGTGGGCCTACCTCGTGCTCGCCGGTGTGCTCGATGCCGCGGCGTACCTCCTCGTCTATCTCGGCGAGGAGCGGGTCTCCGGTGGGATCGCGGCCGTCGTCTACGGGACGCAGCCGCTGATTCTCGCGATCCTGCTGAAGGTCGTGCGGATCGAGGCGCTGACCGTGCGGCACCTCGCCGGCGCGATCATCTCGCTCGGCGGCGTCGCGCTCCTGTTCCTCGATCGGCTCGATGTCTCGGCGCAGCAGGCGGCCGGTGTCGTGCTCGTGCTCGCATCGGTCGTGCTGTCGACGACCTACTCGGTGATCATGAAGCGCCACTCGGGGGGCGTGCACGGCCTCGTCTCGACGACGGTGTTCCTGACCGTCACCGCGATCGTGCTCGGCGTCGTCGCGCTCGTCGACGGCGGCGGGATCCCGTGGCCGCCACCGGTCGTGCCGTCGCTCGCGATCGCATACCTCGCGATCATCGGCTCGGTGGTCGCGTTCCTCGTCTACTTCTGGCTGCTCGGCAAGACGAGCCTCCTCGTCGCGAGCACGCTCGTGTTCGTGTTCCCGCTCGTGGCGCTCGCCACGGACGCCCTCTACGAGCACGAGATCGCGCTCGGGGTGCGCGCGTACGTGGGAGTGGCGGTCACCCTCGCCGGACTCGCCGTGAGCCTCCGTCGCGGCTGAATCACCGGAGACCGTCTAACGAACGCTGGTCAGCGTCGGGATTCGAGTAAGAATTCACGGGATGCCCGCAGACCGCTCGCGCGATCAACCGTGGATCTTCCGGACGTACGCAGGCCACTCGAGCGCGCGCGCCTCGAACGAGCTGTATCGCAAGAACCTCGCGGCGGGTCAGACAGGCCTCTCGATCGCGTTCGACCTGCCGACGCAGTGCGGGTACGACGCCGATCATCCGCTCGCACGTCCGGAGGTCGGCAAGGTCGGCGTCCCGATCGCGTCGCTCGACGACATGCACGCGCTGTTCGACGGCATCCCGATCGAGCAGATGAACACGTCGATGACGATCAACGGCACGGCGATGTGGCTCCTCGCGCTCTACGTCGCGCTCGCGCGCGAACGCGGCGTGCCCGAGGCCGGCCTGCGCGGGACGACGCAGAACGACATCGTCAAGGAGTACCTCGCCCGCGGCACGTACATCTTTCCGCCGGAGCCGTCGCTCGATCTCATCGCCGACACCTACGAGTACTGCGTCGCGCACCTGCCGCAGTGGAACCCGTCGAACATCTGCAGCTACCACCTCCAGGAGGCGGGGGCGACGCCGGTCCAGGAGCTCGCGTTCGCGCTCGGCGATGCGATCGGTGTCCTCGACCGCGTGAAGTCTCGCGGTCGCGTCGACGACACGGCGTTTGCCGAGTGCGTCGGCCGCGTGTCGTTCTTCGTCAACGCGGGCATGCGCTTCATCGAGGAGATGTGCAAGATGCGCGCGTTCGGCAGGCTCTGGGACGAGCTGTGCCGCGACCGCTACGGCGTCATCGATCCCAAGCTGCGCAAGTTTCGCTACGGCGTGCAGGTCAACTCGCTCGGCCTCACCGAGCCGCAGCCCGAGAACAACGCGTGGCGCATCCTGATCGAGGCGCTCGGCGTCACGCTCTCGCGCGATGCTCGCTGCCGCGCGCTCCAGCTGCCGGCGTGGAACGAGGCGCTCTCGCTGCCGCGGCCGTGGGACCAGCAGTGGTCGCTGCGTCTCCAGCAGATCCTCGCGTACGAGACCGACCTCCTCGAGTACGGCGACATCTTCACGGGCAACCCCGTGATCGAGGCGAAGGTCGCCTCGCTGTGCGACGCGGCGAAGACGGAGCTCGCGCAGATCGAGCAGATGGGCGGCATCCGCGGTGCCGTCGAGACCGGCTACTGCAAGCGCGAGCTCGTGCGCTCGATGGCGCAGCGCATGTCCCGGATCGAGAAGTGCGAGCAGACGCTCGTCGGCGTCAACAAGTGGACCGACGGCTTGCCGTCGCCACTCACGACCTCGGCCGACGGCGGCGTGTTCCAGGCCGATCCGGCGGCGGTCGACGCCGCGTTCGCCTCGCTCGAGCACACGCGCAAGACGCGCGACACCGCGCGCGCGAAGGCCGCGCTTCAGCGCCTCGAGGCCGCCGCCCGCGCGGGCGAGCCGCTGATGGAGCTCTCGATCGAGTGCGCGCTCGCCCGCGTCACGACCGGCGAGTGGGCCGGTGCGCTGCGCAACGTGTGGGGCGAGTACCGCGCGCAGACCGGCGTGCAGGGTGCGCGGATCGCCGACGGTGATGGCTGGAACGCGCTGCGCGCGCGCGTCGAGTCGCACGTCGCGAGATCGGGACGCCGCCCGCGTCTCCTCGTCGGCAAGCCCGGCCTCGACGGCCACTCCAACGGCGCCGAGGTGATCGCGGTCGCCGCGAAGGACGCCGGCTTCGAGGTCATCTACGCCGGCATTCGCCTCGAGCCGGCCGCGATCGCCCAGACCGCGGTCCAGGAGGCCGTCGACGTCGTCGGTCTCTCCGTGCTGTCCGGCTCGCACGTCGAGCTCGCGAAGGCGGTCCTCGAGGAGCTGCGGTCTCGCGGGGGCTCCGACGTCGCCGTCGTGCTCGGCGGCACCGTGCCGCTCGCCGATCACTCGGCGCTGCGCGACCTCGGTGTCCGCAAGATCTTCACGCCGAGCGACTATCGCCTCGTCGACGTCGTCGGCTCGCTGCTCGATCTCGTGCCGACGAAGTGAGGCCTTCGCTCACTGCTCGAGCGTGCCGTCGAAGCGCGCGAGACCGGTCGCGGGGATGTTGACGACCAGCGAGCCGCGCGCCGAGCCGAACACGATCGAGACGTCCGCGCGGCCTGGAGGCAGCCCGCCGACGACGTAGCAGCCGTGCGCATCGGTGACCGCGCGACCCAGCTCGACGCCCTGCAGCGAGGTCACGATCGCCGTCGCGCACGACACCGGCGTGCCACGCCCGTCCTTCAGGAACCCGTGCACGCCGGTCGTCGCGTCGGCGTCGCATGGCAGCGTCTCGGTCGAATCGAGGCGGGTGGTCCACAGCGGCCGCGGCATCCCGGGCTCCGGCGCCTGGTCGTGACACGTCGGGGTCGCCTGCATCGCGTGGTCGTCGGCGGCGGGCGTCACCTCGCTCGGCACCGAGGCGGGCGAGGTCGGCGCCGGTGGAGCGGCGGAGCCGCAGGCAACGGCGACGATCAGGAAAAGGGCGTGGGCCACGTGCGACATGCCGTCGGAAGCTACTCCACGAGGCGGTTCCAGGGGTCGTTTTCGTGGGTCCGCGAGCGCCCGAGAAGAGAAGCTGCTCGGGGAGGCACCCGGCCCTTGAGTGGGGCGGTCAGGCCGCATAGATTGCGCCCTGCCCATGGGGATTGCTGATCTTTTTCGCCCCAAGTACCGCCACAGCGACGTTCGCGTCCGGACCGAGGCCGTCAAGGCCATGACGTCGGACGACGCTGCAGTCCTTGTCCAAGTTGCTCGAACCGACCGCGATATCGGTGTCCGCCGGATCGCGATCGGCAAGATCGGTGAAGCGCCCGTGCTCGCGGAGATCGCCGCGGCCGAGACCGAACGCAGCCTGCGTGATTACGCCGGCGAGCGGGCGGCTCAGCTGTGGACGAGTGCCGCGTGCAGCGACGATGAGGAGGGGGCGCTCGACGCGCTGTCCGGAATCATCAAGCTGGGCGACCAGCACGCGCTCGTCGACGTCGCCGTGAAGGCCGCGCTCGCGTCGCTGCGCAAGCGTGCCTTCGGCGAGCTTCGCGATCCGAAGGCGCTCGCCGAGCTCGCGAAGCGAGACGCACCGCAGGACATCCGGCTCGCGGCCGTCGCGCGGATCGACGACGGCGACGTGCTCCGCGCGATCGCGATCGACACGACGCTGAAG
>JAEWJO010000767.1 GCA_023386455.1 Pseudomonadota bacterium | reverse complement strand
ATCCGAGCCCGTGCCCCAGCGCTGCTGCGGCGGCTGGTGCGGCGCGCCCACCGGGCCCGAGCCGAGGTCGCTGCCGTGCACGACCGGCGCCGCTGGCCGGAGCATGCGGGTCATGCGCTCGACGAGCATCTGCGCGGCGTGCGGATCGGCGGCGAACGGCACGAGGTCGCGCGCGAACTCCGCCATCGACGCGTAGCGCTGCTCCGGCGTCTTCGCGAGGCAGCGCAGGATGACCTGCTGGAGCGCGGGCGGCGTGTTGATCATCGGCGCCGCCGGATCGACCGCAACCTTGACGCACATCTCGGAGAACGACTCCGCCTCGAATGGCCGGCGTCCCTCCAGGATCTCGTAGAACACGGTGCCGAGCGACCAGATGTCCGTGCGCGTGTCGACGAGGCGCGCGCTGCGCATCTGCTCGGGGCTCATGTACGCGGGCGTGCCGAGCAGCGACTGCGTCTGCGTCAGCTGCATGTCCGTGCCCATCGGCGACTTCGAGATGCCGAAGTCGAGCACCTTGATGAGCGCGCTGCCGTCGGGGCGCCACGTGACGAACAGGTTCGTCGGCTTGACGTCGCGATGCACGATCGAGAGCGAGTGCGCCTCGGCGAGCGCCTCTGCGGTCTGCAGCATGAGCTCGACGGCCCACTGCACGGGCAGGACGCCGCGCTGCTTCAGGAGCTCGCCGAGGTCGTGACCCTCGAGGTACTCCATCACCATGTACGGCGTGCCGTTCTCGAACGTGCCGACGTCGGAGACGCGCGCGACGTACTCGCTCTTCAGCTTCACCGCGGCCTGGGCCTCACGTATGAAGCGTGAGACAGCATCCTGATCCAACAGCACGTCGGGGCGCAGCATCTTGATCGCCACGCGCTCGTTCAATGCGAGGTGAGTGCACTCGGCGACGACGCCCATGCCACCCTGGCCGAGGATCGCATCTACGCGATACTTGCCCTGGAATACCTGGCCGACGCTCACGCCATCGGCTGGCTTAACACTCTGCACCACGCTCGAAAATCGTAGCGTGGCGAGTCCGCCGGCTCAAGCGAACGAAGTGTGTAGGTTTTTGCGTACGTTCAGTGCTGGATCTGGTGAATCTTGAGGACGTTGGTCTGGAGTCCGGAGCCAACCGGAACCGCCATCGTGATCAGCACGTTCTCGCCGGGCAGGGCGAGATTGCGCTCGATCAGGGTGCCTTCGACCCGGTCGAGCAGCTCCTCGGTGGTCGCGGATGGCCCGATCAGGACCGGCGTGACGCCCCAGAACAGCGCGAGCCGGCGGAACGTCACCTCGTTCGTGGTCAAGCAGATGATGTTCGCCTCGGGGCGGTACTCGCTGACGAGCCGCGCGGCGCCTCCCGAGTCGGAGACGACGCACAGGTTCTTGAGCTTCATCGACTTCACCGCGGTGACCGCGGCGTACGAGATCGCGTTCGCGGACGATAGCTGCTCGATCGTCGGGATCTCGATGTTCGCCCGGTAGTACGCGCTGCGCTCGATCTCGTCGATGATGCGCGCCATCGTCCGCACCGCCTCGATCGGGTGAGAGCCCGACGCGGTCTCACCCGAAAGCATCAGCGCATCGGTGCCGTCGAGCACCGCGTTCGCGACGTCGGATGCCTCGGCGCGCGTCGGCCGCGGCTGCGAGATCATCGACTCGAGCATCTGCGTCGCGGTGATCACGATCTTTCCGCGCTTGTTGGTCTCCTCGATGATGCGCTTCTGCCAGAGCGGCACCTTCTCGGGGCCGAGCTCGACGCCGAGATCGCCGCGCGCGACCATGATGCCGTCCGTCACCTCGACGATCTCCGCGAGCCGGTCGAGTGCCTGCGGCTTCTCGATCTTCGCGATCACCGGGATCGACACCTGGTCGACCGTGAGCAGGCGTTTTGCCTCGACGACGTCCTCGGGCCGGCGGACGAACGACAGCGCGACGTAGTCGACGCCGTACCGGAGCGCGAACCCGATATCGGTGCGGTCCTTCTCCGACAGGGCAGGGGCCGAGACCTCGACGCCGGGGAGGTTGATGCCCTTGTTGTTCTTCAGCACGCCGCCGGTGACGACAACCGTGCGCACTTCCTTGTCCGCGACATCCGTCACAGCGAGCGACAGATAGCCATCGTCGAGGAGGATCTGGTCGCCCGGCTTCACGTCGAGCGGGAGCAGCGAGTACGACGTCGAGACCCGCTTTTCATCACCGATCACGCTGGTATCCGTCGTGATCGTGAACGCCGCGCCGGGCCGGAGCTCGACGCCCGACGGGCTGGCGAACTTGCCGACGCGAATCTTGGGGCCCTGCAGATCCAGCAGGACCGCGATCGCGCGGCCGCGCAGCTCGGCCTCCCTGCGCACGACTTGCAGCATCCTGGCGTGGTCTTCGTGCGTGCCATGCGAGAAATTGAGGCGCGCGACGTTCATGCCCGCATCGATGAGCTCGCCGATCCGCTCCGGTGTCGACGAGGCTGGACCGAGGGTGCAGACGATCTTCGCGCGGGGCATCGCGGGCGAAGTAGACCACCGTAACGCCTTGCTGAAAACCAGCGGTCCCGGTTATTACCGCCGGCCGATGCGTCGTTCAGCCATCGCGGGTGTCATGGCCACCGCCTGCTTCGCAGGCTGCACGGTCGAACGTGATCAGCCGAACCTCGTCGGACAAGACATCCGGCTGACGATCATCCATACGTCGGACATTCATTCGAGGTTGTTCCCCTACAACTTCGTGCCGAACACGTTCGATCAGGACTACGGCCTCCTGCCCGTCAACGCGCCGTTCGGCGGGATCGCGCGCATCTCGACGCTCGTGAAGCGAATCCGCGCGACGTCGAATCGCTCGCTGTGGCTCGACTCCGGCGACGCGTTCCAGGGCGCGCCGGTGTTCAACCTGTTCAAGGGCGAGGCCGAGATGCGGGCGCTGTCGCTCGCGGGCATGGACGGCGAGGTCCTCGGCAACCACGAGTTCGATCTCGGCGTGAAGAACCTCTACGAGAAGATCGACTCGTGGTCGCAGTTCCCGCACCTCGCGGCGAACTACGCGTGGGACGACTCGCCGAACCGGGAGCGTTCGCTGAAGGACGTCGTCGAGCCGTTTCACATCTACGACGTCGACGGTCTGAAGATCTCGGTCATCGGCATGGGCAACCAGGACACGCTGTCGTCGATCTACGAGGGCGGCAACTCGCTGGGCTTCCGGCCGATCGAGAACACGATCGCGCTCGAGATGTACACGCGCCTGCTCCGGCCGATCAGCGACGTCGTCATCGTCGTCAGCCACGTCGGTCTCGACGCCGACGAAGGACTGACCG
>JAEWJO010000755.1 GCA_023386455.1 Pseudomonadota bacterium | reverse complement strand
GACATCGAGCGCCGGCTCCTCGGTTCGCGCCGATCCCGGCATGTCCCGCAGCTCCGCGGCACGCGCGGGCGTCTCGCTGCGTGTCGCGATCGCGATCGTCGCGCCAGCGGCGACGACGCCGACGAGGATCGTGACGAGCTTGAGCGGGACGAGTGACTTGCCGGCGGGGGCTGAGATCGCGAGAGTCGTGCCGAGCTTCGCGCGGACGGCGGCGCGCACGGGCTCGCCTGCGACCGGCGCGGTTCGTTCCGCGCCGACGAGCGCGGCGAGCTCCGGTGGCATCTGCTCGGTCATGCATCACCTCGCAGCCGGCGGATCACCTCGACGATGTCGGCGCGCGCGAGCCGCAGTCGCGAGTGAACGGTGTTGACCGGGATGTCGAGCATCACCGCGATCTCCGCGCCGGTGTGGCCCTCGAGGTCGTGCAGGACGAGCACCTCGCGCCGATCATCCGAGATCGCGGCGAGTGCCTTCCACAGCAGGTCGCGCTCGGCGTGCGGCGGCGCGGCACACTCGAGGTCCGCATCGGGAGAAGGTTCGGGCCGGTGCTTGCGGCGTGCCGCGGCGGCGACGCGCCGTGCGATCCCGAACAGCCCGCGGCGCGCTTCGCGCTCGAGATCGAGCTCCCCCCACCGACGGTAGACCACGACGAACACCTCGTGCACGGCGTCGGGGATATCGCCTGGCATGACGCCGAGGCGGCCGAGTGTCCGGTACACGTAGTCGAACTCGCGCGCATAGAGGCTGTCGAACGAGTCGGTACGGTCGGACTCGCCCACATCCGCGTATTGCTTCGTGACCGGTGGTTTCGTCACGGCCAGCGCAGAAAAGCGCCGATTCCGGTCCAGGCCGCACGCGGCTCGCTCGACCACACGCGAGCGTCATCGACGAGAAAGCGTGTCGTCGTCAGCAGTTGCTCGACATCGATGAAGACGCGCGCCCCGATCCGCCGGGTCACCAGTCTGCGCCATTCGATCCCGAGGCCGACGGCCGCGAGTGGCGCATAGGCGACGCGCGCGTCCATGAGGTCGCGGCCCTCACCGCGGATCCATCCGGCGGCGAGGAGGCCACAGACGCCGAAGCCGCCGCGATGCGCGCACGCGCGGGCCGACAGGCGCGTCGACGAGACGGCAATGGTGCCGCTCCCGACCTGCTCCCTGATCGGCGACTCGATGCCGACCGCGAGCGCGCCCGACACGGGACCGCGAGCCGCTGCCACGCCGAGCATCGTCAGGATCGAGCGCGAGGTACCGCCGGCGGCGGCAACCTCGAGCGAGGGCCGCGTGTGCCGCGGCGGGGCAGGGATGAACGATTCCTCGGCCAGCTCGTCCGACCTGCCGACCGTCAGAAACGTCGGGTCGACTCGCTCCACCTCGCGCGACGGTGGAGCATCGCGAAGGACGAGCGACATCACGAGCGCGACCGCGTCGACGAGCTCGTCACACGAGCTCGCCTCGATATCGCGCGTCGGAAGGATGTGGCGATCGCCGTCGACGTACGTGACGCGCGCGTGCAGCGAAGGCAGCGCCGAGAGCCCGACGTGGAACACCGCCGCGGCGTCGGGATCGATCGCCGGCGCATCGAGGAGCGCGCTCGCTCGATCGACAACACCGTCGAGCGAGCACGCATCGCCGCGAATCTCGAGGCGTGCCGTCGGCGGGCTCGCGGCTGCGACGCTCGAAGCGATCAGCAGCGCGACGAGCACCACGCGAGTCATCGTTCGATAGTAGGCGGATTGTCGCGCCCGTCAATCACGGCGTGGTCCGGCTCGCCCTGACGAGGGGGCGCGGTACAGTGCCGCGTATGACGGAGAAGCCCAAGGAGTCGCGGATCGCGCTGATCGTGGTGATCGCGCCGGTCCTCGCCGTCCTCGCGATCGCGCTGCTGCTCTATCTCACCGACGGCTGAGGGCCGAGCGCCTCGACGCGCGCGACGAGGTCGTCGAGCGGCATCGAGCCCGGCTCGAGCCCGGCACGGGCGGCGTCGGCGGCGAGGCGCTGCAGCAGCTCGTTGACCGGCGTCGGCACGCCGTGCAGGCGGCCGAGCATCGCGATCTCGCCGTTCAGGTAGTCGGTCTCGAGCGTCGCTGCACCGCGCGCGAGGCTCTGCCACGTCGAGCCGCCGCCACGACGCGCGTCGCCGATCGGTCTGGACTCGAAGCCGGTGCGGCGCGTCGCATCCTCGGCCTCGGTCGTCGTCGCGAGGCCGGCGGCCGCAAAGCATGCGCGCGCCTCTGCGCGTGCCCGCTCGGCGGCGATCGAGCGACGCGCGGCCGGCCCGCACAGCGCCTCGGCACCGTTGGCGAGGTTCGAGATCAGCTTGCCGCGCTTCCACCGCATGATGTGCGTGCGCGTCTCGCTCGCGAAGCCGGCGACCGCGAGCTCGCCGACGAGCTCGTCGCCGTGGTCGCCGACACCGTCGGGGTAGCGGCCGACGTCGATCGCGCCCGGGACCGGCGAGGCCCACACCTGGACGAGTCCCGGCGACAGGTACGTCGCCGGCATCATCACGCATGCGCCGTAGACCTCGCGCGCGTGACGGAGCGCGATCCGCTCGGCCTCGACGCCGTTCGTGAGGCATGCGATCGGCACCTCGGGTGGTGCGGCGAGCTCGCGCAGCGCGACCGCGGCATCCTGGGTCTTGACCGCGAGCAGGACGACGTCGCCGTCGCGCCAGTCGGTGAAGCGATCGGTGACCGGCGGTCGCACGACGAATGTCTCGTCGGGCGACTCGACGCGCAGGCCGTGCTCGCGGATCGCGGCGAGGTGCGCGCCGCGTGCGATCAGCACCGTGTCGCGTCCCGCGTGCGCGAGCCTGCCGCAGACAACACCGCCGATTGCACCGGCGCCGAGGATCACCGTTCGCATGAGGCGCGCATCCTACCGCGCGAGTGGCGGCGCGACCGGCCGCGGATACCCGGCTGCGAAAATCGTGACCGGCCACACCGACGCTACGGCGTGCGGCGTCGTTCCCGCAATGCGGCATACAGGACTGCGTCGACGTGGCGAAATCTGCGACGTCCGCCACCACATCGCCCACTGGGTTGTTGCCGGGAAAGGAGCCTGTATGACGCTTCGCTGGATAGCCACGCTCTCGCTCGCACTCTGCACGACCGGATGTCTGTTCGGAGGCGACGACGATGCCGGTGATGACACCGTCGGGGGCGCGCGCACGGTGACCGGCGACGTGGTGGACTTTCAGACGAACGAGCCGGTCGCGTCCGCCGCGAGCGTGACGACCTCCGGCCTCTCGCCGGCGCCGCGCATCGAGACCGAAGGCGCGAGCTTCACGATCTCCGGCGTGCCGGAGAACTCCGCGTTCCAGATCCTCGCCGGGGTGCCACCGACGCACCGCACGACGTTCAGCGAGTCCGTGGTCGTCGGCACGGACGATGTCGCGAACGTTCACGCGCCCGTCGTCAGCGAAGCGTTCCTCGCGATGCTCGCGACGAGCTTTCAGGTCACGCCGACCGCCGCGCGCGGTGTCCTGCTCGCGCAGGTCGTCGATGGTGCCGGCGCGGCGAAGGCCGGGGTCGCGAACTCGAACTTCGTGGTCGCCGGTGGCGTCAGCGGTCCGTACTTCCTCGACGCGAACCTGATGCCGGCACCGACGCTGACCGCGACGTCGGCATCGGGCTGGGTCGTGTTCTTCGAGGTCAACCCCGGGCTCGTCGAGCTCGGCCAGCCGGCCGCGCCGACGGTCACGCTCGAGATGCCGACCTCGCCGGTCAACGCCGGCGCCGTCACGATCGCGAGGGTCAAGGCGAGCGATGGCGCGCCGAAGCTGCCGACGAACGTGTCGTTCGCGACCCAGATCTTTCCGATCTTCAGCGCGCGCGGCTGCAAGGCCTGTCACTCGGGCAACGGCCCGGGCCGTGACCTCGGTGGCCTCACGCTCGACGGCAGCACGAACCTCGCCTATCGCGAGCTGATGTCCGAGGACCCGACGCGCGTGCGCGTGACGACGCCCGAGACGAGCCTCCTCCTGACGATGCCGTCGCGCGAGGATCCGCCGGATCGCCACCCCAACGTGACGTTCACGAGCGCGCTCGATCCCGACTACCTGAAGATCCTCGTCTGGATCCGCGAGGGCGCGAAGGACAACTGACTCACTGATACGAGATCGTGTAGACGCCCTTCGCGGCGCCCGACGGCGGCTTCGCAAACTTCCAGGTCGTCACCGCACGCAGGATGCAGCCGGCGACCTTCGGATTCTTGATCGTCGTCGAGAGCTGGGTCCGTACGACCTTGCCGCTGCCGTCGATCTGGAACGACACCGCGACATCGCCATGGAGGCTCGCGCCGCCTTCGCACTTCGCGAGCTGTGCGGAGTGATCCGAGGCGATCGCGGCGACCGTCGCGTTCGACAGCGACGGGATCACCATCTCGATCTCCTTCGGCGCGGCAGGCTGCTGCGCGACCGCCGGCGTCGGCGGCGTCGCGGCGGGCGGCGGCGGCC
>JAEWJO010000733.1 GCA_023386455.1 Pseudomonadota bacterium | reverse complement strand
AGCTTTGGCGTGATTCTCCGGGTTGAGGGTGACCGTTGCGGGGCGCTCCCACGCTCGCGTGTGTCGCGACCAGCGCTCGGGGTGACGAGCTCGTGCTCGTGCGTACGTGTCGCGTCTTGCGGCGAGGGTGCGCGAGGCCGTGACCAAGAAGCTCGGCAAGAAGAAGACGGCGAAGCAACGATTCGCGCCTTGCGCGGATCGCGCTGGCTTCGCGCTACCCGAGTGCGTCGGAATTTGCCCTGTTTCTCGTCGAGAAATGGGTTCGGTCTTTGCTTCTTCACAGGGCGCGCCAGGAGCCACAGCCCACTGAGGACGTCCTACGACTACCCGACCAGATCGCAAGCGCGTCATTTTGCTGACCTTGGAATCAGTCGAGCGCTGCGGCGACGACGTCGATGGTCACCTGGCGCGCGAGTACGAGCCTGACGCCCTGGCCGGCTGAGACGACACCGTCGAGGAAGAGCCGCTTCGCGATCGGAGGCGTGAGCGCAGCGACGTCACGCCCATCGATCGAAACGATCGAATCGCCGACTTCGAGACCAGCACGCGCAGCTGCACCACCGGTCTGTAGATGGATGACGACGAGCGCGTCATCAACCAGCAATCCGAGGGTGCCGGGCGCGTCGATCACAGGCGCGACGACGTAGATCGTCCCCATGTCGACGAGCTGTCCTGCCGTTGCCGTGTAGGGAAATTCGTCTTTGCCGAAGTCACGGAAGTCCCGCCGACTCGGCGAGAAGCTAACGGTGCCGGAGCCAGCAGGAACACGTTCGAGTACGAAGTGTCCGTCCACGTCGCTTGTCGCCGACGTGTCGCCTCGCACCCAGACATGCACATTCGCGAGCGGCTTGTTCGTCAAGGGATGAACGACCTTGCCGCTGAGCGATGACCAGGCAGGCAAGTCGACAACCATGTTGGTGTCCACGCCTGCGCGCGTCGCGACTTTGAATTTTGTCCCGCCGCCGTCGGCCTTGATCGAGCATTCGTACTCGGCCGCAGGCAGTCGCTCGAATGTCACGGGCGGAAGCGCGTTGATCAGCTCCTCATGGACGAACGAGCGCAGTCCCACGCACGAGATGCTGACGGATGGAACGCGCGAGCCATGTTGGACCACGTCGATCGTCAACGACCCGAGATCCTGCAGCGTGAGCGTGACGTCTTGCCCGGCCATGATGCCGCCGCAAACGCCCGTCGGTCCGCCGGTCGGATACGACGCATTGATGAAGTACATGCCGATGGGTGTGTCGCCGGTCGCGAAGTAGCCTGCGTCGTCGGTCGTCGCTTGTCCCATGTCCCACGCGAGAGGAACGGGCGATCCACCCTCGCGCATGGCAATGACACGGACACGCGCGACCGGGTGGCCACTCGCATCGACGACTCGACCGGTGATCGCTGCGCCGCGAGCGGGCAGGACGACCGTGACATCGCGCAGCTCGGTCGTGCCGTCGACGTGCACAAACGCACCGTCTTTGTGGTTCGCCGTGATGAGGTAGTCGCCCGCGTCGAGCGATGAGAACTT
Source organism: Pseudomonadota bacterium (assembly GCA_023386455.1). Lineage (GTDB taxonomy): Bacteria > Myxococcota_A > Polyangia > Haliangiales > Haliangiaceae > JABFXX01. Next base: position 6,880 of record JAEWJO010000733.1, on the reverse strand, counting down.
GAACGAGCCGTCGGCAGCCACCCGCGCCAATGGGCTGTTCAGCCTGCTCGTGAATTTCGGCGTCTCTCGACGATAGAGCGGTTGGCAATAGACATGGACGTTTTGCACGGGCTTGCCGTTTCCGTCGACGACACGGCCGCTGATCCTCGAGCGCGGCGTCAGCGTGACGACGACACCAGATTGCGCAACATCAGCGACGGTGATCGGCGTGAGACCGAACTGTCCATCGGCGGTTGCCGCAACGACCTCGAAGCTGCCGTTCGGGATGCCTTCCAGGCTGAACGCACCTGTCGCATCCGTTGCGACGCGTGTCTTGCCGGTGCGCGTGTACTGGTTGCGATCGCCGCCGTCCTCCACCGCGAGCTGCAGTCCAACCTCAGCCACCGTTGCCGGCTCGACGCGACCGGAGATGATCACGCCGCCGTCGATTTCGATCACGACGTCGCCAACGTCCTGATCACGGATCGCGATCGGTGTGTCGACCTTGACCATGTTCGTGCCGTTAACCGCCGTCAGCGAATACTCGCCGGGGTTCAGTCCGACGAACTGGAACCACCCGTTCGCGTCAGTCGATGCCGAGTCATTCCACGGCGCGCTAATCCGAGCTGCGACCACAGACACGTCCTCGATGCCCTGTCCGCCCTTGTCGACGACGCGGCCGCTCAGCGAATACGCAGGATCGACCTCGAGCTCGATGCCTTCGACGGCCTGGCCGGGCGTGATGAGCACGTGCGTCGCTGTGCGCGTGGCGTAACCAACGGCGCCTGCGTTGAACCGATGCTCCATCGCGGCCAAGCAACGAAACTCGAACGCGCCATCCTCGTCGGTGATCACGATCGTCGCGCCCGATACGATCGCGCCGGCAAGCGGCTCTCGCGTGTCACGTACGACGACTCGACCTCGAACCAAACCGCCTCGAACGAGCGAGAAGTTGCGGACACTGTCTTCGGTGGCCGTGACCCGCCTCCATTCGCTCGCGTAATCGTCGTACGCCGCTTCGACGTGATACATGCCCTCCGCGAGCGAGAGAGCGTACCGACCCTTCGCATCGGCGACAGCCGTAAACGCATTATGCCTCGCAGGCTCGCCGCGGGCGATCACGAGTGCGCCACCGAGGCCATCTCCGTCGGAGTTGGTGACGACGCCCTCGATGACCACACCGCCGTCGGCCAGCTCGAAATCGATGTCGTCGAGCGTCACCGACGACGACACGTGCATCCGCGTTCGACTCGCGGAAGCGCATCCAGGAGCAGTCGCGCTGACCTCGTATCGGTTTGGCTTGTGCAACGTGATCGACCAGCGCCCGTCCGCGTCCGTGCGCACCCACTCGACCTGCGGAGCGCGCCGACCGGTCAACAGCTCCCTTGGCGTCGACAACGTCACAATCGCGCCAGCGATTGCCGCGCCGTCGGTCTTGCGCGTCACGCGGCCGGAGAGTGTCGCGGCGATGCTCGGCACAACGCGACGATGATAGCCCGGCGCTATTGTCCCGCGCCGTGTCCCGACAATTGGGCGGGTCCTGACGAGCCGGCGCGTCGGCGGTTACCCATCAAATTCGGGGTAAAATGGCGGAAGCGCATGGGAATCGAACCCACCATGCCGCTGCTCTCGCAGAGCATCATCGGTTTTGAAGACCGAGGCCGGCACCAGTCCGGCACGCGCTTCCACCGGCGAAGCTACACCGCCGGGTGGTGGCGTCAAGGTTAGACGAGCGTCTCCTCGGCCTCGATCTCGTCGGGCTCGCGGCGGTAGCCGGTATTCGCGTCGAGCAGGACCGTCTTCGCCTGGAACAGGCGCTTGCCGTCCGCGACGAGCTTCTGCTTGCCGCGTTCGTACCAGCCCTGCCGCATGAGCTGCAGGATCGGCGGCCGCAGCCGGTTGCTCTTTCGCTTCGCCTCGTACTCGATGTTGACGTGCGCGAGCTCGGCATCGATCGCACCGAGCAGCTGGCGGCGGCGGTCGGCGTCGAGCGGTGCGTCGAGCTCGAGCTTGAACACGTAGCGCGACTCGCGCAGGTCGGGCTCGCCGCGAAAGTGTGCGACCTGCGTGCCGACGGCAACGGCAGCGACGTGGACGGCTTCGATCAGCTGGTTCACCGAGAGCTTCTCGCCGGTGATGTTGGTCATGCCGCGGCCCTTGCGGCGGAACTCGACGACGGGCGCGGTCTTGTAGCGATCGACGACCTCGATGATGTCGTTCATGTCGTAGCGATAGAGGCCACCCGGCGTCGTGACGAAGACGTAGTACTCCTTGCCGACCTCGGCCTCGGCCGCGGAGAGGAGCGGCCAGGTATCGGGATGGTTGGGGCGATCCTCGACGTCGGTGGTGGGGGCGAGCTCGAAGACGTTGGCGTGGACGGTGAGCACGCCGCCCGCGCCGCGATCGGAGATGGGCACGCTCATGCGCGCCTCCGAGGCGAGATAGCCCATGTCGCGGGTGGGCGTCATGCCGCGACCGTCGGGGTCGTACCAGGCAGGGAGCTTGTCGAGATAGGAGGTGACGGTGCCGCCCTTCCAGCAGCCGAGTAGTGCCATGCGCGGCCAGTAGTCGGCGGGGACGAGACGACCACGTGTGGTGCGCATGGCGGCGAGGGCACGGGCGCGCGCGGGGTCGGCGCGGAGGCGACCGGCGACGGCGGCGCGGATGGCCGGTGAGATGTCGAAGGTGGTGGAGAGCGTGCCGTCGTGGATGTCGCGGACGAGCAGGTCGGCGTGGCGATCGGCGAGCTCGGCGAGGGTGAGGATCGAGGACGGATTCGCGGTGCCGATGAACGTGACGTCGGTGGCGAGCCCGAAGCGAAGGAGGGCGTAGTACTTCGCGCCGTAGTCCTCGATCTCGAAGGCGGCGTACGGGACGGCGTAGGCGGATTGGACGAAGCGCGGCAGCTCCTTGATGATCATGCCGCTCGTCGAGCCGTACGGGATGTGGGCCTCGGTGTAGCCCTCGACGGCGGGCGACACGATGGTGAGGATCGCGCCGGCGAACATGCCGGGGTGGGCCTTGTGCGCGTAGTGGAGCCACGGCGTGAGTGCGCCGGACTGGCGCGAGGTCGGGGTCACCGGAATGAGCTTGGGCTTGCCGGTCGTTCCGGAGGTCTGCGCGAAGAGGAGGGGCTGCTCGGCGGTGAGGATGTTGGGCTCGCCGCGCGCGATGCGATCGATGTCGTCGCGGATGTCCTCGTAGTCGGCGACGGGAACGTTGCGCGCGTAGTCGGCGAGGGTGCGAACCTCGGCGAAGTGGTGCCGGCGGCCGTACTCGGTGTCGCGGTTGGTCTGCATCATCTGCGCGAGGAGCGCTTGTTGAGCGGCGCGCGTGTCGGCGGCGGCACGCTCGAGCGGCGCGGCGGCGCGGCGAGCAGCGAACGTGATGGCAAGTCGGGCGACGCTGCGCATGTCAATGGTCCTCCGTCGGTGGGGGCGGGTCTGGGTGCTTGATGGCCTCGTCGAAGGCGCGATCGGCCTCGGCGGTGAGCGCGCGGAGGCGCTCGGCATCGGCCTCGCTCAGCGAGTAGTCCTGGGCGCTTTGCGCGAGGAGGTTGGCGAGTGCCTTCGCGAGTGCGGGCTCGTCGAGCTCGAGCGCGGAGGAGAGGGCGTCGAGGGCTCGCGACGTCATCATGCCGACGACGCGCGGATCGCGCCGGATGAACCGGACCTGATCGACGTCGCGCAGCATGTACATCGAATCGATTCGCACGAGGAGCTGGCGGCGGCGAAGCTCCGCGAGGTTCAGCTCGAGCGCGCGGCGGGCCTGGGGGTCGGCGGTGCGCAGCTGCTGGGCGAGCTCGCGTGCGGAGCGGCCGAGGGCGTCGACGCGGCGATCGTTTTGCGTGACCTGCGCGTAGGCCTTCGACGCGAGACGCTCGTCGGCGTGGACCTGGCCGACGACGACCAGGGCACCGACGGCGAGCGCGCCGAGCGCGGACGCGACGAGTGCCGAGAAGACGGGGCGGCGCTTCACGGCCCAGCGAAAGCGCTCGAGCGCACCGGCGCGGGCGGTGCAGCACGGGCGGCCAAGGCGGAGGGCGCGGATCTCGTCGGCGAACGCACGGGCGTTGGGGAAGCGGGCGGCGGGCTCGTGCTCGAGCGCCTTGCGGCAGACGGCGACGAGGCTGCGCGAGAGCCACAGCCAGGGGACGGCCTTTCGCGGATCCTGCGGGCTGCGATAGATCGCGCTCAGCATCACCTCGCGCGGCGTCGCGCCGACGAACGGCAGCTTGCCGGTCAGGATCTCGTAGAGGACGACGCCGAGCGCGAACACGTCGGCGGGTGGTCCGGCATCGACGGCGTTGCCGGCCGCCTGCTCGGGGGCCATGTAGCCGGGCGAGCCGAGGACGTCGCCGGCGATCGTGCGTGTGGTCTCGTCACCGCTCGTGCGCTTGGCGAGGCCCCAGTCGACGATGGTGACGGAGTCCTGCGCGTCGACGAGGATGTTGTCGGGCTTGAGATCGCGGTGGACGATGCCGTGCGCGTGCGCGAATGCAACGACGTCGCAGATCTCGCCGAAGATCGCGAGGAGGCGCTCGCGCCACATGAGGTCGGTCGCGTGTCCCCCGCGCTCGTCGAGCAGATCGCGGAGGGTGCGGCCCTCGACGCGCTTCATGACGTAGAACGGCCGGCCGTCGGAGGTCGTGCCCATGCCGAAGACGGGGACGCCGCCGGCGTGATCGATCGACGCCGTGATCTGCGCCTCCTCGTGGAACCGCGCGACGAAGCGCGGATCGTCCGCGAGCTCCCGGCGCAGGAACTTGATCGCGAAGCGCTGGCCGGTGTCGGGATCGACGGCACCGAGGACCTGGCTCGTCGCGCCGGCGCCGAGTGGCTCGTAGGGAACGAGCGTGCGGTGAAGCTCGACGCGCTCGCGCGTGGTGGCGCCGGCGGTCTCGGCGTGATGTTGCGTGTCGGGTGTGCGGGTCAGGAGCTCACCACCTCCCTTCGATCTCGACGGGGCGAGCGCCGCGGTCGGTCGTGGTGCGCCCGCGCGGCGATCGCGGCGCGAGGATGCGTCCGATCTCGACGTGGCGATTCGAGTGGCGGGCGACGATGGCGCGGTCGATCTCGATCCCGAATCCGGGACCGCTCGGCATGGCGGGTGGACGACCGCCACGACCGAAGCGCAGCACGGGGCGCCCGGGATCCTCGGCGAGCAGCAGGGTGCCGAAGCAGCCCTCGAGGTAGCGAACGTTGCCGACGGCGGCGGCGAGCCGGAGCTGTGCGGCGGACAGCAGCGACGACTCGCCGACCTGGCAGCCGATCTGGACGACGAGCCCCAGGGCGAGGGCCTCGCGGCAGCGCGCGAGCGTCGCGACGAGGCCGCCGCACTTGGAGATGCGCGCGTTCACCGCGGTCGCGGCGCGAAGCACGACGAGCCGGGCGAGGCTCTCGCGCGTCGAGAAGCTCTCGTCGGCCATGACGTCGAGGCCCGTGGTCGCGACGAGATGCGCCATGCCGTCGAGGTCGTCGGCCGCGAGCGGCTGCTCGAACGAGCGCACGCCGGCGCGCGCGAGCTCTGGCAGCTTCGCGAGCGCCTGCTCGACGGTGAACGCCATGTTCGCGTCGACGCGCAGGTCGACGGCGTCGCCGAGCCAGCGCCGCACGAGCTGGATGTCACGCGCATCGGTCGTCGGGCCGACCTTGAGCTTGATCGCGCGGAACCGGAACAGGCGGTGCGCGGCGAGCAGCAGCGCGCGCTTCCAGCCGGTCTCGGCGGAGATGACGCCGCTGTAGCGCAGCGCTGGCGGGAACGTCATCGGCTCGGTGTGGAGCGGCGGCGTCCGCGACGCGCGGCTGAACGCATCGAGCAGTGCGAGGTCGACCGCGCACCACGCGGCGGTGTGCGGCGCGGCGAGGGCGGATGACGGAGCGCGGCCATCGCAGTCGGCGAGAAACGCCTCGACGTCGGCGAGCGCGTCGAACTTCGTACCGACGAGCGCCGGCAGGATCGTGCCGGCGAGCACGTCGAACGCGTCGTCGCGATTCTCGTCGGTGACGTACGTGCGCGGCAGCGACTCTCCCCAGCCGGCCGTTCCATCGTCGAGCACGCAGCGCAGGAACAGGCTCTCGGACTGATCGCGCGTGGCGGCCGAGTGCTTGAACGGGAGGCGCAGCGGCAGGTCGGTGGCGAACAGCTCGAAGCCGGCGATCGCCGTCACGTGTGGGCTCCTCCACGCCGGTGGATCCAGTCGCTCACGGCGGCCGCGAGCTCGGGCTGACGATCGGTGAAGTCGACGTAGTGCTCGGCGTCGAGCTCGACGACCTCGACCGGACCGCGATAGCGCGCGACGAGGCCGTGGCGGATCCGGTCGTTGTCGACCATCGCGTCGTGCGTGCCGAGCACGACGAGCATCGGCGTGTCGAGCCGGGGCGCGACGTACTTCATGCGAAGCGTGAGCAGCTCGGTCGCGCGCAGAAAGCCCGCGGTGACCTCGCGCAGCGACAGCGGGTCGGCGCGAATCCACTCGAGCGGTGCGCCGGAGGTGACGAACAGCTCGTCGTGGAGCGGCGTCGGGAGGCGGTGGTGCTGGCCCGCGACGACGATGCGGAGCTTGGTCAGCCGGTCGTAGTCGGCCTCCTTGCTCATCGGGTACGCCGGCGCGGTCACGACGATCGAGCGGAACAGCCCCGGATGCTCGGCGACGTAGGGCAGGAGGGTGCGCGTCGCGAAGCAGTTCGCGAGTGCGTGGAGCGGGCGGTCCGGCGGGAGCGCGCGCGCGAGCATCACGCGCCCGGCGTCGATATCGTCGAGGAACGCGACGGTCGAACGGGCATGCCCGCGCTCGCCGCCGCTGCGGCCGGAGCCGCGCCGATCGATCGCGAGCACGGTGATGCCGTGTGCGGCGAGCTCGTCGGGGGTTCCGGACACGTCGAACCAGCCGGCGTGGCTC
>JAEWJO010000701.1 GCA_023386455.1 Pseudomonadota bacterium | reverse complement strand
GATCTGCGCCGCGCGGACTGCGGAGGCATCTCGAGCGATCGAGGTGTGCCCCACGCGCGCGGCGCTCGTAACCCACTCTTGCGTAGTTGGTCTGCGCGCTCGGCTGAAGCCCGGGAGGTTCTGGTTCGATTCCAGAGGGTGGGACGAAGATGGTCGCGGGCTCGTAGCAAAACTGGATTGCAACGGACTCTTACTCCGCTACGACGTCGGTTCGAATCCGACCGGGCCCACGCGATGAGTCGCCGGACGCAGCAACGCTGCCCACGGTGACTCGAGTAACCACGGTGCTGGCCCCTGCGGCACCACCATGCTGGTGCGTCGAGGTGACAGGTCAGTGCGCCACACTCACAGAGGCCGGTTCGACTCCGGTCGCCAGCTCCACGATCGAATCGATCGAATCACGCGGATGCCCCAACCATCCGTTCGATCCGACCACCTCGATCGGCTTGCCCCCGTAGCACAACGGTAGTGCAGCGGTCCCGTAAACCGCCTGGCGGAAGTTCGAATCTTCTCGGGGGCTCGAGGTCTCTTGTTCGTCCGCGCAGCGAGGATGCTGCCGGGTTCCAGAGAGTGTCGCGATGCGCGCAATCCGCGTGCTGGCGACATCGGCGCGCGCCGAAGGCAAGGCGCTGCCGAGCTCACTCTTCATCCACGCGCCCAGCTCTGGGCCGGAAAGGCACTCGTGCCATGTTCGACTTCACCCGCTACTTCTCGACGAAGAGCACGCCACAGAGCGAGCCCATTCCCGGCACCGACCAGGTACCGAACTCGGCAGGCGGTCACGCCTGGCAGCTCGATGACTGGGCGCGCCTCGATCGCTTCCTGCTCCTCGGCAGCGAGGGCGGCACGTACTACGCGTCGGAGCGCGAGCTCACGCGCGACAGCGTGCCGGCCGTCGTCCGCTGCATCCTCGCCGATGGATCTCGTACCCTTGACCGGATCGTTGCTATCTCCGAAACGGGACGTGCGCCCAAGAACGATCCGGCGAGCTTTTCCCTCGCGATGGCCGCGAAGCTCGGCGACGAGGCCACGCGCCGCGCCGCCTATGCCGCGCTGCCGAAGGTCTGCCGCATCGGCACCCACCTGATGCACTTCGCGGCGTACGCGCAGGGCTTCGGTGGCTGGGGTCGCGGCATGCGTCGTGCGGTCGGCAACTGGTTCAACACCAAGCCGGCCGCCGAGCTCGCGCTGCAGCTCGCGAAGTACCAGTCGCGTGACGGCTGGTCGAACCGAGACCTCCTGCGCCTCGCGCACCCGCGCGCGGCGTCGCCGTCGCACGACCGCCTGTTCAGCTGGGCGGTCAGCGGCGAGCTTCCGGAGGGCGCAGCGGACGATCCGGCACTCGCCGTGATCGTTGCAATGCACGAGCTCCGCGCGATGGACGATGTCCTCGCCGGCGCGAAGCTCGTCCGCGAGGCGAAGCTCCCCCGCGAGTGTGTGCCGACCCAGTGGCTCACGTTCCCCGAGGTCTGGGACGCACTCCTTCCGGCCATGCCGATGACCGCGATGATCCGCAACCTGGCAACGATGACGCGCGTTGGTCTGCTCACCCAGAGCTCGCATGCGACCAACCACGTCATCGCCCAGCTGCGCGATCCCGCGCGACTCGCCAGGGCACGCGTTCACCCGATCGCCGTTCTCGCCGCGCTCACGACCTACAAGTCGGGACACGGCGCGCGCGGCTCGGGCACGTGGCAGCCGGTTGCCAAGATCGTGGATGCTCTCGATGCCGCGTTCTACGCGAGCTTCGGTGCCGTCGATCCCGCGAACAAGCGCATGCTTCTCGCGCTCGACGTCAGTGGCTCGATGGGCGCGGGCGCCGTCGCGGGTGTCCCGAACCTCACGCCGCGCGTCGCGAGCGCAGCCATGTCGCTCGTGACGGCCGCGACGGAGCGTGACCACTCGTTCGTTGCCTTCACGGCGGCGGCGAGTGGCTACGGTGGCAAGTGGGGTGGTGGCTCGTCGGGAATCACGACGCTCTCGATCTCGCCGCGTCAGCGGCTGGACGATGTCGTTCGTGACATCGACAGGCTACCGATGGGAGGTACGGACTGTGCCCTGCCGATGGTGTGGGCGCAGAAGCACCGCGTCGACGTAGACACGTTCGTGATCTACACCGACAACGAGACGTGGGCGGGTAGCGTGCACCCGGCCCAGGCTCTGCGGGCTTATCGTGACGCACGGGGCATTCCGGCCAAGCTGGTCGTGGTCGGAATGACGTCGACGGGGTTCAGCATTGCTGATCCCGACGACGCCGGCATGCTCGATGTTGTCGGTTTCGACACGTCGAGCCCGTCGGTCATCGCCGACTTTGCTCGCGCGTAGTGCACTACGAAGCTGAGCGAAGGCGCGGCTAGCGACAGCTGCCGGTGGCAACACCGGTATTTGGGCCCGCAGCTCGGTGGTCCGAGCGGCCGTTTGTTAAACGGATGGATGTTGGTTCGATTCCAACCGGGCCCGCTCACTTGTTCGTGTCCGTGTAGAACAGCAGCAGTTCGCTGGCTTCTCAACCCAGCTACGCGGGTGCAAATCCCGTCACGGATCCCAGTCTCCGATCACTCTCCGCAGTGCTTCCGGTGAAGCGATGATCGACAGCACTAACCCTGCCTCGATCCGTTCGTCAGGCGCGAACGAACGCTGGGTTCGACTCCCTCCACTGCGACCGATCGATAGACCGTTTCTGTCACGCCACCGTTCCAAGGAAGGGACACAACGCTGCGAAGGTTGTCGGCTGAGGTTCGAGTCCTCTCGGTGGTACTTCGTTTTCGCGGGCCGATGATGCTCGGTTACCGGACTCTTAATCCGTGTGGTCCCAAAAGGATCGCGCAACCCCGAGCGTCGCACCTCGTCCGCAAGCTCGCAGTCCGTGCAGGGCACCGCCGCGGCCCATACCCGCGCGCGTGACGGTTCGATTCCGTCGACTGCGACGTCTCGTTTTCGCGGGCAGCCCGAGTCGCGTTTCCCCCTCATTCCGCGGCTCGGGCCTGCGCCCGCCATCTACATCGCGCGTGCTGGTGCACGGCCTCGAGTCCAAATCGAGAGCGGCGGGGTTCGAATCCCTGGCGGTGTGCTTCGCCCGACCGATCTCCCGATCGGCGCGGGCCGCCGTGTGGCAACAGAGCCGCTGGGTGATGCCCAGCCCGAAGGCACGGCTCCTTTTCCGGGGTGTGGCTCAATCTGGTGAGAGCGCGCGGTTCGGGACCGCGAGAATGTTGGTTCAAATCCAATCACCCCGACGACACATGCAGACGTAGCTCAGCGGTAGAGCGCTATGCCCTCGAGCATCCACTCGCCCGTCATCGGGCCGACGCGTGAGGGTTACCGATCAGGGATCGAGAGGTCGTCGGTTCGAATCCGACCGTCTGTACGTTTCTCACGAGCTCGCGTCGCGAGCTTCCCGCCTTTAGCTCAGCAGGAGAGCGCTTGCCCGATAAGCGAGTGGTCGAAGGTGCAATCCCTTCAAGGCGGACGCTGCGTCGAAGCCGAAGTAGTCGAGGCGCGAGAATGTGAACCTCGCATTAGCGGGTGCAAGTCCCGTCGACCAGCCCATTGGAGTGTTGACGGTAAAGAGACCGAGGTTGCCTGTAAAGCAGCCGTCCTCCGGGGCCAACAGCGTGCAAGTCGCTGCACTCCCACCACCCGCATCATGCCGCCGTAGACCAACGGCAGAGTCAGTAGTTCGAGAAGCTATCAAGTGCCGGTTCGAATCCGGCCGGCGGCACTTCTCGCGGTTCGTTTCGCGCGCGGTCACGCGCACCATGCCGCCGTAGACCAACGGCAGAGTCAGCGCGTTCAGAGCGCGTTCAGTAGGAGTTCGAATCTCCTCGGCGGCACGTCGCCCGAGCTTTCATCGGGCCGCAAAGAAAGGGGCATGCCATGACGCATGTCGAGTCCACTCGCACGCTACTGCTGACGCAGGGCTACGAGCCGATCCAGATCATCTCCTGGCAGCGTGCCGTCACGCTGCTGGCTCTCGACAAGGTCGAGGTTGTCGAGGAGTACGACGCGCTGATCCGTGCTGCCTCCATCGTCGTGAACGTGCCGGCTGTCGTGCGTCTGCGCAAGACGTTCCGCCGCCACGCCAAGCCGGTGAAGTTCAGCCGCGTCAACATCTACGCGCGCGACAACCACCGCTGCCAGTACTGCGGTCTGAAGTGCACGATCGACGAGCTCACGTACGACCACGTCGTGCCGCGCTCGAAGGGTGGTCGCACGACGTGGGAGAACATCGTGTCCGCTTGCTACCTGTGCAACCGCCGCAAGGCGAACCGCACGCCGGTGGAGGCAGGCATGAAGCTCCTCGCGGAGCCGATGCGTCCGACGTGGATGCCGTCGGTCCAGATCCGCGTGAGCGCGCGCAGCGTCCCGGACGCGTGGCGTGACTACGTGTACTGGACAGCAGAGATCGACAACGAGGAGGGCGGCGCGGATTGAAGATGCGTGCGGTCGGCCGGCGGGGCACTCGACCTCCGGCAGGCCGCCGCGTCTTCTGGGTGTGGAGGACTAGTTCAATCGGTAGAACACGCGTCTTTGGAACGCGAAGTTGATGGTTCGACTCCATCGTCCTCTTCCACGGTCATCGTCTTCGGTCTTCGTTCTGGCTCGTGATGCGACTGGTGTCGCAGCGCCGCTGTCTACGGTGTGAGACGGATTCGATCTCCGTACGAGCCGCCATCTGGGGAAGCCATAAGGATGGAGCACTGCCTTGCAAGCAGAGCCTCGCGGGAGCGTTACCCGTCTTCTCCACCATCTGGGGATCAGCTCACCTAGGGGTGATGCCGTTCTTACAAAGCGGTAGCGGTCGGTGCGATTCCGACGGTCCCTACCAGATCGCCTCCGCACGTAGATCGTGACCCGGGAATCCGAATCCTGGCGAGGCGGTGCGATTCCTCCCGGAGGCACGGTCTCTGCCGGCGCGTCCCGACAGCGCACGTGAGGACGATGCACCGGGTGGAGTTACTACGCTGCGAGCTTCTCGCCGCCCGTCCGTTGCCATCGGCGTGGCACGTGCACCGCCCGGAATGCGAGAGGGCCGTGGGTCATGGAGATTGCGCTCGCGCTCGGAATGGTCGTCGTGGCGATCGCGCTGCTGTCGAACGACCGCATACCGCTCGAGGTCAGCTCCCTGACGATCGTCGTCTTGCTGGCGCTCACGGGCCTCGTGACCCCGGCCGAGGCGCTCGCCGGCTTCGCCAGCGAGACCGCGATCTTCATCTTCGCGCTGCTCGCGATGACACAGGGGCTCGCCGCGACGGGCGTGATGCACATTGCCGGCGCACGCCTGCTGCAGCTGACGAGGGTAAGTACACCCGCGTTCGTGCTCCTGCTGCTCCTGGTCGTCGCTGCGTTCTCCTCGATCGCGTCGAACACGGCCGTGACGGCCGCGTTCTTGCCGGTCGTGATGACAGCCGCCGCGCAGATCGGCATGTCACCACGAAGGTTGCTGATGCCGATGGCATTCGCGTCGATGCTCGGCGGCACGATGTTTCTGTTCGGAACGTCGACGAACCTCGTCGTCAGCGGCGCGATGAGCGGTATGGGCCTCGGCAGGATCGGCTTCGCGGAGCTGACTCCGCTCGGCCTGCCGCTCACGCTCGCGGGAATCGCGACGGTCTACCTGGTCTGTGATCGCCTGCTGGCCCGCGGGCGCAAGCCCGACGAGCACGAGACCCCCGCGCAGCGCGAGTACGTGACCGAGGCCGTGGTGTCAGCCGGGTCGCGATGTATCGGCCGCACGCTCGGCGAGCTGGCCGAGGAGCTGTCGCTGCCGGTCCACGCGCTCGTCCGCGACGGGACCACGATGACGCACGCTGCGGGCGAGCGGCTTCGCGCCGGCGACGAGATCGTGCTCGCCGGAACGTTCGAGGACATCCTGCGGATCAAGGACATGCGCAGCATCACGCTGCTCGCCGATCTGCGGCTCGTCGAGGCGTCGGAATCGCCGGCGATGCTCGTCGAGGCCGCGATCCCACCGACGTCGATGCTCGAAGGACGCTCGCTCGGCGAGGTGCGGTTTGCGGACCGCTACGGGCTGGTCGCGGTCGCGATCCATCGGCACCCGACGCTCCAGCGCGTCGAACCGGAGCTCGACCTCCTCGACAGCCTCGCCGCGGGAGAGCGGCTCAAGAACGTGCGTCTGTCGGTCGGCGACATGCTGCTCGTGCGTGGCCCGGAGAGCCGCGTGCGCGAGCTGCAAGGCGACGTCGATCTGACGATCCTGTCGGGCGTCGAGTACCAGAAACCCCGGTACGAGCGCGCAGGCCTGGCGCTGGCGATCTTCGCTGCGACGGTCGTCGTCGCCGGCTTGCGCGTGGTCTCGCCCGCGATCGCCGGTCTCGCGGGTGTGCTCGTGATGATCGCCACCCGGTGCCTGCCGTCGAGCACGGCGTTTCGCGTCGACTGGCGGGTCATCATCATGATCGGCGCGTTGCTCACGCTAGGGCTGGCGATGGAGCGCAGCGGGTCCGGCGAGTTCGTCGCCCGCGGCATCTTTCCACTCGCCACGACCATCGGCCCCTACGGGATGTTGCTGGTGCAAATGGCGCTCACGATCGTGCTCTCGATCCCGATGAGCAACCAGGCCGCTGCGCTGATCATGCTGCCGATCGGCGTCCATACCGCGATGGAGATGGGACTCAGCCCGAGGACGTTCGCGATCGCGACGTGCCTCGCGGCCTCCTGCTCGTTCATGACGCCGTTCGAGCCGGCCGCGGCGCTCGTCTACGGACCCGGGCGGTATCGCGTCCTCGATTTCGTGCGCGTCGGCGCCCCCGCGACGATCGTGTGCCTCGCGATCCTCACGATCGGTGTCCCGCTCATCTGGCCGTTTTCAGGCTGAATCTGCGTGTAGGTCTGCGTCTCCGACGGGCGTGCGAGTATTCCCGCTCCTCGCGCGCGTGGGGCGAAGTGCAAGACCGGGCGTGCTACGTTCCTCCGATGGCAGTACAGGAGAAAGCGGTGGGCAGCCTGGTGATCAGTCCGGGCGTCCCGTTCAACGGCGTGAAGGTCTTCTCCGCGACGATGTTCGCGGACCGCAGTCAGCTCGGCGAGAAGGTGACGGCGTGGATCGCCGATCACTCGCACGTCCAGGTGACGGAGATGACGGTCACGCAGTCGAGCGATGCATCGTTTCACTGCATCGCGATCACGGTCTTCTACCGGGAGATGCGGCGCTCCGCGGCGTAGCCGATGACCCGGGGCCGGACTCGCGGCTCCGACGCCAGTGACGGAGATGGGCGAACGGCTGGTCGCGCGACGGAGGCGCGAGTAGAGTCGCGGCGTGCGACGGGCACTTGCAGCAGTACTCGCGGTGGCGACGACGCTGGTCGCGTGTCACCCGTCGCCGTCGCCGTCGCGAACGCCCGAGAAGCCGAGGCTCGTCGTCCTGATCGTGATCGATCAGTGGCCGAGCTGGATCGTCGCGAAGCAGAGTCATCTCTACACCGGGGGGATCGCGCGTCTGTTGCGCGAGGGCGCGGTGGTTCGCGACGCGGAGCTGCCGTACGCGAACACGTTCACCGCGGTCGGTCACGCGACGATCGGGACCGGTGCGCCGCCGAACGTCAGCGGCATCGTCGGCAACTACTGGTACCGGCGCGGTGACGGACGAGACCGGCCCGCCGAGTACGACGGCGATGCGCCGGTACTATCGGTCGGAAGACCGCTCGGCGATTCGCAGGTATCCGCGGAGGACGGTTCGTCGGCGAAGGCGCTGCGGGTCGAGGGCATCGCCGACGCGCTGCGCCGCCAGCGCGGTGGCGCGCACTCGGTCGCGATCGCGCTCAAGGCACGGAGCGCCTGCCTGGTTGCCGGTCAGCATCCTGATCTCGCGATCTGGTTCGAGGCGGGCGCCGGCGGCATGACGACGAGCAAGGCCTACGCGGCCGAGCCGCCGCCGTGGCTCGTGAAGCTCGCGGCCGACGCACCGATCAGCCGCTACTTCGGAGCGACATGGACGGCGCGCGATCCAGGGATGCTCGCGAAGGAGACCGGGATCGCCGATGACTCTCCCGGCGAGCACGCGGAGCACGAGCTCGGCGCGGCGTTCCCCCACGCACTACCCGGCAGCGACAGGCCGGAGCGTGCGATCCTCCAGACGCCGTTCGCCGACGAGATCGTGTCGCGCACCGTCGCGCGCGCACTCGACGCGATGGAGCTCGGCGCAGACGATACGCCGGACCTGCTCGCGATCAGCTTCGGCGCGCACGACTACGCGGGGCACAGCTGGGGACCGGACTCGTGGGAGGTGCTCGATCTGACACTGCGCCTCGATCAGGCCCTCGGCGAGCTGTTCGACGCACTCGATGCACGCGTCGGCAAGGATGGCTGGGCGGTCGTGATGACGAGCGATCACGGCGCGACGCCGCTGGTCGAGCGCGCGCGGATCGGGTCGGCGCGGCGCATCTCGCCCGCCGAGATCGAGGAGGCGGCGCAGAAGGCGATCGCCGGCGTCGTCGGGTCGCCGGGGCCGTGGGTCGCGAGGCAGGTGTCGAGCAACCTCTACCTGACGACGCAGTTCGCCGCGCTGTCCGACGAGCTGAAGACGCGCGCATTCGACGCGGCGACGAAGGCGATCGCCGCGGTGCCCGGCATCGCCGCCGTCGGGCGGAGCGATCGGTTCTCGCCGGGCTGCGCGGCGGAGAAGGATCTCCAGCAGGCGATCTGCCGGGCGATCGTGCCGGGCGAGGCGGGCGAGATGTACGCGGTCGCGATCGCGGGCTCGCTGATCAGCGAGTACAAGGCGGGGACGGGCCACGATGCGCCGTTCGACGACAACCGCCACGTGCCGATCCTCGTGAAGGCGCCGGGGCTCGCGCCGCAGGAAGGCACGGGCACGCTGCTGCAGGTCGCGCCGACCGTGAGCGCGCTGCTCGGGATCAGTCCGCCGGCTGCGGCGACCGAGCCGGCGCTGTTCGGTCTCGGCCGAGCGCCTTCGCGAAGAAACTAGAGTGCGTCGCGAGCTCGGCGACGTAGTCCCGCACGTCCTCGCGCGCGGCCGCGGGTAGCTGCGCGAACGGCGTGACGTGCTCGTCGGGGACGTAGCGGAACGTGAAGTTCACGCGGCGCGTCCGGAAGCCGGGGATACGCGGCGGCAGATCGAGCGCACGCTTGTCCTCGACGCGCTGCACGCGGTGGAGCAGGTCATCCTTCCACCGCGGACCGCCGAAGATCTGCAGCGAGTTGTCCTCGAGCCACTGCGTGCGGACCGGCGGCGCGTTGACGTCGCCGCGGCGTACGAACTGAAAGCGGGCGCGCTCGCCGAGCGAGAGCGACGCGACCGGACCGGGCTCGAAGTCGCGGTGCTCGCCGACGCGCGCTGCATCGACTTCCTTGCCGTCCTGGATCCGGTCGCCGTAGAAGTTCACGAGGCACGTGTTGAGGCGCCAGGCGCGGGGCACGGTGTTCTGCGGGAAGCCGGAGCGGACGCGCTTCTCGATCGACGTGACGAGCCTGCCGAGCACCGGCGGGAACGGCTCCGCCGCGACCGCGACGTGCTTGGTCCGGCGAGGCGGCTCGTAGTAGCCGAGGCACGCGAACTGCCAGTTGCCGAGCCAGTAGACGGGGCGAAGCAGACCGCGCTGCTGCTTGCCGGCGGGAGGCGGGCGCTTCGTCGAGTAGCGCTGCTCCCACAGCGGGTGCAGGGTGTCGAGCCACGCGACGATATCGGCGCGCGACGGCGCGTCGATGAAGTCGGGCTCGTACACGTAACAGCGGTCGATCACGAGGCTCGCGCACCCTAGCACGGCGGCACGCAACCACTCCGGAGACCTGCCGATACGGCCGCATGCTCCTGTCATGGTTGTTTCGCCCGCAGTGCGCGGCCTGCGGTGTTCTCGCGGATGCGCCGCTCTGCGAGGGATGCGCACTCTCCCTGGTCGAGGCCGGGCCGGCGCGTCCACCCGCGATCCTCGACGCGGTCGCGTCGCCGTGGCGGTTCGGCGGCGCGCTCGCGTCGGCGATCCGCCGGCTCAAGTTCACCGGCGCGACCCACGTGGCACGGACCGTCGCGCCGCTGTGGTCGCCGCTCGTCGCCGCGGCGGCGGGCGAGCACGACGCGATCGTCGTCCCGGTTCCGCTCCACTGGAAGCGGCGGCTCTCGCGCGGCTACGACCAGACGTGGTTGCTCGCGCTGCACGCCTGTGCCGACGCGGGGATCGCGAGGCCGGTGTCGGTGCTGCGCCGCACGCGCTCGGGCCCGGCGCAGAGCACGCTCGCCGGTGCGCTGCGTGCCGCGAACGTCGCCGGCGCGTTCGAGCTGATCGCGCCCGACGCGGTCCGCGGCCGCGCGGTCGTGCTCGTC
>JAEWJO010000673.1 GCA_023386455.1 Pseudomonadota bacterium | reverse complement strand
GCGACGAACACGCGGATCGGGTCCTCGCCGGGCTCGACGGCGCGACGGCGACGCGCGAAGTCTCGCGACCACGGCACCGACATCGGCATCGCCGCGAGCACGTCGGCATCGAGCGAGACGAGCACGTCGGCGCGATCGAGCGAGAGCTGCAGCTCGAGCGGTGTACCGAATGCGAGCTGGGTCCCGCGGTGGGCCTCGGCGCGCGACAGGACGGTGTGATGGACGACGTGCAGCGTCGGGAACCGGCCGCGCACCGCCTCGAGCTGGCGCGCGATCGCCGGCGAGCCGTCGGGCGGCAGGATCAACCAGAGCTCGTCCTCGATCCCTTTCGCGAGGCGATCGCGCAGCTGATCCCACGTCGCCGGCATGCCGCCGCGCTGCGGCGCGTGCAGCCGGTGTGGGTCGTAGAGATCGAGGATCGAGGCCTGATGCGCGGCGAGCGTCGCGCCGCGGCTCGCCGGGTGCGACGGGTTTCCCTCGATCTTCGTGGGCCGACCGTCGTACGCGAGTGCCAGCAGCCCGGTCGCGTAGCCGTCGATCACCATCGACGTCGCGAACATCTGCGGTGTGCCCGGCGCGTGCTCCGGGATGCGAACCGCCGGCCGGATCTCCTCGCCGGTCCGCTCCTGACACCCCGCCTGGAGCATCGCGACGCCCGCGCCGAACAGCTTCAGCGCGTCGCGCCGCGTGATCTCGAGGCGCGTCGGTAGTTGGGTCGGTGGTTCGTCGTCCTGCATTCCGGGTCCTAGCGATGACAGGCGCTGCATGTGGTCCGCTCGGTGATGCGATGCCCCTCGTCCGGCCGGCCGGGCGGATGGCGATGACAGGAGATGCACCAGTTCATCTGCAGCGACGCGTGGCGCTCGACGCGCGCCATGTTCTGGACGTCGCCGTGACAGGTCGTGCACGGCACGCCGGCATGGACGTGCACGCCGTGGTGGAAGTAGACGTGATCGGGCAGGTCGTTCACGCGGCGCCAGGCGATCGAGACGCCGGTGCGCCAGCTCTCGCGGACCGGGGCGAGCAGCGGGCTGTCGACCCAGATCTGGCCGTGACAGCCCATGCAGAGCTCCGTCGGTGGCACGCCCGCGTACGGCGTCGTCTCCGCGTCCGGATGGCAGTAGAGACAATCGATACCGTCGTCGCGTACGTGATGGCGATGATCGAACTCGACCGGCTGGATGACCGGGCGATGCTGATCGGTCCCGTAATCGGTGCGTACGAGGATCATCGGAGCCGAGACGGCCGCCACCGCGGTCGCGATGAGCGATGCGATCGCGGTCGCGTACACCGCATTCGTCCACCTCGGGAACAGCGCCGCCACGAGTCGCCGTCCTGCAACCGACGCACCGCGCCGGTCCGCATCCAGCGCCACGCGACGCGTTCGGTTCGCGCGCCCATGTCACGACGGTGCGCCGATGCGCGACGTACTCCTGTGCCGCCCTGCTGCTCCCGCAGGATCACCGCGGACGGGCCGCGTGGCACAGCGCGTGTACCGCTCGCGCGACATGCTCGGGGGCACGATCCGGATCCTCGTGTCGTGCTGGAGGCGGTGGCTCACGTGGCGAGCGGGTGCTCGTACCCATCGCGAGCTGCGCGCGAGCTGCGACGGCCGCGAGCAGCGGCTGGAGGATGCGAACGTCCCCGCGCTCCTCGTCGAGCTCCACACGATCGTGTACGCGGCATTCGGCGGGAGCGCGGGCGCGTATCGCGCCGACGTCGAGGAGCTGCTCGAGCGTTATGCGGATCTACTGATCGCGCGCCAGCAGTGCCTGACGCTGCTCCGCCGCGCGACGCCCGCCGATCTCGCGGCCCGCCGCGACCTCGCGCTCGCGCAGCGCCGCCGACTCGCGGCCGAGGTGATCGCCCGCCGGCTCGTGCTCGCGCGCGCATGCGAGCTCGCGGTGCGCCGTCTCGACCGCGACGTCGCAGATCTCGACCAGCTCATCCGCCTGACGTGCGAGCGCGCGGTCCTGCTCGGTCAGCGTACGTTCGCGAGCGTGACCGTCTGATCTTGGCGCGCCGCCCGTGCCGCCTCGACGTGCGTCCACATCCGGCGCCAGGTCTCGGACCACGACGGCTCGCCCGAGAACGCGTGCAGGTTGTGGTGGAGCAGCGGGCGATGATCGGGGAACCCGTCGGTCTCGATCACGTCGGTGAACACGACGTCGGCGCGGTCGAGCAGGTGCTGCGCGCGATGGCCGACGCGGCGTACGCCGTCGTTCGCATACGCGGGTGGCTCCTCGAGCCAGTCGTAGACGATCGCGGACGACTCGATGTGATCGGTGAAGCCGATCGCCTTCGCGGTGTAGTACCAGAGCACCGGGGCGAGGCAGCCGTAGTGCGCGAGCACGAAGTCGACCGCGCGCCGCTGTGCGCGCTCGGACTGCTGCAGCGTCAGGCCCGGCGGCAGATGGGGGATCAGCGTGATCACACCGGTCCGCGTCTCCGACAGCTCGACGTCGGGCGCGACCGTGTCGAGCTCCGGCTCCTCGATGAAGATCGCCCGCCGCTCGCGCGCGCACTCGCTCATCAGGTGCTGCGAGCGATCGTAGTAACAGCTCCACCGGCGGTTTGAGAGGCACAGCACGACATCGGAGCTACGCATGTGGGCCTCCTGCTGCACGTGCCGGGCCGGCAGGCGGCGAGCGGCCCTGCCCCACCGTGCAGCTCCGTCACTGCAGCTGGATCGTGGGGAGCTTGCCGTGCCGCTCGTCGTCGCCGCGCTGGTAGGTACGCGATTGATCGGCGACCTCGACCGTGAGGTGCTCGCCGGTGAACGACGTCACCGTCATCGCGAGCGGCACGCCGACCGCCTGTGGATTGCAGTTGCCGCGCGTATACGTCACACCGAACGTCCGCTTCCCCTGGGCGAGCATCGTGCCCGTCTGCTCGCACCGTCCCATCTTGCCGCGGTCGATCCAGACCGCGATCTCGCCCGTGGGCTCGATCGTCATCGAATATCCCCAGTCCATCTCGTCGTTCGCCACCCACCGTCCGGCCAGGTCGGCGACCGAATCCGCCGCGAGCTGCGCCGGCGTCGGCCGGGGTGCCGGCGGTTTTCCGCATGAAGCGAGTACAAGGGCCAGGACGAGCCGTCTCATGACGCACGAGCATTATGCGGTAGAGTGCGCGTTTCCATGGCGGCCGAGCGCAACGACTTCATCCGGGACATCATCGACGAGGATCTCCGTACGGGACGCCATACCCGCGTCGCGACGCGGTTCCCGCCGGAGCCCAACGGCTATCTCCACATCGGTCACGCGAAGGCGTTCTGTGTCGACTTCGGGATCGCGCGCGACTACCAGGGCACGTGCAACCTCCGCTACGACGACACGAACCCGACGAAGGAAGACGTCGAGTACGTCGAGTCGATCGAGCGCGACGTTCGCTGGCTCGGCTTCGAGCCGGCCGCCGTGCTGTTCTCCGCCGACTACTTTCCGAGGATGTACGAGCTCGCCGAGCGCCTCGTGCGCGAGGGCAAGGCCTACGTCGACGACCTCACCGACGAGCAGATCAAGGAGTACCGCGGCACCCTCTCGGAGCCCGGCAAGCCGAGCCCGTTCCGCGATCGCTCGGTCGACGAGAACCTCGCGCTACTCCGCAAGATGAAGGCCGGCGAGCTGCCCGATGGTGCATGCGTGCTGCGCGCGAAGATCGACCTCGCGAGCCCGAACATGAAGATGCGCGATCCGCTGCTCTACCGGATCCGCCACGCCCACCACCATCGCACCGGCGATCAGTGGGTCATCTACCCGATGTACGACTACGCGCATCCGCTCGAGGACGCGATCGAGGGCATCACGCACTCGATCTGCACGCTCGAGTTCGAGAACAACCGCGAGCTGTACGACTGGGTGATCGAGAACACCGGGCCGTGGAGCCCGCGCCCGCGCCAGTACGAGTTCGCGCGCCTCGCGCTCGAGTACACGGTGATGAGCAAGCGCAAGCTGCGCCAGCTCGTCGAGGACGGCCACGTCCGCGGCTGGGATGACCCGCGCATGCCGACGCTCGCGGCGCTGCGCCGCAAGGGGTACAGCCCCGAGGCGATCCGCACGTTCTGCGACATGATCGGCGTCGCGAAGGCGAACTCGATGGTCGACATCGGGAAGCTCGAGTACTGCGTGCGAGACGATCTCAACCAGCATGCGCCGCGCGCCCTCGGCGTGCTGCGTCCGATCGAGGTCGAGGTCACCGGCGACGTCGGTGCCTCCGAGGTCGACGCGCCCTACTTCCCGCCCGACGTCGGCAAGCCCGGCTCGCGCAAGCTGCCGGTCGGCGCCCACATCTTCATCGAGCGCGACGACTGGAGCGACGCTCCGCCGGCGGACTGGAAGCGACTCGGCCCGGGCCGCACGGTCCGGCTGCGCCACGGCTACTGCATCGCCGCGGACGAGGTCGTCGCGCGCGATCACGACGGCAACGTCACGAAGATCCGCGCCCACGTCGTCGACGGTGCGAAGGGTGCCGGCGTGATCCACTGGGTCGACGCCGCGACGAGCGTGCCCGCAGAGATCCGGCTCTACGACCGGCTGTTCAAGGTGCCGAAGCCCGAGGAGGGCGGTGGCGATTTTCTCGAGCACCTCGATCCGCACTCGCTCGAGGTCGTCACGACCGCGCGCCTCGAGAAGTCGCTCGCGAGCGCGGCCGTCGGCTCGCGCTGGCAGCTCGAGCGCGTCGGCTACTTCATCGTCGACGAGGATACGAAGCCGGGCTCGCTCGTCCTGAACCGCATCATCACGCTGCGCGACGAGCGCATCGCGGTCGCCGCGGCGCCGACGGAGAAGAAGGAGAACGTCAAGGCGAAGACGCGGCCGAAGAGCAAGTCGCCGCAGGAGTACCGCGCCGAGGCACGCGCTCGTGACGCCGAGCTCGCCGCCGCCTACGCGAACGCGCAGTCGCTCGGTCTGTCGGCGGATCATGCCGACCTCGTCACCGGCGATCGCGACACCGCCGCGCTGTTCGCCGAGACCGCAGCGAAGGGTCACCCCGAGCTCGTCGCGAAGTGGATGATCAACGAGCTCCCGCGCGCGCTCGGCGGCAAGGAGCTCGCCGAGGCGAAGCTCGATGCGCCGCGGTTCGCCGAGCTCATCGCGCTCGTCGCCGACGGCAAGCTGACGGGATCGTCGGCCAAGAGCGTGCTCGCGGAGATGGTCGCGACCGGCAAGAAGGCCTCCGAGGTGGGGGCTGGCGCGACCGCTGGACAGGCAATCAGTCCCGCCGAGCTCGAGGCAAAGGTCGAGGCGGTCATCCGCGGCAATCCAGACAAGTGGAACCAGTACCGCGCCGGCAAGGACGGCCTCCGCGGGTTCTTCGTCGGCCAAGTCATGAAGTCCACACCGAATGCCGACGCCGCGGCCGTCAACACGACGATCGACAAGCTGCGGACGACGTTCTCGCCGTAGCGCCGGCGCGCGGTCGATTGTGCAAGCCGTTGGTGCGGTGGCTGACATCCGCACGGCGCGCTCGCTGGCACTCGCTGACCCGGGACCGAAGTCTCCAGCTGCGGAGTTTCTTCCCAGTCGCTTCGCGTAGTTACGAGCGCTACGTTCGGTCTCGTCATGTGGAGAGCAAGTGTGCTCGCACTCGCGCTGATCGGTTGCTCGGCAACGCTGGGCGACGATCCGATCGGAAGCACGGTCGTCGACGCGAACGGCGGCGGTGGTGGAAACGGCGGCGGTAACGGAAGCGGCAATGGCAGCGGCAACGGAAGCGGCAACGGCAGCGGCAGCGGCATGCAGCCCGACGCCGGAACCGCGGCCGCGTGCGCGAACGGCCGCAAGCTCTATCTCAACTTCGACGGCGTGACGCTGACGCGCGCGACGCCGAGCGACTCGACACAGAACCGCGTGTCGTGGATGTCGAACGCGACGGCGACGGTCCCGCCGTTTCATCAGAATTCGGGCACGCGCGCCGCGGACATCCTGACGATCGTCAACGGCGTGAAGTCGCGCCTGACCGGCCTGCCGATCGAGGTCGTCACGACGCGTCCGGCCGCCGGTCCTTACGTGATGGTCGTGCTCGGCGGCGATCGCAATGACGTCGGGACGAACTACAGCTTCGCGACGAACGAGCACGATTGCGGCGACGTCGTGAAGAACGATGTCGGCTGGATCTCCGACGAGCCCTCGGTCTCGTACGTCCAGGATCTCGTGATCGGCACCGTCGGCTGGGGCGTCGGCCTGAACGGCACGAGCTCGCCGACCGACTGCATGTGCGCGTGGGCGAACGACTGCGAGTCGGCGTCGGGAGCGTGCACGCTGTCGGCCTCGATCGCCTCGACGACGAGCTCGTCGCCCGCGACGACCTGCCCGAATCAGAACCCGCAGAACGAGATCGCCGCGTTCTCGACGAAGTTCTGCCAGTAGGCGCGTGTAGGCCCACGGCACCTCGGGAACCGCGGGCGGCCGTGGGTTATCATCGACGTGGATGATCGGGACGACCGTCGGGAGCTACTGCATCACCGAGCTGGTGAGCGTCGGTGGCATGGGCACGGTCTACAAGGCAGAGCACTCGCTGATCGGCAAGCAGGCCGCGGTGAAGGTCCTGCATCCCGAGCTGCGCGGAAATCGCGATGTCGTGCAGCGCTTCTTCAACGAGGCGAAGGCGACGACGCAGATCAAGCATCCCGGCATCGTCGAGATGTTCGACTTCGGCTATCTGCCGTCGGGCGACGGCTACATCGTCATGGAGTTCCTCGACGGGCAGTCGCTCGCGGCGCGGCTCGAGCAGAGCGGCAAGCTGGCCGAGGGCGAGGCGGCGATCCTGATGCGCGGCGTGTGCAGCGCGCTCCAGGCGGCGCACGCGAAGGGCATCGTCCACCGCGATCTCAAGCCCGACAACATCTTCGTGTGTCCCGACCCGGACGCCCCGACGGGCGAACGCACGAAGATCCTCGACTTCGGCATCGCGAAGCTGAACATCGGGCTCACCGGGCCGCAGAACGCGACGAAGACCGGCTCGGTGATGGGCACGCCGACCTATATGTCTCCCGAGCAGTGCAAGGGCGGCGCGGCGGTCGACCTCCGCTCGGATCTCTACTCGATCGGCTGCGTGTTCTTCGAGCTCGTTGCCGGCCGCCCGCCGTTCACGGACATGAGCACCGGCGAGCTCATCGGCGCGCATCTCTTCATCGAGCCACCGACGCCGTCGAGCGCGGGTGCGACGATCTCGAATGAAGCCGAGCAGCTGATCATGCAGCTGCTGCAGAAGACGCCCGACAAGCGCGTGCAGACCGCGAGCGAGCTCGCCCAGCGGTTCGCGGCGATCGCGGGCGCGGCGGGCCTCCTCGCACGCGCGACGCCGCTGCCGACGGCC
>JAEWJO010000607.1 GCA_023386455.1 Pseudomonadota bacterium | reverse complement strand
CGGGCAATGCGCCGGAGGACGCGCTCGAGATGGCGCGCTCGTCGACACCGCGCACCCCGGAACGGAGTCGGGCCGCCCGCCGACGCCGGTGCTCGTCGCTCGCGCGACGATCCTGAACCAGAAGGGCACCACCCTGTGGAACATCGGCCAGCTCGAGCAATCGATCGAGAGCTACGCCGAGGCGCTCGTCATCTACCGCGCGGTTGGCATGGCCCGTCACGAGGCGCGCGCGCTCAACAACATGGGCATCGTGTTCGCCGCGCTCGGCGAGTACGAGGAGGCGCTCGCGCACTACAAGAGCGCGCTCAAGATCGACCAGGCGCTCGGCGAGCGCAGCGGTCTCGCACTCAAGCTCGGCAACATCGGCCAGTGCTACTCCGATATCGGCGACACCGATCGCGCCGAGAGCTACCTCCACCGCGCGCTCAAGGTCGCCGAGCAGACCGGCGATCTGTCGGCCGCCGCCGACGCTGCCGTCTCGTGGGGCCAGTGCAAGATGCAGCGCGGCGACACCGCCGCGGCGCTCGAGCTGTTCGAGAAGGGCCTCTCGCTCGCGACCGAGAACCGCGAGCGCTATCAGGAGGTCCGCGCGCTCCAGTACATCGCGCTCGCGCACCTCGCGAAGGGCGATCCGCCGGAGGCCGCGCTCGAGATGGCGCGATCGTCGACGGAGTGGGCGCGCAAGATGCCGATGATGGTCGGCATCATCTACGGTCTGACGTTCCAGGCCCTCGCGCTGTCGAGGCTCGGTCTTCACGACGACGCGATCGCCGCGAGCGACGAGGCGATCTCGCTGCTCGACAACACGCGCACCGACGGTGTCGAGCACATCTTCCGCTGGCGCGCGACGGTGTTCGCCGCCGCCGGCCAGCAGGAAGCCGCAAGGGCCGCCGAGGCGCGTGCGAGTGCCGAGGTCACCGCGAAGGCTCAGCGCCTGCGCGATCCGGAGTTGCGCAAGCACTTCCTCGCGTCGCGCCAGCGCGCCGTGTAGGCGTCAGCGTTCTGCCACGGCCGCGTCACGATACTCCCGGGTGCCGGCTCGAACGAGGGTCACGCGCGCGTGCGTGCTAGACCGAGTACGTGACGGCAGGCATCTACGACGCACTCATCGTCGGCGGCGGCCCCGCCGGAAGCACCTGCGCGCGTACGCTGACCACCGCGGGCATGCGCGTCGCGATCGTCGATCGCGCCGAGTTTCCGCGCGTGAAGCTCTGCGCCGGCTGGCTCTCGCCGCCGTTCTGGGACGTCATCGGCCGTACCCCACGCGAATATCCGCGCGGCCTCTGGGAGTGGCAGCGCTGTCACGTCCACTATCGCGGCAAGCAGTACGCGCTGCGCGGCCGCGGCTACTTCATCCGCCGCTACGAGCTCGACGACTGGCTGCTCCACGGAAGCGGCGCCGAGCGCTTCCTCGGCGCGAACGTGAAGGACATCGCACGCGAGGCCGATGGCACGTGGCGCGTGACCGCGGGCGACGCCGTGCTGCGCGGCCGTCACCTCGTCGGCGCCGGTGGCACGCACTGCCCCGTCGCGCGCCTCGTCGCACCGGTTCGCCCTCGCCGTGCGGTCGGCGTGCAGGAGCTCGAGGTCGAGGTCGGCGAAGGCGCCGTCGCGCGCACGCGCCTCGGCAACGACGGCGAGCCCGAGCTCGTGCTGTTCGACGGTCTCTCGGGCTACGGCTGGAACGTGCCGAAGCGCGACTGGATCAACGTCGGCTGCGGCACGCTCGACGCGACGATCGTGCGCGACGCGTGGCAGACGACGCACGCGCTCTTGACCGGCACGGGCCACCTGCCCGGCGAAGCCGACCTGGCCCACATGAAGGGCCACTCGTACTTCCTGTTCGATCCGGTTCACCTCGACTCCGCCGCGAAGGGCACCGCGCTCCTCGTCGGCGACTCGCTCGGCCTCGCCCACCCGCTGACCGCCGAGGGCATCGTCCCCGCGGTCACGTCGGGGCGGCACGCGGCCGAGGCGATCCTCGCCGGTGCGCCCGCGAGCTATCCGGATCGCCTGCGCGCGGACGCACTGCTCGCCGACTATCGCCGGACCTATCGCGTCGTCGAGGCCGCGCGGGCACTGCGGGCGCGGCGGCCCGGCAACGGCAAGGCCGCCGGTTCCGGTCGCGCCGATCGCTTGGTCGCGCGCGGGTTCGCGTGGATGTTCTCGGGCGCGCGCCTGCCCGCGCCTCGTGTCATCGACTTCATGCTCGATCGCCTCGCGAAGAAGGAGGACGCTCGCCATGTCAGCTAGCACCGCCACGAAGCTCCTGTCGCAGCTCGACTCGCGCCGCGCCAACGATCTGTGCCGCGACGCGCTCGCCGAGGCCGGCGTCACCGTCGGCGGCGACAGGCCGTGGGACATCGTCGTCCACGACGACCGGATGTATCAGCGCCTGCTGCGCGACGGCACGCTCGGCTTCGGCGAGGCATACATGGAGGGCTGGTGGGACTCGCCGGCCCTCGACCAGACGATCGACCGCGTGTGCCGCGCGCGCCTGCGCGATGTCATCAAGGACAACTGGGTGCTGCTCGCGCACGCGGTGAAGGCGCGGATCGTCAACCGCCAGAGCGCGTCGAGAGCGTTCGAGATCGCGCACAAGCACTACGACATCGGCAACGACCTCTACGAGGCGATGCTCGACAGCCGGCTGCTGTACACGTGCGCGTACTGGCACAACGCGCGCACGCTCGACGAGGCACAGGAGGCCAAGCTCGACCTCGTGTGCCGCAAGATCGGCCTGCGCGCCGGCATGAAGGTCCTCGATCTCGGCTGCGGCTGGGGCGGCTTCGCCGCGTTTGCCGCCGAGCGCTACGGCGCGATCGTCACCGGATACACCGTCGCCGCCGAGCAGGTGAAGCTCGCGAAGGAGCGCTACGCGCACCTGTCCGTCGACATTCGCCACGAGGACTACCGGCGCGCGACCGGCCAGTACGACGCCGTGGTGTCGATCGGCCTCATGGAGCACGTCGGGCCGAAGAACTATCGCGGCTACATGGAGCTCGTCGATCGCTGTCTAGCACCCGGCGGCGTCGGCATCGTGCACACCATAAGCGGCA
>JAEWJO010000596.1 GCA_023386455.1 Pseudomonadota bacterium | reverse complement strand
GCCACGTACTCGGTGAACACGCGCTTGTAGTAGTCGGGCTCGCTCTCGGCCGCGAGGTTCGCGAGATCGGGATCGATGGCGGGTCGCTCCTCGCCCTCCTCGAAGTCGACGCGGCCGGGGATGATCGGATTGCCTTCGTCGTCGAACTCCTCCTCGCCGGGCTCGGGGCGGCCGAGCAGGCGCGCGAGCATGACGTTGAGGCCGTTCGCGAGGCCATCGAGCTCGGGGCCGACGGGGCGGAACGTGCGGTCGACGTTGCCGTTGATGATGTCCGTGACGCCGAGCTCGATCTGGTCGACCTGGTTCACGAGGCGGCGATGCGACAGGTAGAGGCCGAGCATCGAGATCGCGAGCGCGCCGAGCCCGAGCAGGATGATGAACATCTTGATCGTGCCGGCGGTGTTCGCGCTGTCGGCCGCGGCGGCGAGCACCATCGCGCCGGCGGTCATCGCCGGGTAGTCCTGCGGCATGCGGCGGCTGTTCGTCGTCTTGCGCGGCATCGTCACGGCGGCCGCGTAGTACGGCGTGCCGTCGACGGTGACCTTGTGCTGGCCGGCGCCGACCTTGACCTTGCCGGACTTCACGAGCTCGGCGACCACGCCGGCCTTCGCGCTGTCCTCCTCGTTCGTGCCCTTCGTGAAGCTCGTGACGACCTTGCCGTCGTTGAAGTACGCGACCTCGGTGCCGAGCAGGCGCTTGTCCTGCTGCGCGACCTGCGCGGTCTCCTCGTACGCGACGAGCACGGCGCCGATGATCACGACGCCGTCGGGGTCGTTGGCCGGCACGGGCGCGTCGGGATCGATCACCGGTGCGACGCCGATCTTCATCATGCGGCCGCGGTCGTTCCAGATGTCGGAGATGATCACGCGGCTGCCGAGCACCACGTTGAGCGCGGGGATGATCGTCTCGTTCGGCTTCTGCGCGTTCTGCCACTGCTTCGGCACGACGCTCGACATGTCGTTCATCGCGACGAGATTTCCGTTCGCGTCGACGAGCGCGATGATGTCCGGCTTGATCTGATCCTTGTCG
Source organism: Pseudomonadota bacterium (assembly GCA_023386455.1). Taxonomy (GTDB): domain Bacteria; phylum Myxococcota_A; class Polyangia; order Haliangiales; family Haliangiaceae; genus JABFXX01. The sequence goes on along the minus strand of JAEWJO010000596.1, from coordinate 8,549 downwards.
TTGGACGTGAAGCTCGAGAACCCGATGCGCGCCTGGTTGTCGCGCTCGGACTGGCTCGAGCTCTTGAGCGCCGTCACGAACGCCTTGTCCCCGGCGAGGCGCTCGGCCTTGTTGGACACGTCGATCGCCTCGAGCTCGGCGAGCTGCTGGACGCCCTGGTACGCGCGGCGCAGCTGCGCCTCGGCGTCCTTGGTGACCTTGTCGCTGTAACTCTTTGACGTGACGAAGAACGCGATCGCCGTGAGCGCCGCGATCACGACGGCGACAACGGCGGCAATGACCGTGCGGGACATGCTCCCTCCGGCGCCGATTATTCTAGCCCTTCCGCAGGGATGTCAATGACACCGACCTCACTTGGGGGCGGCGAAGCGCTTCGTCATCGCACAGATCTGCTCGAGCTTGTCCTTGTCATCCTGGCTGTCCGGATCGAGGTAGGTCGGCTGGAAGTCGCACACCGCGCGGGCGAGCCCGGTGCGGAGCGCGACGCCGATCGCGGCGCGGTCGTGGGCGACCAGCAGCTTGTGCGAGCCGCCCTTGCCAAACGCGATCGTCGCGAGCGCGGTCGAGCAGTCGGCCGGTGGATCGGTGCCTGGATAGGCGCTCGGCTCGCACAGCGCGGCGCCCGGGACCACGACGATCTCGCTGAGGACATCGCGCGTGCCCGAGACGGCTGGCTCGAACTGCTTCAGCTGGGCGAGCGCGTCCTGGTACGCCTCGGCCGCGGCCTCCGGCGTCACGCCGCCGTCGGTCTCGACGCGCACGCTGCCGAACATCTTGCCGGCGGTCAGCTTCACGCCGTGGATGTGCGTGTGAGCCCTGTAGCCATCGTCGCCGCCGAGCACCAGCACGGCGGCCGTCGCACCGCCAGCGACGAGCAGCACCGCGAGCGCGATCCACGGCCACCTGCTGCTCCCGGACGGCGCCTTGATCTTCTTCGGTGCGGCCGTGCCGGGCTCGAGCTCGTCGGCGAGGTCGTTCGCGGTCGCCGCGCGCGTCGCCGGGGCAAGCCCCACGCCCGCGGGAGGACGCTCGTCCTTCGTCGTCTTCGCGTCGAACATGTCGCGCTGCATGCGCTGCGTCTCGACGAGCCCGACGTCGCCCTCGCGCAGCGCTGCCTCGAGGATCTTGCGCATGTCGCGCGCGCTCTCGAACCGATCGACGGCCTTCTTCGCGAGCGAGCGCATCATCGCTTCCTCGACGATGCGCGGGATCTCGATGCCCGACGCGCTCGGCGGCTTCGGTGCCTCCGAGAGATGCTTCGTCATGATCTCGAAGTGCGTGCCGCCGTCGAACGGCGTGTCGCCGACGAGCGACTCGTACATCGTCGCGCCGAGCGAGTAGATGTCCGTGCGCAGATCGACCTCCTGGCCGCGCACCTGCTCGGGAGACATGTAGCGGACGGTGCCCATCGTCTGCCCCGTCGCGGTCAACTTCGTCGACGTCGTCATCTTCGCGATGCCGAAGTCCATGACCGTCGCCGCGCTGTCGCTCGCGCGGACGAGCACGTTCGAAGGTTTCATATCGCGATGAACGACGCCGCGGCCGTGCGCGTACTCGAGCGCCTTCAGGACGTCGATCGAGATCCGGCACGTCGTCTTCCAGTCGAGCCGCTTGGCCTCGAGGATCATCCGCTCCCACGTTCGGCCCTGCACGTACTGCATGGCGAGCACGAAGCTGCCGTTCTCCTGACCGAAGTTGTAGAGGTGGACGATGTTCGGATGATCGAGCGCGGCGAGCGCCCTCGCCTCCTCGAGGAACCGCGACTTCACCTGGCTGTGCGCGGCGAGCTCCGGCGGCAGGATCTTCAGTGCGACCTCCTGCTCGGTCATCTTGTGCTTCGCCTTGAAGACGACGCTCATGCCACCCTGGCCGAGCACGTCGACGAGCTCGTAGGTGCCGAGGATCAGCTGACCGAGCATGCGATGCGCCCCGGTCGCCCCGAGCGCGGCGCCGCAGTGCGCGCACCGCACGTCGATGTCGAGGATCGCGCCCTTGCAGCTCGGACAGTTCACGCCATCGCCTCCCGGCTCTTGCGCTCCCATCCGGGGATGCGATCGAGCAGACGCCCGAGCTCCTCGACGATGATCGCCGGATACTCGACCGGCGTGTAGTGCGTGCCGCCCTCGATCACGACGAGGCGCGAGCCGCGAATCGAGCGGTGCATGTGCTCGGCGGTCGCCGGCGGCGTCATCAGATCGCGATCGCCGGTGACGATCGTGACCGGCACGTCGATCTTCGTCAGGACCTCCTCGGCGTCGTGCTCGTCGAGCCGGGTCAGGAGATCGGAGTAGATGCGCCAGTCGATCGTCTGGAAGCCCGCGGCGACCGCGCGGAAGATGTCGAGGTCGATCGTCTGGCTGACGAGCCCCACCCTCTTCATCGCGCTGATCAGCGCGTCGGACCCGGCGAGGCGCCGCGTCGCGAGACCGGCGAGCGCCGCCTGGGCCTTCACGAGGCGGAGCAGCATCGGGATCGTTCGACCGACGAGCCGGCTCCCCATCACCGTGCGGAACGCGCGGCCGTAGGTGCCGTTGATCGCGAGCAGGCCGCGCACGCGGTCGGGGTGGCGGCGGATCGCCTCGAACCCGACCTGGACGCCCATCGACCAGCCGGCGATCACGACCTCGCCGACGTTCTCCTGGGCGAGGATCGCCATCAGATCTTCGACCTGATGGGCGACGGTGTTCGCGTCCGGATCGGTCGACGCGGCCGACGTGTAGAGGCCGCGGTAGTCCCAGCAGATCGTGCGGTAGTCGCCGAGCGCGTCGTACAGGTAGCGAAATGCGAGGTACGTCCCGCCGAGCCCGTTCGCGAGGACGACGCAGGGGCCGGAGCCACCGCGCACCTGATATCCGATACGCGTACCGTCGCTCGTCGTGACGTGACGCTGCTCGACTGCGAACCGCAGCCCCTCCGGAGCCATGTGGAGTGCAGGGTAACCGAAAAGCACAACGGCCGGGGGTGACCCGGCCGCTTCGTCGCGCTGCGCCTCTCTCAGAAGTAGACGATCGCCGACAGCCGCGCGCGCGAGTACTCCTCGCTCTCGTCGCTGTCCGCGCTCGGCGGCGTGATCGTGCGCGAGACCGTGCCGATCGTCGGCGTGTCGTCGCTCGAGACGGTCGCGCGGCTGCCCGCACGGATGTCCGCCGCGAGATGGAACTTCGGGGTCACCGCCAGGCGCAGGCCGATGCCGATCTCGCCGAAGTCCTGCGTCGTCGAGTACACGCCGTTGATGTCGGCTTGCTGGACGCCGATGCCGGCGAGGAGGTACGGCGCGAGCTTGTTGTACGCACCGATCTCGTAGATCAGCGAGCCCGACAGGCGGCGGTCGACGCGGACGTTGTCGGCGCCGTTGACGTCGTACGACGTCTTGCCGAGCTCGCCCTCGAGGATCAGGCCCGGCGTCAGGCGGAACCGGGCGAGGATGCCGATGTCCTGCGAATCGTTGATCGACTCGCCGGTCTGCGACTCGACGGCCGAGCCGCCCATGAACAGGCCGATGCCGAGCTTCGGAAGCGGCGCGCGCGGTGCCGGCGCGACGACGGTCACACCGGGCGCTGCCGTCGCCTCGACCGGGTAGTACGACGTCGTCTGGTAGTACGACGGGACGTACTGCGGGTAGTAGACGTAGTACGGGCGCGGGTAGTAGCGCGGGCCGACATAGATCGAGCCGGAGACCGACCAGCGCGCCGGGCGCCAGGCGGGACGCGCGAAGTGCCAGGAGCTGCCGACGTGGACGCCGCCGCTCCAGCGAGCACCACCGCCGAAGCGGATCCGCGCGCGGCCGGCCTCTGCTTGATCAGCAGCTCCGAGCAGCGCGGTGGCGAACGTGAGAGCACCAAGTAGGAGAGGTAGGCGACGGTTCACTGGTTCCCTTCTTTCTAGACAGCTGGGACGCGCGACGAGTCCCGGCGGTTTACTGTGCACCCGTTGGGCCAGACGTTTTTGATCGCGGCGGTCGATCGAACATCGATGAAACGAGCGCGATTCTGGCTGCTTACATTCGTCGGCTCGTCGGAGATGCGATCTCCGGGTGTGACCGCCGATTCACGACGCGCCGATCTGTGGTGCTCCGAAGACATCTGGCTGCAACCCGGCCAAGCCTCGGGCATCCTTGACGTTACGGCGTGACCTCCATACAGTCGTGCCCTCTTGGGAGGAACTACCTTGAGCGACAAGAAAGCCGGAAGTAGAGACATCAGCGAGCTCAAGCAGCGCCTTGGCCTCAAAAAGGGCGCAGCCGCAGCATCGCCGAGTGGCTCCACTCCGCGAGCGAATGGCGCGCCTTCAGGCGGCGTCATCGCGCCACCAGGATTGGCAGTAGCGCCACCGCCGCAGCCGCAGCAACCTGTGATCCCCAGCGCAGCGGACGATCCGTTTGCTGCGATGAACGCGATGGCAGCCGTCGGCACGGTCCAGCGCGCTCCGGAGATCGTGATCGTCAACGACGGCAAGCCCGTCGAGAACGTCGGATCGAGCTCGGCCGGCGCGACGATCGTGAAGGTCGCCATCCCCGCCGCGATCGCGCTGATCGTCGGCGTCGCCGTCGGCAAGATCGGCACCGGCGCGAGCAGCTACAATGAGGGCCTTCGCGGTGCACGCGCGATCCTCGGCGACAAGAACACGCCGTCGACCGTGTCGATGCTGAAGAAGACGTTGTCGGAGATCGACAACCTCCTCGACGAGGCGAAGACGAAGAACGGCTTCAAGCCGAGCCTCGAGGTCGACAAGAAGCTCAAGGAGCTCGTCGGCAAGCTCGAGGTGAAGACCGAGCTCGTGTTCCGCGCGAAGCAGAACAGCCTCGACGCGGCACTGTCCGGTCAGATCCTCGGCTTCTACGCCGGCATCACCGAGGTGAAGGACATGATCGACATCCACAACAAGGCTGCCGTGGGTGACGACATCATGCTGAAGAAGGGCAAGGACGCCGCCGACGCGGCGACGCTCAAGGACAACGAGAACGCGGTCCTCGCCGGCCAGTATCGCTACGCGGTCGTCGTGCAGTCGCCGACCGAGACCGACAGGTCCGACTTCGGCGCGAAGATCGTCGAGATCGCCGGCGTCTACTGCGGCGGCAGCAACACGCCGCAGCCGCGCTGCGCGGACGGCGAGTATCCGTCGGGCTTCGCGTATCGCAACGATCCCGGCTCGACGCCGATCAAGGGTGACCTCGTCACGAGCGGCTCGGACAACGTGCCGTCGAAGAAGATCCTGATGCTCCTGCCGAACGGCGTGCGCGACTCGCTCATCAAGGGCGGCGAGCCGACGGTGTCGGAGTACTGGTACACGCGCCGCCTGCGCGCGCTGTACGACCGGATCCACGGCAAGGTCGGCCAGGACGGCAAGGCCAGCGGCGGCCTCCTGGACGATGGTAACAAGCTAGAAACGCGTCTCACCACCGAGGCCGGCAAGAGCACGCGGTTCTCGTTCTTCATGTGATGAATCTTTCGGGCCCCAAGCACGTCGGAGGACGTATGCGCCGCTCTCTTCTCCTTGTCTCTGCGCTGTTCGGTCTCGCCGCCAGTCCCGCATTCGCGGGCGGCGCGAAGAAGGCTCCGGCCAAGAAGGCCGCTGTCGCGAAGAAGGCGCCGGCGAAGCCCGCTGTCGCGCCGATGGTCAACGCCGAGCACAAGAAGGCACTCGCCGAGAAGTTCGGCGGCTTCAAGTTCGGCATGACCAAGGACGAGATCCTCGGCGTGCTCCAGAAGTCGATCAACGAGCGCTACGAGGAGAAGATCAAGGCGACGACCGACGTCGCCGTCCAGGATCGTCTCCGCAAGGAGAAGAAGGCCGAGCTCGCGCGCACGTCGAGCACGTACGTCACGTTCGACGGCAAGAAGTCGGGCTGGGACGTCTCGATCGTCGAGACCGAGTTCGCGCACGGCACCGGCGAGTCGATGATGGAGCGCTGGGAGAACGAGGGCGGCAAGAACAACCGCCGCTTCTTCTTCTTCAAGGACCAGAAGCTCTGGAAGATGTACATCTCGCTCGACGTGTCGATGATCCCCGAGGACAAGCGGAACTTCGACACGTTCAAGGGCGTCATGGAGTCCCAGTACGGCGCGGGTCTCGTCGACGGCGGCACGATCTCGTGGCGCGCCGGTGAGTTCGACGCGCGGGCGATCGATCGCCTGAAGGACTACGGCGCGCTCGGCCTCGTCGTCGAGGATCCGAAGGTCAAGACCGAGCTCGTCGCCGCTCGCGAGGCGATCGCGCCGAAGAAGGCGGAGACGCCATCGGTGATCAAGGCGATCATCGATCCCGAGGGCAAGGATCACCCCGACGTGAAGTCGAACAGCGGCGCCGTCGAGGCGGTCATCCAGAGCAACGGCGGCGCGAAGAAGTAAGCACCCTGCTCGCTCGAACGACGCCGCGGACCTCCGCGGCGTTTGTCGTTTTCGGGGTCGCGCCTACTTGGCGTCGTCGCCGCCCAGCCACGCGGCGGGGATCGTGATCGCGACCTTGCCGGCCGCACCCGCGACCTTCGTCTGCGCGCACCTGAACTTCGTCTCTCGCTCGTCCAGCGGGTTGCCGAGGATCACGCACGCGGTGTGCGGCCCGGGCTTCACACCCTCGATCGTCGCGGCTCCGTCGACGACGCCGCGCATGTAGATCGGGACGACGACATCACCGAACGGCATGTTCGTGCCATCGCGGAGCTCGGCGACCGTCTGCGGGTTCACCGCCGCGCCGAGCGTCACGAGCCCCGCCATCGGCACCTTCGCGCCCTTGTCCGTCGTCACCGTCACCGCGAGCGTCGCGCTGCCCGGCGTCGCGTCGATCTCGACCTTCGACTTCGCGCCGAGCGCGACGTCGACCTTCTTCGTGAAGATGTCCTTCGGCCGGCCTCCGCCGCCGCCGAGCATCGGGTAGACGATGTACGCGCCCGGTGCGAGCGCGTCGAGTGCGAACGTGCCATCGGGCCCCGTGACGACGAAGAAGTTCGACGCGACGGCGCCGATCGGGTTCGCGATCACGACGGTGTCGGGCAGCGGCGCGCCGCCCTTCGTGATCGTCCCCTCGAGCCGGGTCGTCGCGGCGAGCACGAGATCGAGCGTCGCGCTGTCGGGCGTCGCGGGCAGCCGGATCGACGCGCTGCGGCCGACGTCGGCCTTGCCGGCGATGATCGTGATCGACACCGGCGCGAAGCCCTCGAGCATGAACCTGCCGTTCTCGTCGGTCGTGGTGTCCTTCGCGTTGATGCTCTCGTCCTTGATGTAGAGCTCGGCGCCGCCGCCCGTCAGCAGCGAGCCGACAGCGACCGTCGCCTTCGCGACCGGCGCACCGTGCTCGTCGAGCACGCGACCCGAGATCGAGCGGCCCGGGTTGACCGTGATCGTACCGGCGTCGGTGTCCTTGCCCTCGGCGATCGTCATGGTCTTCGTGGTCGTCACGAAGCCGGGGCCGCTGACCGTCAGCGGGTACGTGCCCGCAGCCGCCGGCAGCGCGAACGCGCCGTCCTTGCTCGCGAACGGTGTCGGGTTCGTCGCGCCGAGCGCCAGCGAGAACGCGAGCGGTGCCGTGCCGTCGGCGAGCTGGACCTTGCCGACGACCCGGCCGTCCGCGGGCACGACGATCTTGATCGGCGCGCCGTTCGGCTTCGCCACGACGCCCGCGGACAGCTCGAGCGCCGCCTCGTTCGCGCCCGGGCGCGCCGCGCGCACGCGGTAGCTGCCGTCGGGCAGTCCGGAGAACGTGAACGCGCCCGCCTGATCGGTGACCGCTTCCTGCACGCCGCGCACGCCGAAGGCCGCGCGATCGGCGGTGCCGCCGCTCCAGTCGGGCTCCGCGATCACCTGCGCGTCGCCGATCGGCTGGCCCGCGTTGTCGACGACCGTGCCCTGGATCGCGCCGGTGACGTCGAGCTTCAGCGCGACCTCGAGCTCGCGCTTCGCGGCGAGATCGGCGGGGACGATCGCCGAGGAGCCGGACTCGTGCCAGGCGACGACATCGACGGGTCGGCGTGCGAGGCCGCTGATCGTGAACTGGCCGGCACCGTCGGTGAACGCCTGGCGGCGCGGCCGCCACGTCACGAAGCCCTGCGCGACGACGCTGACGTCGGCACCGGCGACCGGCTTGCCGGCCTGATCGGTGACCGTTCCGCGCACGACCGCGCCTCCCGCGAGCACGAGCTCGACGCCGGTCCGGGCATGTTCGCCGTCGACGGTGAGCGGGACGCTCGTCACCGGCGCGTGATCTCCCGCGGTCGCCGTGAGCCGCCACGTGCCGGCGGACACCACGGGGATCGAGAACGTACCGTCGGCCGCGGCGGTGACGCCGTCGCGCCGCGGATCGACGACCGGTAGCGGCTCGGATGCAGACGTCGCGACGACGCGCGCACCGCCGACGGGCTTGCCGGCATCGTCGACGACGCGGCCGGCGATCGCGGCACCGCGCGAGAGCGAGAGCGAGACGCGCTCGGCGGCCTCGGCATTGCCCGACGTCGCGAGCATCATCGCCGCCGGTGCGAAGCCCTTCGCGCGCGCCGCGAGCGGCGCCCAGCCCGCGCCGACGCCCTTCAGCACCGCGATGCCGTCCGCGTTCGTCGT
>JAEWJO010000538.1 GCA_023386455.1 Pseudomonadota bacterium | reverse complement strand
GGCATGACTTGTATGACTTGTTGAACCGGCCAGTCATACATTCGGGGGGTCAGGTATGACTTGTCGAACCGGCCACTCATACAAGTCATGCCTGACCCCTTTCCGAGGGCACCTCAACCTGCGCGGTGGTGATACGACCGGCCCGTGAGGCTCGCTCCACGCGACATCGACAAGCTGCTCCTGCATCAAGCGGGCTTTCTCGCCCAGAAGCGCCTCGCGCGCGGCGTGCGGCTCAACTATCCGGAGGCGGTGGCGCTGCTCGCGACACAGCTGCTCGAGCTGATTCGCGACGGGCGCCGCGTCGCCGAGCTGATGGATCTCGGCCGGACGATCCTCGGCCGCTACCAGGTGATGGACGGCGTGCCCGAGCTCGTCGCCGAGGTCCAGGTCGAAGGTACGTTCCCCGACGGTACGAAGCTCGTCACCGTGCACCACCCGATCGTCGCCGACCACGGCGATCTCGCGCTCGCGCTGTACGGGAGCTTCTTGCCGGTGCCGGATCGCGCGACGTTCGCGACGGTGCCGGCGGTGGTGACGGCAGGCGAGGTGCTCGTCGGTACGGAGGACATCGTGCTCAACGAGGGACGGCCGACGAAGGAGCTCGTCGTGACGAATACCGGCGATCGGCCGATCCAGGTCGGCAGCCACTATCACTTCGTCGAGACGAACCGGGCGCTCGCGTTCGATCGCGCGGAGGCGCAGGGCATGCACCTCGACGTCCCGGCCGGCGCCGCCGTGCGGTTCGAGCCCGGCGAGCGGAAGACGGTGCGGCTCGTCGCGGCCCGCCAGCGCGGTGCTGCCGGCGCGTACGGGAGCCGTCTCGCACCCGCGCCCGACGACGGAGGTGGCTCGTGAGTCATCGCCTCGATCGCCGCGCGTACGCCGAGATGTACGGGCCGACCGTCGGTGATCGCGTGCGGCTCGGCGATACCGGGCTCGTTGCCGAGGTCGAGCGCGACTTCGCGGTCTATGGCGACGAGTGCAAGTTCGGCGGCGGCAAGGTGCTGCGCGACCGCATGGGCCAGTTCGCCGGCGCCGACGACGCGGAGGCGCTCGATCTCGTGATCACGAACGCGCTCGTGATCGACTGGACCGGCATCTACAAGGCGGACATCGGCGTGAAGAACGGCCGCATCGTCGGCATCGGCAAGGCGGGCAACCCGACCGTGATGGTCGGCGTCGCGCCGGGCATGATCGTCGGCGTCACCACCGAGGCGATCGCGGGGGAAGGCCTGATCGTGACGGCCGGCGGCATCGACTCGCACATCCACTTCATCGCGCCGCAGCAGGCCGACGAGGCGATCGCGAGTGGCATCACGACGTTCGTCGGCGGCGGCACCGGCCCGACGACCGGCACGAACGCGACGACGTGCACGCCCGGCGCGCGGCACATCGAGCTGATGCTGCAGGCGACCGACACCATGCCGCTCAACATCGGCCTGACCGGCAAGGGCAACACGTCGCTGCCGAACGGGCTCGTCGATCAGATCCGCGCGGGTGCGATCGGGCTCAAGCTGCACGAGGACTGGGGCACGACACCGTCGGCGATCGACTGCTGTCTGTCGGTCGCCGAGGACGAGGACATCCAGGTCACGATCCACACCGACACGCTGAACGAGTCGGGCTACGTCGACGACTCGATCGCGGCATTCAAGGGCCGGACGATTCACACGTATCACACCGAGGGTGCCGGCGGCGGACACGCCCCCGACATCATGCGCGTGTGCGGCGAGGCGAACGTCATCCCGAGCTCGACGAACCCGACGCGCCCGTACACGATCAACACGCTCGACGAGCACCTCGACATGCTCATGGTGTGTCACCACCTCGACAGCGAGATTCCCGAGGACGTCGCGTTCGCCGAGAGCCGCATCCGCGGCGAGACGATCGCGGCCGAGGACATCCTGCACGACATCGGTGCGCTCTCGATCATCTCGAGCGACAGCCAGGCGATGGGCCGGGTCGGCGAGGTCATCACGCGCACGTGGCAGACGGCGCACAAGATGCGCGAGCAGCGCGGCAAGCTGCCGAGCGAGCGCGGCGACAACGACAACAACCGGATCCGGCGCTACGTCGCGAAGTACACGATCAATCCCGCGATCGCGCACGGCATGAGCCACGACATCGGCTCGGTCGAGGCCGGCAAGCTCGCCGATCTCGTGCTGTGGAAGCCGGCGTTCTTCGGCATCCGGCCGGAGCTCGTGCTGAAGGGCGGCTTCGTCGCCTGGGCTCAGATGGGCGACGCGAACGCCTCGATCCCGACGCCCGAGCCGCTCCTCATGCGGCCGATGTTCGGTGCGCGCGGCCGCGCCGTCGGTGCGACGTCGCTCGCGTTCATCTCCGACCGCGCGTGGCGCGAGGGCCGCGTGCGAACGCTCGGCCTGACGAAGCAGTTCTCGATCGTCCGCGACTGTCGCGGCATCGGCAAGAAGCAGATGAAGCTCAACGACGCGCTGCCGAAGATGGAGATCGATCCGGAGACCTACGAGGTGCGCGCCGACGGCATCGCGCTGACGTGCGAGCCGGCGACGTCGCTGCCGCTCGCGCAGCGCTATTCGTTGTTCTGAGGGTGAAGCACGGCGCCGCCGATCACGTCGCCGCGCCACTTCGCGTGCATCGCCGTCTTGAACTCCGCGAGCGGGAACGTGTGCGAGACGTACGGCTTCACCTGCCCGGCCTCTGCCCATGCGAGCACCTGCGCGAGACGCGGCGGCCGGATGCTCGGATCGTTGGCGGTCGTGATCGCCGTCGGGCAGCCGAGCACGTCGATGCCCTTCATCATGATGAGGTTCGTCGGCAGCACGTTCGCGTTCGGCGCACCGCGCTGCCCCTTGCCCCGCGATACACCCGGCGTCGCTGCCCAGCCGACGATCAGGAACCTGCCGCCGAATCGCAGGCAGCGCAGGCTCGCCGCGGAGATGTCGCCGCCGACGCCGTCGTACACGACATCGACGCCGCGTCCGCCCGTGAGCGCCTTGACGTCGTCGCGCAGGCGCTCGAGATCGGTCACCGCGAGCACGTGATCGGCGCCCTGCCCCTTCACGACCTCGAGCTTCGCCGCGGAGCGACCGGTCGCGATCACCGTCGCACCGACGAGCTTCGCGAGGTGGACGGCCGCGAGGCCCGTCGAGCCCGATGCGCCGTGGATCAGCACGGTCTCGCCCGCCGCGAGCCGACCGCGCGCGACGAGACAGTGATACGCGGTCTCGTAGTTGCCGAGCAGGTTGCACGCCTGGTCGAACGACAGCCCGCCGGGAATCCGCAGCACGGCCTCGGCCGGCGCGACCGCGTACGATGCGAAGCCGCCCCACTTCTGATACGAGCCGAGCGAGCGCGGCCCGGCGAGAAACGGGTCGACGAGCACGGCATCGCCGACCGCGAGGGACCGCCCACCGGCGCGCGCCGCGAACGCGGCCTTCGCGTCGTCGCCGAGCCACTCGACGACGCCCGCGTACTCGAGGCCGGGCGTGTACGGCGGCTTCGACATGTGCTGGTACTGGCCGCTCGTCATCAGCAGGTCGACCCAGCCGACCGACGCGCTCTTCACCGCGATCAGCACGTCGCGCGGGCCGAGCGTCGCCGGATCCGGCCGGTCCATCGGCTGCAGCGACGCGAACGCCTCGATCGCGGCGATCGGATCCTCGCCGAGCTCGGACACGATCACCCGGCTGCTCGTCATGGCCTACGCATATCACGCGAGGCTGGCAATCGGCAGTCGCGCTCGTCGCGTCCATCCGCCGACGGCGGCGAGGAGACGGCGGCCGAGGAAGCGCGCCAGGAACGCGTTGACCCGCACGTTCGCAGCGCGGTCCGCGCCGGCCATTCTGCGAGCCTGCGCCAGGAACGCGCCCGCGGAGTGGAGATCGCCCTCGTGTTCCGCCGTCGTGGCGAGCGCGAGCTGGACGTTCACATCGTAGTTCGAAGGAGCCATGGCTCCACGATGCGCCGGTGATGTTACGGGCGTTCGCTCGGAATTCTGAAGAAACCTTGCGCCTCGCGATTTGATGAAGATGACGTCCATTCTCGTGTAGATCAGCGAGGTGACGTCGTGGCTCGTGCTCCAGCTCGCCGACTCGGCGTTCCCGACGGGCGGGTTCGCGCACTCGGCGGGGCTCGAGGCGCATGTCCAGGCCGGCGAGCTCGCGAGCCTCGAGGCCTACGCGCTCGAGCACGTCGATCAGCTCGCGCGTGGCTCGCTGCCGCTCGTCGCGGCGGTCCACGCCGAGCCCGCGCGCCTCGCCGAGGTCGACGCGTTCGCGACGTCGATCCTGTGGAGTCACGTCGCCGCGCGCGCCAGCCGGGCGCAGGGCCGCGCCCTCCTCGACGTCGCCGCGCGCAGCTTCGGTCACGCCGAGCTCGCCGGCGCTCGCACGAGGCTCGCGCAACACGAGCTCGCCGGTCACCTCGCGCCCGCGTTCGGCTTCGTCACGCGCGCGCTCGGCGTCGAGCTGGACGACGCACTCGCGACGTTCCTCCATCTCGGCGTACGCGGCCTGCTCTCGGCCGCGGTGCGGCTCGGCGTCGCCGGACCCACCGAGGCGCAGCAGCTCCATCATCGTCTGCACGGCGCGCTCGACGCCGCACTCGCGCGCGAGCTGGCGCTCGACGAGGTCGCGCAGCCGTCGCCCCTGGTCGAGCTGCTCGGCGCCACGCACGACCGCCTCTACTCGCGACTCTTCCAGAGCTGATCGGAGATTCATGGGCCACGACATCGACGAGCACGGCCACGGCCACACCCACGAGCACATGGACCACCCGGGTCACTTCCACGAGCGCGACATGCCGCACGCGCGCGACTTCGCGCAGCGCGCGTTCACGGTCGGCATCGGTGGCCCGGTCGGCAGCGGCAAGACGGCACTCGTGCTCGCGCTCTGCCGACACCTGCGCGACTCGCTGCGACTCGGCGTCGTCACGAACGACATCTTCACGCGCGAGGATGCCGAGTTCCTGACGCGCAACGAGGCGCTGCCGATCGCGCAGATTCGCGCCGTCGAGACCGGCGGCTGCCCGCACGCGGCGATCCGCGAGGACATCTCCCCGAACCTGATGGCGCTCGAGGACCTGCAGGCGGCGATCGCGCCCGAGCTGCTCGTCGTCGAGAGCGGCGGCGACAACCTCGCGGCACAGTACAGTCGCGAGCTCGTCGACTACACGATCTACGTGATCGACGTCGCGGGCGGCGACAAGGTGCCGCGCAAGGGTGGCCCGGGCATCACGCAGAGCGACCTGCTCGTGATCAACAAGACCGATCTCGCACCGCACGTCGGCGCGGACCTCGAGGTCATGGACCGCGATGCGAAGAAGATGCGCGGCGCAGGGCCGACTGTCTTCGCGCAGGTCACGAAGGGAGTCGGCGTCGAGGAGATCGCGAAGCACATCGTGCACGCGCGCGCTCACGCACTACACATCGCCCACTGACGTCCGCTGCCGCGACGTCAGTTCTTGACCACGACACGAAGCGCGAGCGGGAAGCAGACCGCCGAGAGCTTCTGGTCCTTGTTCTTGTACGGCGCGTAGCGCCAGCCCAGCAGCGCGCGCTGGAGGTCGCCCGCGATCTCGGGGGGCGACTTCACGATCTTCACCGACGTGACCTTGCCGGACTCGTCGATGCACATCTTCGCGAGGACGTTGCCGCTGCCGCTCGAGCCGCGGAGCGTCGGCACGTCGCCGGACAGCTTGCTGACGGCACTCGCCGCGACGACGGGCGTACGGGCGGGCCGGGAGTCGACGGGCGGCTCGGGCTTCGTCTCCTTCGGCGGCTGGGTCGTCGTGACCTTCTTGTCCTGCGGCTCGACCCTGGGGTCCTTCTGCGGCTCCACCTCGGGATCCTTCGCCGGCTCGACCTTCGGGTCCTTCGGCGGCTGCACTCTCGTCTCGACGCGCGGCGACTCGACCGGCGGCGACTCGACGACGCGGTGGCTCCGGTCGGTGTGCTTGCGGTCGCGATCGTGCGCCGCGACCTTCTCGGACTTCTCGGCCTTCTCGACCTTCTCGGCCTTCTCCGGCGTCTCCATCCGGGTCTCGGGCGTGCCGGCGTCGGGCGGCGCGATCTCGCTGACGGCGGTGATGCTCTTCTCGAGCGCGATGTTGATCGGCTGGCGCTCGCCGGCGCCGAGCTCGATCGAGCTGGCCCACGTGCGGTAGCCATCGTGCTTGACGGCGAGCGAGTACACGCCCGGTGCCAGCGGTACCTCGAGCGGCGACGTCGAGCCGACCGCATTGCCGCCGACCTCGACGATGGAGTCCGCGGGATCGACCGTGAAGACGAGGTGCGCGTCCGCGACGGGCGCTGGCGTGGCGCGCTTCAGATAGAGCACGGCACCGACGGCGGCCGCCGCCGCGACCGCGAGCGCGACGACGATGATCGCCTTGCTCGATCGCGCGGGCACGGGAGCCTGCTGCGACGGCGTCAGGTGCTGCATCGGCGGGTAGCCTCCCGACGGAGCACCGAGCGCGCCGGACTGCGCCGACGGCTCGCCGTACGTGTTCGATGGCGTGACGTGCACACCGTACGGCGCCGGCGTCGGATCGACGCGCGGCACGCCGCCCGGCGGCGACAGCGACGGCACGCCGGTGTGGTACTGCGACGCGGCCGGCGTGTAGACGTGCGCGCTGGAGAGCTTGCCGGCAATGCCCGAGTCGATGACGTCGTTCGCGATGCTGAAGTCGGGACCGGCCGTCGCGTCGGGATGGTGCGTGCCGTCCTCGCCCCAGATCTCGGTCGCGAGCTGCGCGTCGTCGTCGGAGCGGCGGAGCGGCGGCGGCCGCGTTCCCGGGCGGTCCGGGCGCGACATGGACGTGTTGCGCTCCGGCGGCGCCAGCGGGAGCGCGCGGCCCGAGCTCGAGCGAGCCGCGTCGGAGGCGCGCGCACTCGCATCGGCGGCGGCGAGCCGCTTCATCCAGTCTGCGACGGCGCGCGCGGAGACCTGGATGTTGTACTGGGCGGAGATCGCGTCGAGGCCGACGCGGAACGCACGCGCGCTCGTGACGCGACGCTCGACATCCCGCGCGAGCGCCGCGAGGATCAGCGCGTCGAGCTGCGGCGGACAGGTCGCGTTGTGCTGCGACGGCGCCGGCACGCGCTCCTCGCGCAGGCGCCGCATCGTCTCGAAGTCGGTGCGCGACGAGAACAGCGGCAGCGCGGTGACGAGCTCCCACGCGACGACGCCCATCGAGAACACGTCGGAGGACGGGCCGATCTGCATGCCCATCGCCGCCTCGGGCGCCATGTAGCCGAGCTTGCCTTTGACGAGGCCGCTCTCGGTGTGGAGCTGGCGGCTGCTCGCCTTCGCGATGCCGAAGTCGATGACCTTCGCGTGGCCGGTGTGCGCGACGATGATGTTCGACGGCGAGACGTCGCGATGGACGATGTTGAGAGGCTGTCCCGCCTCGTCGACGAACGAGTGCGCGTAGTCGAGGGCGTCGCACATCTCGCCGAGGATCGAGAGGACGACCTGCAGCGGAATCGGCTCGCCGCTGCGGTTCGCGTAGCGGAGCATCTTGCGCAGGTCGAAGCCCGCGACGAGCTCCATCGCGATGTAGAACACGCCGCCGATGCGGCCGAAGTCGTAGACCTGCGCGATGTTCGGGTGGACGAGCATCGACGCGACCTTCGCCTCGCGCACGAACGACTCGACGAACCCGCGGTCCTCCGTCAGGTGCGAGAGCATGCGCTTCAGCGCGACGGTCCGCTCGAAGCCCGCGGGCCCGCGCTTCTTCGCGCGATGCACCGACGCCATTCCGCCCATCCCGAGTCGTTCGTGGACCTCGTACGGACCGAACTGCTCGGGTTGCGTGGAGTCGCGGGCTGGATTCACGGTTAGAAGAACGTCAACTCGAGCTTAGCGTAATAGAACGCGCCGTTCTGGCCGAACTGGCTCACGTTGCGGCTGTAGAGGAACCGCCCGAAGCTGATGTTGTCCGGCTTGGTCTGCCGGTCGGGGAACGTGTTGAAGATGTTGTCGCCGCCGATCGAGATCGAGACCGTCTTGTTCACGAGGTACCGGATATCGAGGTCGAACAGGACCTTGGCGCCGAATTCCTCGTCGTTCTCGGTCTGGTCGGGCCGGTAGAACACGGGTCCGTAGTAGTTCGCACGCGCCAGCGCGGACACCTCCTTGTACGTGTACTGCAGCGCCGCGGTTCCCTTGCGCTGGGGCACCGCCGTCTCGAGGCGGTTCTCGGCGAGCCGACCAAAGAAGAACGTGCGCAGCTGTGTCGGGTTCGCGCCGAACGTGTTCGAGAGCGACGCGGGGATGTGGACGTCGATGACGCGCGTGCTCGACACGTTGCCCGACGCGGTCATCGTCAGCGTGCCGTCGCCGGCATCGACGCTGTAGTCGAGCACGACGTCGACGCCCCTCGTGTCGGTGTCGACCGCGTTCGCGAAGAACTGAGCCTGGCTGACGCCGGGGAACGGCGCCAGGATCTGCGCGACGATCGGGTTGCTGCTCGTGAACTGGCTCGTCAGCACGATGCGATCGAGCAGCCGGATGAAGTAGCCATCGATCGTCAGCGAGAAGCTGTCGTTCGGCCGCACGGTGATGCCGCCCGACAGGTTGATCGAGCGCTCCTCGTGCAGCTTCGGGATGCCGAACGCCTCGCGCGTCACGGGACTCTTGTTGTTCGCGGTGAGCACCTGTGCCGGCGTCAGCATGCCCGTCGCGTCGGGCAAGAACTGCGTCGACACGTTCGAGAACCACAGCTGCTGCAGCGACGGCGCACGGAAGCCGGTGCCCGCCGACGCGCGCAGCGCGACCGGACCGAACAGCTTGGCGCGACCGTCGGCGCGGCCGATCAGCGACCGGCCGAAGTCGCTGTAGCTCTCGAACCGGCCCGCGACGTCGACGGCGACGTCCTTCGTCACCTCGCTCTCGAAGCCTGCATAGAGGCCGATGTTGTCGCGCGTGCGATCGACCTCGTTGCTCGGCTGGAAGCCGGGGAACACCTGCGCACCGGGAAGCTTCGGCCGCGGCGGGTTGCCGAACGTCGCGCCGCCGAGGCTGTACGACGCCTGATCGCCCGCCTCGATCCGGTAGCGCTCGACGCGCAGCTCGCTGCCGAGCACGAGCGCGAGCGACTTGAAGCTCTTGCTGTCGATCTTGCGCACGAGATCGAGGTCCGCGACGCTCTCGGAGAACGTCGTCGCGCCGGCATCGAACGTCGTCGGACTCGAGGTACCGAGCGACGCGTTCACCGAGTTCTCGATGTTGAACCGGAACGAGTTCTCGCCGTGCGTGAGGCTCGCGTCGACGCTCCACGTCCCCTTGCGCCGGACGCCGATCGTGATCGACTGGTCGTTGATCGTCGGCTCGATCTGCGGGAGGAAGCCGTTCCCGTAGAACTCCGGCACGTTCTGCGACTGCTGCTTCGGGAACCGGTAGAAGCCGGCCGCCGAGCCGCGGCGATGGCCGATGTCGCCGAAGCTGTAGAACCGCGCGGTCTCGCCGATCGGCAGCTCGAGGCTGTATGCGCCGATGCCCGAGATCGCGGCCGCCTCGCCGATCTTCATGTCGAAGAAGTCGCGCGTGAGCCCGCGGTCGGCGAGCGTCTGGTCGTCCGTCGCGCCGTTGTCGCTGTAGATCGTGCCGTTGTACGTGCCCGAGCGATTCGTCGCCTGCTTCTCGAGGTACTCGCCCGTCAGGTTGACGAAGCCGTCCTTGCCGATCTTGAAGCCGTAGTTCGCGCTCGCCTTGAGCTGACCGCCGTCGCGCGACGCGGTGATCCCGGTCTCCGCCGTCATGTCGAGCAGGTCGGTCGTATCCTTCGTGACGATGTTGATGACGCCGGCGATCGCATCGGAGCCGTACTGCGTCGCGGCGCCGTCGCGCAGGATCTCGATCCGCTTGATCGATCCGACCGCGATCGCGTTGAGGTCGGTGCCGACGGTGCCGCGGCCGAACGTGCCGTTGACGTGCAGGAGCGAGCTGCGGTGCCGCCGCTTGCCGTTGACGAGGATCAGCACCTGGTCGGGACCGAGCCCGCGCAGGCTCGCCGGATCGATGTGATCGCTGCCGTCGGCGATCGACTGCGGCGTCGACACGTACGATGGCGCGAGCGTGTGCAGGATGCGGCCGGTCTCGGTGCGCCCGCTGCGGCTGATCTCCTCGGCGGTCACGATGTCGACGGCGACCGGCGTCTCGGCATTCGTGCGCGGCGTGCGCGAGCCGACGACCACGATCGTCTCGTTGAGCTCGGGCACGGTGACGAGCTGGAAGTCGAGCTTCACGCTGTCGCCCGCGGCGATCGCGATCGTCTTCTCCTGGATCTTGAACCCGGTGACCTCGGCGCGCACCTTGACGGTGCCCGGCGCCACCTCGAGCACGTAGCGACCCTCGTCATCGGTGGTCGTCGTCGCGCTGTCGCCCTCGACGGAGACCGTCGCCCCCGCGAGCGGTGCCTCGAGATCGGGAGCCTCGACGATCCCGGTGATCCGGCCGGTCGTCGCCGGCGGCGGCGCACTCTCCGCCTCGCCGCCCTCGCCCGCCGGTGTCGTCGCGCCTCCGCTGCCGTCGCCGCTCCCCTCCTCCTCACCCTCCTCCGGCTGCGCCAGCGCGCGGCCTCCGGCCAACGACACGATCAGGACGCATGACAGCGCTCGGATCACCCGCACGTTGCAAGTATCGCCCGATCCACGCCCGGCGGTGTGGACCGGGCCGGGACGAAAGTGAAGCGCGCGGGTCGCAATTCACGGTCCCGCGGGCCGCACGACGACGACGCGTGCGAGCGGCAGGAGCGCGACCTCGTTCGCGGGAACGCGGCGGAGCTCGCCGTCGACGAGGATCAGGTCGGCGACGTCGTCCTTCGGGGTCGCGATGCCGAGGTCATACGTGACGGTGTCGCCGTCGACGCGCAGCGTCCGGATGCCGCCGTGCTTGCGCGCGCGCGCCGCTGCCGCGACCCACGGGCCGAGCTCGTGGACGCACTTCGCGTGGCCGCTGTGGCCGGCGACCTGCGTGAGCCCGCGCGGAAGCGTGCGCGGATCGAAGCGGCGCGGCCGCGTCGGCGCGAGCGCCCATGCTGGGTCGGCGTCGGGGCGATCCGGGTTCGACGGGCGGTGGTAGAGCAGGCCTCCGCCCTCCTCGCCGTCGCCGCCGGTCACGTGCAGCGGAGCGAGCGAGAGAGGCGTGAACGTTCCGGACGACCAGTCGGCGCGCACGCGCTCGACCGCCGCGCCGAGGAGCGCCTCGAGCGCCGCGGCGATCGCGTCGGGTGTCGCGCGGGGATGGCCGAGCAGCGCGAGCTCGCGCGAGGTGACGCCGGCGTGGGTGAGCAGCGCCGCTCGCCCGTCTGCGAGCTCGCCGGTGACCGCGAGGTGAAACCGGCCGGCGAGCAGCAGCTCGGCGACGAGCGCGCGCTGCTCCGTCGTGTACGCCGCGTAGTCGCGGCCGATCACGCCGGGCGATGGCAGCGCCGGGAACATGGGACGAAACTCCGCGAGCGTGCGCGCCTTCGCGGCCGGCTTGCCGGCGGTGCGCTCGGTCTCGTCGATCGAGCGCGCGAGCTGACGGGCGCGCGCGAACTCCGCATCGTCGAGCGGCGCGAGCTCCATGACGCGCGACGCGTCGTGGTTGCCGAACAGGATGTGGACCTGCTCGCGATCGTGGCTCGCGAGCCAGCGGAGCACGCGCAGGCCTTCGCCCGCGGCGGTCGCCGGATCCTTGTGGTCGTAGTCGAAGTGGTCGCCGATCGAGACGAGGATGACGTCGGCGGCGAGCCGGTCACCGTCGAGCGCGTCGTGGTGGTCGAGGACCTCGAGGACCTTCGCGAACGGCGCCTGCGGGTCGCCCATGACGTACGTGCGTTGCATCGCCTGCTCGCATCATAGATCGGTCGCCCCGGCCGGGCGCCGGACACGATGTCCGCCGTTCGCCGGACCCGGACGATCCGCCGCGTGCAACGCCGCGTGATCGCCTGCGCGCGAGCTGGCGCGCCGCGTGGAAGGTCGCCGGCGCATGACTCGCAAACGCCCGACCCACCCTCTCGAGCACCACCCTTCGTTTCGCGCGGTGATCGCCGCCGCACCTCCGGTTGCCGAGCTCGCACGTCAGCTGGCCGACGACGGCGCAGACCTCGTCGCCTCGCTCGCGATCGCGTGTGGAGACCTCGCGCAAGGCTTCGCGGCACCGCCCGGGAGCCGCCAGCGCAACGAGGCGCATCACCGGGCGTGGATCACCGTCCGCGAGCTCGATCGCACCGTGACGGCGGCGCGCATCTCGCGGCGGGCTCCGGCCCGGCTCCTCGCGAGAGCGCAGCGCGCGATCGACCGGGCGGACGTGATGATCGCGGCCCTCCCGGGTGTCGTTTCGGCGTGAAAACAGCCCGTTGCACGTTGTTTCGCGGCCGGCGTGCGACATCGAGCGCGTGCCCTCCTCATCGAGGCGTACCCTTTTCTACGGAGGATCTGATGAGGACGAGATACGCCATCATGTTCGCGAGCCTGGTCGCCGCCGGCGGCTGCAAGAAAGGTGGAGGCGGGCCGGGAGGTGGCGGCGGTGGCGGGTGGCTCGTCGGCGAAGCCGGCCTCATGGTCAACCTCCACGGCGAGGACCGGGTCGGCGACTACGATCTCGGCGCGACCGAGCAGCTGAACGCGATCGCGTGCCGCTACGCAGGCGAGGCGTGGGTCGCCGGCGAGCACGGCACGCTCCTCTACACCAGCGACGGCGGCGAGGAGTGGACGGCACAGGTGGTGCCGACGACCGCGCACCTCCGTACGATCGCGACCCAGGACGATGGTCCGGTGTTCATCGGCGGCGACGGCACGTTCCTCGTGACGACCGACACCGGCGAGACCTGGACGAACCTCGGGGACGGCACGGCGAGCTTTCGCTCGATGTCCGCGGCGTTCGCCAACAGCGGCGTGCTCGCGATCAGCGAGGATGGCGGCTTCTGGCAGTACGGCGACGGTACGCTCCAGCGCCGCACGACGCTCCCAGGCGCACGCGCCATCCATCAGACGCCTGCGGGCGACATCGTGATGACGGCCGGTCGCGGCATCATGCGCTCGATCAATGGCGGCGCGACCTGGCAGCCGCTCGCGGTCGACCCCTCGATCGTGTTCGACGATCTGCGCGTCAACGAGGACGGCAGCGGCGTCGCGGTCGGCGCGAACGGTGCGATCGCGAACATCGACGTCCACGGCGGCGTGACGCTGCAGTACGTCGGTACCGCGAGCCTCCACACGATCCACGTGCATCACGATACGACGGGCTACGCAGCCGGCGACGACGGCACGGTGCTCGTCACGGACGACTCCGGCCTCACGTGGCGGCTGGGCCCGAACGTCGGGCGCACCGTGCGCGGCGTCGACGAGATCGGTTTCGGTCACCGCTAGCCGGAGACGCGGCGCTAGCCGCGTCGCACGCGCAGCCACTCCACGCTGTCCAGCGGGCGCACGGCCGTCGCGACCACTTCCGCGGTGGCGCGTCGGATGCACTCGCCGTCAGCCGTGCGTGCGAAATCAGTTGGTCTCGCAGCCCTCGTCGGGATGGTTGGCCCAATCGTGAGCGCCGAGGCCCAGCCCGCCTCCGACGACGGAGTGCCGGCACAGACGGCCGGAGACGACAGCGAGGCGCCCTCGACGTTCGCCGACGATCTGCTATTTGCCGGCGGCCTGCGGCCGATCGGGACGCGGCGCCTCGAGGCGATCGCGAACGCCGGCACGACGACGCAGAGCGCGAGCGTACGCGCGTCCGACACGCTCGCCGGCATGGGCTTCGAGCTCACCGGCAGCGTCGACGCACGCGACCGCGAGGTGAACGACACGGCGACCGACGCGCGGTCCGCACGCTACGGCGCACGCTGGACGCGGAACAACCTGCACGCCGAGGTGTTCGGCGAGACGTCGAGCCTGCGCGAGACACGGAACCTCACCGGCGATGCGATCTCGGTTCCGACGAGCACGCTCGGCGCGCGCGTCGGCCTGCGCTCCGCTCGCGTGCTCGCCGGCGGTCTCGAGCACGAGCTCGCCGCGGGCGTCGGCTACGTACGCGCGTCCGGCTCGCTCGAGGACGAGCCGACCGACGGCACGTCCCACATGAGCGCGCCGCTGCGGGCGACGCGCGGCGAGCACCGCATCCTCGATACCTACCTGCGCGACACCGTCCGCGTGATCGAGTCGCTCGACGTCAGCACCGGCTTCATCGTCGAGAAGTGGAGCTTCTTGAACGGCACGACCGCGCTCAAGTACGGCGTGTTCGACGAGATGGAGGTCGAGTACCCGGAGATCAACGAGATCGAGTTCGAGCCGCAGCTCGGTGCGCTCTATCGCGTCGACGACACGCTCGCCCTCGCCGCGCGCGGCACGCGAGCGCTGCGCGCCCCCTCGCTCGGCGAGCTCTACCGGCCGATCCTCGACACCGACGCCGCGACCGCCGCGAACCCGAGCCTGCGCCCCGAGGCGATCTGGAGCGCGGAGGTCGGCCCGCAGATCACCGCCGGCCCCGTCGAGGCGCGCGCGTTCGTGTACCGCAACGAGATCGACCGGCCGATCGCCGCGACCGACCTGCCCGACGGCACGCGGCAGCGCACGAACCTCGGCCACGGCACGATCACCGGCCTCGTCACCGAGGCGAGCTGGCGCCCTGCAAAGGCCTGGCTCGCGACCGTCGAGTACACGTTCGCGGCATCGACGATCACGAACGCCGGCGACATGGCGACCGCCGAGGTCGTCGGCAAGCGGCTCGCGCAGACGCCCCAAAATCGCGCGACCGCGACGCTGACCTACGACAACCCGCGCATCGCGACGCTCACCGGCGCCGTGCGCTACGTCGGCCGCCAGTTCGCGGACGCGAGCAACACCGCATCGCTCGGCGCGTACACCCTCGTCGACGCGACCGCCGCCCGCAAGATCCACGGCGGCCTCGCCGGGTTCGTCGCGGTCGAGAACCTGCTCGACCGTCGCTACCTCGCCGGCCCCGCCAGCCTCGACACGTTCGGCGCACCGCGCACGCTGCATCTCGGCCTGCGCCTCGACACCGCGCGCTTCTAAACGGGGACGGTCTTCACTTGCTTAACTTGTGGGCCGCAAGTGCCGGGATTCATGGAGACGCGTACCGCTAACATTAAGTTGTGGCTACGGGTACGTGCCGGCAGAGGACCTGACGCCTGATTCGGTGTCCGCGCACAACTTAAACTTGGTGGTACCGGCTCGAAGGATTTCGCGCTGCTACGCGCCACAAGTTAAGCAACTTAAGACCGTCCCCTTTTCGGAACGGCTGACGATCACGAACGCCGGCGACATGGCGACCGCCGAGGTCGTCGGCAAGCGGCTCGCGCAGACGCCGAAGCATCGCGCGACCGCGACGCTGACCTACGACAACCCGAAGATCGCGACCCTCGCCGGCGCCGTCCGGTACGTCGGCCGCCAGTTCGCCGACACCGGCAACACCTCGTCGCTCGGCGCGTAAGCGCTCGTCGACGCGACCGCGTCGCGCAGGATCCACGGCGGGCTCGCGGGCTTCGTCGTGGTCGAGAACCTGCTCGACCGCCGGTACCTCGCGGGGCCTGCGAGCCTCGAGACCTTCGGAGCCCCGCGCACGCTGCAGGTCGGCCTGCGGCTCGACACCGCGAGGTTCTAACCTTAGTTCGCGGCGGGCATGCCGTAGAGATCGCGCATGTCGGGCTCGCCGAGGCCGAGCTTGGCGATGGCGTCCTTGATCTTCGCCATGTCACCGACGATCGAGACGACCATCTTCTTCGACGGGATGACCGTCTTCGCGATCGCCTTGACGTCCTTCGCGGTCACCTTCTTCACGTTGGTCGCGTAGCCCGCGTACCAGTTGTCGGGCAGCCCGAACAGCACGAGGTCTGCGAACGAGCCGGCGACGGCCGCGTTCGTGCCGAACTGCGCCGGCAGCGCGCGGATCAGGTTCTGCTTTGCCTTCTCGAGCTCGTCGGCCGGCAGATCGGTCGCCGCGACGTCATCGAGGATCTTGAAGGTCTCGGTCAGACCGGTGCCGGTCTCCGGGCTGACGATCGCCGTGCTGACGATGAACGGACTCGAGACGACGCGATAGTCGGCGCCGGCGCGCGCGCCGTAGGTGATGCCGAGCTGCTCGCGCAGGCGGTTGTTGAGGCGCGAGGTGAAGCTGCCGCCGAGCGCGTTCGCGAGGACCTCGTACTTGTAGTAGCGCGGGTCCTTGCGATCGATGCCGACGAGGCCGATGCGAACGTCCGACTGCGCGGCGTCCTTGCGGTCCGCGACGATCAGGCGCTTGTCGATCTTCGCCGCCTTGACGGTCGGGCGGGCCGGCTTCTTGACGCCGGTCGGCTTCCACGCGCCGAGGCCCGCGTCGAGCTTCGCGCGGAGCGCCTTCGGCTCGAAGTCGCCGACGACGATCAGCGTCATCGCGGCGGGGTTCCAGTGCTCCTTGTAGAAGCCCTGGACGTCGCCGACGGCGAGCGCCTTGAACGTCTCGCGCGAGCCCGTCGTCGGGTGTCCGTAGGCCGAGTCCAGGCCGTAGAGCGCGGCGGACAGCATCAGCGATGCGACCTCGCGCGGCCGATCGCGGCGCTGCTCGAGCGACGTCATGCGGTCGCCCTTCACGCGATCGAACTCCTTCTGCTCGAAGCCAGGCTGCGCGACGATCTTGCCGAGCAGGTCGAGCGTCGGCTCGAGCGTCTTCGTCAGCGTCGAGACCGAGACGTTCGCGTAATCGACGTCGGCGAACGCGCGGATCGACGCGCCGAGCCGGTCCTGCTCCTCGGCGATCTCGATCGCCGACATGCCGCCGGCGCCCTCGTCGAGCAGGTCGGCGGTGAACGACGCGAGGCCGAACTTGCCGTTCGGATCGGCGGCACCGCCGGCGCCCGGGACGACGAGCGACATCGACACGATCGGCAGCGAGTGGTTCTCGATCGTCAGCAGCGACATGCCGTTCTTGAGCTTGCTGCGCTTGGCGACCGGCGGCTTGAACGTCGGCTCCTTCGTCGGCGCAGGGACCTTCGTCCAGTCGGCAATCCCCGACTTGTCGAACGGTGCGGCGGCGACGGCGGTTGCGGTCGCGAGCACGGCACAGATAACGAAACGAGACAGGACCGCGGGGCGCATCACTTCACCACCTTCTTGCCGGGGCTGATCGTCAGGTTGACGCGCATGTTCGGCTTCAGATACTTCGCCGCCGCGTTCTTGACCTGCGCGGAGGTCACGGCGCGGAAGCGCGCCAGGTCCTTCGCGAAGTAGTCGGGGTCGTTCGTGAACACGTCGTACTCGGCGAGCTGGATCGCGCGCTGGAGCGTGTCCTCGAGCCCGCCGAGGAATGCGGCCTCGTACGAGTTCTGCGCGCGCTCGAGCTCCTTGGCCTCGGGCGCGGTCGCCGACAGCTTGGCGACCTCCTCGGTGATCTCCTTGACGAGGCGCTTCGGATCGACGCCGGGCTTCGCCGTCGCCGTGATCCGGAACTCGCCACCGAGCGTCTCCCCATTGAAGTAGGCCGAGACGTCCTGCGCGATCTTCTCATCATAGACGAGGCGCTTGTAGAGCCGGCTCGACTTGCCGTCGCCGAGCATCGCCGCGGCGATCTTCAGCGCCGGCTCCTCGGTCGTGTAGTGCGCCGGTCCGCGCCACGACAGATAGACGCGCGGAACCTGCACGTCGTCGGTCGAGTTGATCACGATCTCCTTCGTGATCGGCGCCGGCGTCTTGTACTGCGGGCGCGCGGGCTCGGCGCCCTTGGGGATCCACGTGAAGTACTTCTCGACGAGCTTCTTGACCTCGTCGTACTTCACGTCGCCCGCGATCACCATCGTCGCGTTGTTCGGCAGGTAGTAGCGCTTGAAGAAGTCCGCGACGTCGGGCACCGAGGCGGCCTTGAGGTCCGCCGGGTAGCCGATCGTCGACCAGTGGTAGCCGTGGTTCTGCGGCCACAGCGCTTCCTGGATGAACAGCTCGTGGTTGCCGTACGGCTGGTTCTCGTAGCTCTGGCGGCGCTCGTTCAGCACGACATCGCGCTGGTTGTCGAGCTTGGCCTTGTCGAACGTGTCGAGCAGACCGGCGAGGCGGTCGGCGTCGATCCACAGCATCTGCTCGAGGAAGTTCGAGTTCGCGACGTTCTGGTACACGGTCATGTCGCTCGACGTGAACGCGTTCGACCAGCCGCCGGCGGACTCGAGGAGCTTGTCCATGAGGCCGTCGGCCAGGTGCGCCGAGCCCTTGAACATCAGGTGCTCGAACAGGTGCGCGAAGCCGGTGCGGTGCACGACCTCGTCCTTGCTGCCGACCTTGAACCAGGTGACGCCGTACGCGGTCGGGGCCTTGTGGTCCTCGACGACATAGACGCGCATGCCGTTCGGCAGCTCGAACTTCTGATAGGTGATCTTGGGCTCGTCGGCGTACGCGGCCTGCGCCGTCGCCGCCACGAGGAGGAGCGTACAGAGAATCCGTCGCATGGCGCGGACGCTAGCACGGGTCCTCGACGGGAATTCAAGCGACGCGCGTGCGACAGCATGCGACAGCATTGCGTCACGAGCGCCGTCCGCGTAGGGTGCGCGCCTCTTTGCCGTTCACCACTGCACATCCAAGTCTTCGTCGAGCGCTCGCCGCGCGTAACTACAGCGAACCGACACCGGTCCAGGCCGCGGTTCTCGAGGCAGCCCCCGATCGAGACCTCCTCGTCTCGGCGCAGACAGGATCTGGCAAGACCGTCGCGTTCGGTCTCGCGCTCGCGCCGCGTCTCCTCGGCGAGGCCGAGCGGTTCGAACGCGCCGGCGCTGCACGCGCCCTCATCATCACGCCGACGCGCGAGCTCGCACAGCAGGTCCACCGCGAGCTGCAGTGGCTCTACGCCGAGACCGGCGCGCGCATGACGACGTGTGTCGGCGGCATGGATCCTCGCCGCGAGCGCGATGCGCTGCAGTACGGCGTGCACTTCGTCGTCGGCACGCCCGGTCGGCTCTGCGATCACCTCGAGCGCGGCTCGCTCGTGCTCGACCGGATCGACGCCGTCGTCCTCGACGAGGCGGACGAGATGCTCGACATGGGCTTCCGCGAGGACCTCGAGCGCCTGCTCGACGCGATGCCGGCCGAGCGCCGCACGCTGATGTTCTCGGCGACGATCCCCAAGGGCATCGCGACGCTCGCGAAGCGCTACCAGAAGAACGCGCAGCGGATCGCGACCTCCGGCGAGGGCGAGCGCCACCACGACATCGAGTACCACGCGATCCCGATCGTGCCGCGCGAGCGCGATCGCGCCGTCGTCAACCTGCTCCGGTATCACGATGCCGCCGGCGCGCTCGTGTTCTGCGCGACCCGCGACGGAGTCACGCGGCTCGCCGCGGAGCTCAACGAGCGCGGGTTCTCCGTTGCCGCGTTGTCCGGCGAGCTCACGCAGCGCGAGCGCAACACCGCGCTCCAGGCGCTCCGCGATGGCCGCGCGCGCGTGTGCGTCGCGACCGACGTCGCCGCACGCGGACTCGATCTGCCCGACCTCGGCCTCGTGATCCATGCCGACCCGCCGCAGAACCAGCAGGTGCTCGTCCACCGCTCGGGACGCACGGGCCGCGCCGGCAAGCACGGCATCGCGATCCTCATCGTCAACGACGCCGCGCGCCGCTACGCCGAGCGCATGTTCCACAGCGCGCGGATCGACGTGTCGTGGCGTGCCGCGCCGTCGGCCGACGACATCCGGATCAAGGATCAGGATCAGCTCGTCCTCGAGATCCGCGAGCTCGCGAGCGGGATCACCGACGACGACCGCAAGGTCGCGCAGACGCTCCTGGCCGATCGCAGCGCCGAGGAC
>JAEWJO010000487.1 GCA_023386455.1 Pseudomonadota bacterium | reverse complement strand
CTCGAAGCGATCGCCGGCCGCCGCGGCGGTCGCCCGCGCGCAGATGTCGTCGAGCTCGGGCGGGATGTCGTCGCCGCGCTCGGCCGGCCGGTAGCACGGTGCGGTCAGCGTCACCTCGAGCGTGCGGTCGCGAGGGATCGCCGGCTTGCCGGTGAGGATCTCGAACAGGATGCAGCCGAGCGCGAACACGTCGGTGCGCCGATCGACCGGGTCGCCGCGCATCTGCTCCGGCGCCATGTAGCCCGGCGTACCGAGCATCGCGCCCGCCTCGGTGTGACCGCCACCCGAGCCCAGATCGCTCGCGTGGATCGGATCGGCCTCGGCGCCGCCCTGCACGCGCGCGAGCCCCCAGTCGAGCACGTATGCCTCGCCGAAGTCGCCGAGCATGAGGTTCGCCGGTTTGAGATCGCGGTGGATCACGCCGCGCTCGTGCGCGAACTCGATCGCGAGGCACACATCGTTGAACCGCGCGAGCAGCGTACGGCGCGGCCACTTGACCTCGTCCTGTGCCGCGATCACGTCGGCGAGCGTCGTCCCCGACAGGCGCTTCATCGCGAAGTACGGGGCGCCCTCCTCGCCGCCGAGGTCGTGGACGGGCACGACGCTCGGGTGCTCGAGCCGGCCCTGGACCTTGGCCTCGCGCAAGAACCGGGCGATCGCATCCGGGTCGGTGCTCCCCCCTCCGCGCATCAGCTTGATGGCGATGTCGCGGTCGACGCGAACGTCATGTGCCAGCCACACTTCCCCCATCCCTCCCCGCCCGAGCATCGAGCGCAGCGCGTAGCGGGAATCGGGCGGCCTGGGCGTCCCCGCCGTGCTTCCGCCGTGCGTCGGCGCCTGGGTGTCCGGGATGGTCGGCGCGTTACCGTCGTCGGTCATCCCGACCACGATACCGCGGCGCTCGGTCGCAGGTTGTCCCACGTCGCGTGTAGCCTGCGTCGCTTTCGCCCGTATTACCCGCCATGTACGATGGGTGTTGCACAGGAGCTTATGACGACCAGGCGCTGGGTCGAGCTGTCGCTCGGCCTCCTCATCTTGACCGCGTCTCGCCTCGCCGGCGCGACCGTCTCGTTCACCTCATCCACAACACCCGTCAACGCAGGTAACGCTGCGGTCATGACGACGACGAGTCCCGGCGCGACGGGAACGTTGTCGGGCACGATGGCCGAGCACGTCGATCTCGCCGAGGGATCGTGCGTCGGCGCCGGCTCCGGCACGTTCAGCGTGACCGCGCCCGGTGGGGTCACGAGCGACATCGATCTCACGACCGACAAGACGATCACCGTCACGTACACGCCGACGACGCGCGGCGTGCGGACGTGCACGATCAACGTCTTCACCGCCGGCACGACGACGATGCCGCTGACGACGTTCCAGGTCACCGGCACCGGCCTCGCGCCGGTGATCGCGACGAACTGGGGCGCGACGCAGTCGTTCGGCGCGGTGCGGTTCCTCGATACCGCGACGGTTCACTCCGCGACGCTGACGTTGACGATCACGAACAACGGCGACGCCGGCCAGGCGCTGACGATCAACAGCATCACGAAGTCCGGCGGTCAGAACACCGAGTTCACGATCACGAGCGGTCCGAGCTTCCCGATCAACATCGCGCAGAGCGCGAGCGAGAGCTGGGACATCACGTTCGACCCGGTCGCCGCAGGCCCGAGCATGACGACGCTCGTCGTCGACAGCAACGATCCGGCGGCGCCGACGAAGAACATCACGCTGAGCGGTACGGGTGGCAGCGGCGTCATCGGCGTCACGCCGACGATCGCGTTCGGCGTCGTCAACCAGGGCGCGACGTCGCCGACCTCGCCGATCGCCGTCAGCAACACGGGCGCCGGCACGAAGGCGACCCTGACGGTCACGCAGGCCTCGTTCGGCTCGACGAATGCCGCGGGTTGGTTCAAGTTCAACACGACCGGCTGTGTCCTGACGACGGCGCCGTGCGCGCTGTCGATGGCGCTCGTCGGCTCGCCGGCGAACCTGCCGATCGTGTGCAGCCCGCCGGTGAACGCGTCGGGCATGCAGAGCGCGACGATCACGTTCTCGAGCGACACCGACGACGCGACGAACAACGCGACGACGGTGTCGTGCACCGCGGGCCGCGCCGACCTCGTCGTGACACCGCCGAGCGGGCCGCCGGTCGCGTATGGCGATCAGCTGCGCACGACCCAGAGCGCGGTGCGGAACTTCGCGGTCGCGAACTCCGGCAACATCCAGCTGAACTACAGCGTCTCGCTGATCGGCGCCGACGCGTCGCAGTTCACGCTCGTCGGCGCGGCCGGCTGCACGACCAACTGCCCGGTACCGGCGACGTCGATGGTCAACGTCGGCGTTCGCTTCTCGCCGACGACGGCCGGCGACAAGATGGCCGCGCTGCGCATCACCGCGCTGAACGATCCGGACACGACGAACATCGACATCGCGCTGACCGGCCGCGGCACCGCGCCGATCGCGACGGCGAACGCGTCGATGCTCGTCTTTGGCGACATCGCCGTCGGCCAGACCAGCACCGGTCAGACGCTGACGATCACGAACACCGGCACCGCCGCGCTGACGATCTCCGCCGTCGCGATGACGGTCGGGGCGGCCGACTACGCGATCACCGGCACGACCGGCACGGGTCTCAACATCTCGGTCGCGCCCAACGCGGCCGCGAGCTGGACGATCGCGTGCAAGCCCACCGCGATGGGCTCGCGCCCCGGCACGATCCGGTTCACGCACGACAACAATGTCGTCGCAGGCTCGACGACGGAGGTCTCGTTCACCTGCAACGGCCTCCAGGGCCAGCTCGCATTCGTGGCGCCGCCGACACCGGCCAACTCGTTCAACTTCGGCGGCGTGCGCGAGGGCTTCTCGGCGACGCAGAACTTCACGCTGCGCAACACCGGCAACGCGCCGGTCTCGATGATCGCGACGACGACGACCGGCACGGGCACCGGCTACTCGATCACCGCACCGACGCTGCCGATCTCGATGCTCGCGCCGAACACGTCGATCACGGTGACGGCACAGTTCGCGCCGGCGAACGGCAACGACGGCGGCCAGCTCGTCTACAACTTCACCGGCACGTGGGGCACGGCGTCGACGGCGACCACCGCCACGCTGACGCTCGACGGTGACGGCCTGACGACCGGCTACGACACGTCGCCCGCGTCACCGAACGCGCTCGACTACGGCGACGTCCGCTTCGATCTGACGAAGACGATGCAGGTCAGCATCATCAACACCGCCGGCACGACGCTGCGGATCACCGGGCTCTCGATCACGCCGGGCACCGCACAGAGCGGCGAGTTCGCGATCGCGAGCTGTACGCACGGTGGCGCCGTCACCTGTCCGACGAGCCCCGCGAACCAGTTCGTGTCGAACGGCGTCAACGACACGCTCGTCGTCAACATCACCTGCGACCCGAACAACCGCGTCGCGATGCTCGACGCGATGCTGACCGTGACGAGCGACCTCGCGAGCAACCCGAACCGGACGGTGCCCCTGCGCTGCAACTCGAACAGCGCGATGCTGACGCTCAACCCGGCGACGATGGTGCTCGACTTCGGAGGCGTCGACCTCGACGCGACGCCGGTCGCCGTGACCAAGACGGTGACGCTGACGAACACCGGCACCGCGACGCTGAACCTCGGCGCCGCGGCCAAGGCGGGCGCGCGCTACACGTTCTCGACGACGCCGGCGACGGCGGCGATCGCACCGAACGGCACGTACACCGTCGACGTCACGTACACGCCGACCGTCGAACGGCCGTCGAACCAGCCCGATACCGGCACGATCACGGTGCCCGTCAGCGGCGTGTTCGGTGGGCCGGCCTCGGTGACCGTGCAGATCAGCGGCTACGGCATCGACCGCCACATCATGGTCGCGCCCGCGCCGGCGTTCCCCGACACGTTCAGAAACCCCGGTGACGCGGCGCCGACGATGCCGGTGACGGTCACGAACACCGGTGACGCGACGCTCAACGTCACCGCGGTGATGCTGACCAACGATCCGGTCTGGACGATCGCGAACCCCGACCCGGTCACGATCCCGGGCCAGGGCACGTTCGACTTCAACGTGAAGTTCGCGCCGGTGGTGGCGGGCAAGGCGCCGACCGGCCACATGGTCATCCTCAACAACGACAACGGCAAGCCGATGGTCTCGATCGACCTCGACGCGTACGGCCTCGATCGCAACGTCGTGTTCGGTCCGCCGGTGATCGACCTCGGCTACGTCGGCATCGGCATCCCGGTGCGGCTCTCGGACATCGCCCCCACGCAGCTGCTCGGCGTGCAGAACGCCGACCCGTCGCACACGTTCAAGCTCGTCCAGATCGGCCTCGACGGTGGCAACGGCGCGTTCGCGATCGAGAACGTCCACGGCGAGTCGCCGGTGAACGTCGACCTCGCGCCGATGCAGGTCGAGACGCTCGACGTCGTGTTCACGCCGAACGCCGAGGGTGACTTCGAGGCGAACGCATCGCTGTTCCTCGATCAGGATCCGCTGCCGCAGGCGACGGTCGTGCTGCGTGGCCGCGGCCTCTACGTCGACGCCGGTGGCGGCGGTGGCTGCTCGACGGGCCGTGGCTCGGGCGCCGGCATGCTGCTCGTGCTCGGCGCGCTGCTCGCGTCGCGGCGGCGCCGCGCGATCGCGGGCGCGGTCGGCTCGCTGCTCGGGATCCACGCGGCGTCCGCCGATCCGACGCGCAACCTGAGCCTGACGGTGTTCGACCCGACGCCGTCGACGACCGGCACCGCGTTCCACCTGCAGTCGGCGAGCGTCGGCGAGAGCGGCGACTTCGCGGTCGACGCGCTCGTCTCGTACGCGGCCAACCCGCTCGTGCTCGACACCGTGCAGAACGACGACGCCGCGGTGAAGAACCGGACGATGATGTCGCTCGGCGTCGCGTACGCGTTCGGGGGCCGGTTCGAGGCCGGCGCGCACATGCCGCTGTACCTGCAGTCCGGCGACGCGATCGGTGATCCGAGCATGATGTTCGGCGTGCCACCGGCGAGCGGCGCGGCGCGCGGCGATGCGACCCTGAACGCGAAGATGCAGCTCGGCGCGGCCGACGCGGGCACGCTGAGCTTCGGGCTCGCCGGCACGCTGACGGTGCCGACGGCGACGAAGGACGAGTTCGCCGGCACCGAGAAGCCGCAAGGCCGGGTGCTGTTCCTGCTGACGCGCAACGCGCCGCGCCTGTCGACGTCGTTCAACGCCGGCGCCATCATCCGCGGCAAGGAGCGCTTCGCGAACATCACCCAGCGCAGCGGCGTGACGTGGGGCGCGTCCGCGAGCTTTCGCGCGCTCGATCACCTGTGGCTCGGCGCCGAGGTGTTCGGCGACTCGATCCCCGGCGGCAAGACCGCGCGGCCGCAGATCGGCGAGCCGATGGGCGAGTCGCGGATCATGAACACGATCGAGGCGCTCGGTGGCTTGCACTACCAGGTCTCGTCGTCGACGACGCTCGGCCTCGCCGCCGGCCGCGGCGTCACCAGCGGCATCGGGTCGCCCGCGTTCCGCGGCGTGCTGATGCTGTCGATCACCCCCGGTGCGACGGCGCTGCCACCGGTCCACCCGCCGCGTCCGCCGGAGCCGCCGAAGGATAGCGATGGCGACGGCGTCACCGACGAGCACGACGCGTGTCCGAACGAGCCCGAGGACATGGATCTGTTCGACGACGCGGACGGCTGCCCCGATCTCGATAACGATGCCGACGGCGTCGCCGACGTCATGGACAAGTGCCCGCTCGACCCCGAGGATGTCGATCGGTTCCAGGACGAGGACGGCTGTCCCGACAAGGACAACGATGCCGACGGCGTCGCCGACGACAAGGACAAGTGTCCGCTCGCCGCCGAGGACAAGGACGGCTTCCAGGACGCCGACGGATGCCCCGATCCAGACAACGACGGTGACGGCATCGTCGACGCGGCCGACAAGTGTCCGCGCGAGCCCGAGACGATCAACGGCAACGCCGATGACGACGGCTGCCCGGATCGCGGCGACTCGTTCGTCGTCGTCAGCCCGGACCGCCTCGAGCTGCTCGAGGCAATCTCGTTCGGCTCGAGCGGCAAGCTGACGAAGACGAGCGCGAACGTGCTCGGCCAGGTCGGCGCGACGCTGCGCGCGCATCCCGAGATCCTCCGCGTCCGCCTGACCGCGCACGTCAACCCGACGAGCGATCCGAAGAAGGACAAGGACCTCTCCGAGGCGCGTGCCAGGGAGGTCCGCGAGTGGCTCGTCGACTACGGCATCGATCCCCTGCGCCTGCAGGTCAGCGGCTTCGGCGGCACCAAGCCGCTCGTCCCGCCGTCGACGAGGGGCGCGAGAGAGATCAACGACCGCTTCGAGCTCATCATCCTCGAGCGGAAGTAGCCTACTCGGCGCGCGCGAGCGCGATCCCGACGACGCTCGTCGCGCCGGCGGCGGCGAGCGGTCGCGCCGCGGCCGCCAGGGT
>JAEWJO010000364.1 GCA_023386455.1 Pseudomonadota bacterium | reverse complement strand
CGCGCCACCGCCGACAAGCACGCACCGCCCGACGTCACCACGCGGACGCCCCCGCCCCCGACCCCGGCGCGCCGGCTGCCACCGACCGGCAGCCGCCCGCACAAGCGGCCGACGACGCCGCCCGCCGGCACCGGTGCGGTCACGACGTCGCAGCCGCCCGCACCCGCCAAGCCGTCGCGCGGCGACCTCGCCGTGCTCCACATCCGGCTCGCGCAGCTGCGCATCACCGAGGACGACAAGCCCGGCGCGCGGACCGCGATCGATCAGGCACTCGCGCTCGTCCCGGAGCATCCGACCGCGCTCGCCGTGCTCGCCGAGCTGTCGTCGCCCGACGAGGATCCGCGCGCGTTCGCCGATGCGAAGCTGCGCGAGTCCGACAGCGCGAAGGACCAGGACATCAAGATCGCCGCGCTGATGGCCGCGGGCGACGTGCTCGCGCAGCGCGTCGGCGATCTCGGCGCCGCGCGCGCGACGTACGAGCGCGTGCTCGCGCTCCGCCCGTATCACGCCGACGCGACGTGGGCGCTCGCCGGCCTGTCCGAGAAGGGCGGCGACTCGGAGGCCGCCGGCCACATCCTCGAAAAGAAGCTCGAGGACGAGTCGCTGACGCCGCCCGAGAAGGCGCGCATTCTCACGCAGCTCGCCGCGCTGTCGCGCGCCGCGGGCGTCGAGCCGGCCGCGGAGCGCCGCCTGCTCGAGGCGCTCGGCACCGTCCCCGATCACATCCCGGCGATCATCGCGCTCGCCGATGTCTACGCCGACGCCGAGCGGTGGAACGACCTCGAGGCGTTCCTCCGCGAGATCCTCGACGGGACGACGCTCGTGTCCGCACCGGGCGCGCTCGTCGCCGACCTGCACCGGCGCCTCGCGTCCGCGCACGAGAAGCTCGGCCGCGACGAGGAGGCGTACCAGACGCTCGTCGCCGCCGACCGCCTGCACCGCGGTCACCTCCTCATCAAGCTCGCGCTCGGCGAGAACCGCTACAAGGCGCGGCGCTGGCGCGAGTCCGCGCTCCACCTCTCGCCGCTCGCGACGCACGAGGATGCGGCGACGTACCCGAGCGAGGTCGCGCAGGGCCTCTATCACGCGGCGCTCGCCGAGATCCGCTCGCTGCGCCCGGAGAAGGCCGCCGGCCTGTACGAGCGCGCGCTCGAGCTCAAGCCGAACTACGCGCCCGCGCTGCAGGCGCTCGCCGAGCAGGCGATGGAGCAAGGCGACCACCGCCGCGCCGCCGATCTGCTGACGCGTCAGGCGATGTCCGCCGAGGATCCGGCGGAGCGCCTGCGCCTGTTCGAGGCGCTCGGCGACATGTCGCTGCAGATGCTGAAGGACGAGGAGCGCGCGCGCACCTGCTTCGCCGCCGCCGTCGCGGCCGCGCAGCCGCTCGAGGCCAAGCACGTCCCGCTGCTCGAGAAGCTGCTCGAGCGCCAGGACCTCTCCGGCGATCTCGCGGGCTCGGCGCGCACCGCCGAGCTGATGGCCGCGTTCGGCGCGACCGCCGCGGATCGCGCCGCGCGTCACCTGCGCGCTGCACACGACTATCTCGGCGCCGGCGACAAGGTCCGCGCGCGCGCCGCATCGGAGCGCGCCGTCGAGTCCGATCCGTACGACGTCGACGCGGTCGACCTCGCGTCGCAGCTCGCGCTCGAGCAGGCCGACGTCGATGCCGCGGCGACGATGCTGACGCGCCTCCTGACCGCGAAGGACGACCGGTTCACGCCGGCGCAGACGCCGCATCGCGCGCTGCTCTCGTACCGCCTCGGGCACGCGCGCGCCCAGCGCGGCGACACGCGACAGGCGATCCCCGCACTCGAGCGCGCGATCGCGCTCGCGCCGGACTCCGAAGGCGCGACCGCCGCACGCCGCCAGCTCGTCGAGCTCGCGAAGCAGGACAACGATCCGTCGCGCCGCGACGCGATCGCCGCCCACCTCGCCGCGATCACGCACGCGACCGGTGCGCTCGCCGACCTCGTCGCGTGGGGCGACGAGATGCGCCGCCAGAACAGGGCGGACGCCGGCCGGGTGACGCTCGAGCTCGCGGTCGCGTGCGGTCACGCCGCCGACGTCCACCAGAGCGCGTTCCTCCAGATCCACAAGCCCTACCAGATGCGCGACGACGAGCCGTACAAGGCCGTCGTCGAGGATCGCGCGCTCCTCGTCAGCGAGGAGCACGCGCTCGCGCCGATCGCAGCGACGCTCGCAGAGGCCGCGGCGCTCATGTGGCCGGATCTCGAGGACTCGCTGACGCGCAACGGCTGTGCGGGCGCGAAGCGCATGCCGGCGAGCAGCAAGGCGCCGGCCGTCTCGATCTTCCCGCGCCTGACGACCGCGCTCGGCACCGGCGCCGTGATGCTGTACTTCGCACCGGATTTCGACGCCGACGTGACCGTCGTCGCCGCCGCGACGCCGGTGATCGTGCTCGGTCGCCGCCTGACCACCGCGGCATCGCCGCCGCCCGAGGCCGAGATCCGCGCGATCCTCGCGCGCGCCGTCGAGCTGACGCGGCCCGAGCACATCGCGTTCGCCGGGCTGCCGCCGCGCGATGCCACTCGCCTGCTGACGTCGATCGTCCGCCTGTTCGGCCCGGCGCCGCTGCGCGAGGCGGTGTCGGCGTTCGTCGACGAGGACGTCCAGCGCGCTCACGACGACGCGGTCAAGGGCGCCCTGCCCGTCAAGCTTCGCACGCGGCTCGAGACGCTGCTCGTCGGCCTCGAACCGGGCGCGCTCGACAACGCGCGCTACCTCGCGGTGTGCGAGCGCAATGCAGACCGCGCCGCGCTGCTCGTCGGCGGCGATCCGAATGTCATTGCCGCGCGCGCGAAGGCCCGAGGCGACAGCTTCACCCACCTGATCCGCGCCGTCGGCCATCCGCAGTGGATCGCGACGCGGCAGAAGCTCGGCGTCGGCGTCCGCAGCTAGGGTGAAGCGCGAAGCGCTTCGGGTCCCTCCTCGTGCCGGCGTGCCGGCCTAGCTCGCGGCGGTCGCGCGAGGCTTGCGAAAGCCGAAGTACAGCGCGACGAGCCCGAGGATCACCGCCGCGGCGATGATCGCGTAGAACTTCCGCCAGTACGTGTCGTGGCGATTCTCGTCGCGGAGAATGTCGGCGAGCTCGTTCGTGCGGTCGGCGGCGACGGTCATCGCGGCGTCGAGGTGCTCCTTCGGCGCGTTCTCGGCCTGCAACTTCTTCACGAGCGCCAGCGAGGCATTCGCCTCGCGCTCGACCCCGGCCTTGTAGGTCGGCGAGAAGCCGCTGTGTGCGTCGCCCCAGAACATACCGAGCATCCCGAGCGCGCCGACCACGAGGATCACGCCGATGACCCGCACCACGTTTCTCGTCATGCGGCGGGTCTACACGAGGTCGCTGGTTGACTCAACTGCAAGGCGCGGCCGGTCACGCTTTGCCGGG
Source organism: Pseudomonadota bacterium (assembly GCA_023386455.1). Classification (GTDB taxonomy): domain Bacteria; phylum Myxococcota_A; class Polyangia; order Haliangiales; family Haliangiaceae; genus JABFXX01. Next base: position 125 of record JAEWJO010000364.1, on the reverse strand, counting down.
GAGGAGCTGCTGGAGGTGCCAGGTCTGCATGAGCAGCCGGCGCTGCGCGTCGCGGCCGGCGCGGTAGATGCGCGCGGCATGGATCCCCGCGACCGCGATCGTTGCCGCGCTCGCGCCGATCAGCA
>JAEWJO010000363.1 GCA_023386455.1 Pseudomonadota bacterium | reverse complement strand
GCCCGGACGCGCGCCGATCAGCGCGGCGAGCTTGCCGATCGCGGCGGCACGCAGCGCGCGGGCGTTCGCGACGGCGGCACGTGCGCGCGCGAGCGTGACCCTCGCCAGGTCGAGGTCGAGGTCCGAGAGCTCGCCGGCCTTGTGGCGTCGCTCCGCGGCAGCGACGGAGCGCGTGGTCAGCGTCTCCGACAACGTCACGATCTCGACCGCCTTGTCCTCGAACCGTGCCTCGTTCCAGGCGAGCGTCACGGCGAGGTCGAGCTCGCGCAGCGCCTGCTCGGTCGACGCGCGAGCGAGGCGCTGCCCCGCATCGGCGACCGCGATCCGCGCGGAGCGCCGGCCGAGCTCGAGCTCCTGGCCAACGCGGACGTCTGCGGCGGTCGTCTTGGGGTCGCCCGAGCGCACGCCGGCCCCGCCGGAGATGTCGAGGTTCTCCTCGAACCGCATGCGCGCGCCGACGCCCGCGGCCCGCGCCTGCTCGACGAGGGCGTGCGCCGCGATCGCATCGGGCGCGTGCTGGCGCGCACGCGCGTGAGCGGTCGGGAGATCGATCGTGAGTGAGTCCGCGTATGCGGCGGCGGGACAGGACAGGAGCAGCGCGGCGCAGACGAGCCGCGCGCGTGAAGTGCGTGACATGACGTACCTCGCAGCGGACGCACGTCCGCTGTTGTTCGTCGGGATTGGTTCGATGCGTGATCAGCGATTGCAGATCAGGCGCCGAACCGCGGCACGTGCAGGATCTCGCGAGGATCGGGGCTCGCGTGCATGCGCTCCGTGGCGACGAACGGTACGTAGGTGCCGGGCGATCGCGCGGCAGGCGCGAGCTGGGTCGACGTGGACTGCACGATCGGCATCGCGCTCGGACAGTGGCAGCGGCAGGCGGCGTCGGGCAGGCAGTCGCGGCAACCGTCATCGGTGCAGGCTTGCTCGTCGTCGAGCACGAGGTCGGCGAGGCCGACCGCATGGGTCAGCGCAAGAACGACCACGAGGATCCGGCCGAGCGGCACGCTCTATCGATAGCACCGAATGGGTGGGCGCGACAGCTAGTTGGCCGATGCCGTCGTGTCGCCGGCGGGGGTGATCAGCGCGGCAGCGAGCTGACCGGCCGCCTTGCCGATCAGCGGCAGCAGCTCGTCGCGCTCGAGCAGTCGGTCGACGCGGCCGACGACCTTCCCGTCGGCGCTCAGGAACACGACGGCAGGCAGGGTGTCCGCCTTGTAGCGGGCGCGGCGCTCGCCGTTGATGTCGGTCGCCTCGGTGACGTCGAACCTGAGCGGGACGAACTTCGCGGTGATCGCGGCGGAGACGTCGGCGTGCCCGAGCGTCCGCTCGAGCTCCTCGCAGGGCACGCACCACGCGGCGGAGAACTCGACCATGACGCCCTTGTTCTCGGCGCGCGCCTTCGCGAACGCGGTGTCCTCGTCGGGCGACCACGCGAGCTGCGTGGCGGCCGGCTTCGGCGCGGCGGCGAGCTGCTTGGTCGCCTTGCCGATCACCGGCAGCATGTCCTCGGGCTCGACCATCTTGTTGACGCGGCCGAGCACCTTGCCGTCGGCGCTCATGAACACGACCGACGGCAACGTGTCCGCCTTGTAGCGCGAGCGACGATTGAAGTTGATGTCGCTCGAGTCCGTGACGTCGAACTTCAGCGGCACGAACTTCGAGGTGATCGCCTCGTAGACGTCGTCGTCGCCGAACGTCAGCTCGAGCTCCTCGCACGGGTTACACCACGTCGCCGAGAAGTCGACCATGACGCCCTTGCCCTCGGCGCGCGCCTTCTCGAACGCGGCGACCTCGTCGTGGATCCACGGCAGGCGCTGCTTCGGCGTCATCTTCCACATCCAGGCGCCGAGTGCGCCGGCGAGCACGAGCGCGACGCCCGTCGCCTTGCGGCTGCGCTCGCCCCAGCCCGCGTGGAACGACAGGTGGATCGCGCCGATCAAGATGCCGAGGATGGCGACGCCGATCGAGGCGAACAGGAACCAGACCTCCGGCGACGCGACCGTGCGGAGCCACGGGAGGAACGGCTTCAGGTAGTAGATCGCCGCGAACAGAAGGCCGATCGCGCCGGTCGACTTCACGCCGTCCATCCACGCGCCGCTCTTCGGCAGGCCCATCGCGAACGCGGCGAGCACCCAGAACAGGACGCCCATTCCGATCGCGTACGTGAACAGCAGCGCGCCGCCCATGACCGCGTTACCGGTCGTCGACACCGACGCGAGCAGGCCGGCGAGGAACGGGCCGGTACACGGCGCGGCGATCAGGCCGCCGACGAGACCCATCGCGAATGCGCCGCCGAACCCTTTGCCGCCGACGCCGGTGAGCTTCGCCTGCAGGCTGCTCGGCAGCTGCAGATCGAACGCGCCGAACATCGAGGTGGCGAGCGTCAGGAACAGCAGGACGAGCGGGATGACGATCCACGGGTTCGCGAGCTGCGTGCCGAAGTCGCCGGCCTTGCCGATCAGCGCGAACGTGACGCCGAGCGCGGCGTAGGTCAGGCCCATGCCGCCGACGTAGGCGGTCGCGAGCATCAGCGCACGGCCGCGCGACACGTTCTCGCCACGCGCGCCGAAGATCGCGAGCGTGATCGGAATCATCGGATAGACGCACGGCGTGAGCGAGGTCAGAAAGCCGAAGCCGAACGACGCGAGGAACAGCCAGATCCAGCCGCGCTGCTCGTAGCTCGCGAACGTGCCGTCATCGGCCGCGGCGATCGACGGGGCCAGAAAAAGGATGGCCACCGCGAGCCAGGGAAGGATGCGACGCATGCGCTTGGCACTATAGACCGGGGTTGCCATCCCGGGCATTCCGCCTGTACGGTCCTGCCGCTGTGCCAGACCCCACGATCGACGAGCTCGCCCCCGCACATGTCCGTAACTTAGACGTCTACCAGCCGGGTAAGCCGATCGAGGAGCTCGAGCGCGAGCTCGGGATCTCCGGCGCCATCAAGGTCGCATCGAACGAGAACCCCCTGGGACCGTCGCCCAGGGCGCTCGCCGCCATCCCCAAGGCGCTGTCCCAGCTGCATCTGTATCCCGACGCTGGCGGGTTCGCGCTGCGGCGGGCCCTCAGTGCCAAGCTCGGCGTACCGCTCGAGGAGCTCGCGCTCGGCAACGGCTCGAACGACCTCCTGTACCAGCTCGTGCTCGCGACCTGCGAGCCGACCGACGAGGTCCTGTCCCACAAGTACGCGTTCCTGTCGTACCGGCTCGCCGCGCAGGTCGCGGGGCGACCGTTTGTCGCGGCCCCGACGACTCCCGAGCTCGGCCTCGACGCCGACGCGCTGATCGCCGCGATCACGCCGCGCACGAAGGTCGTCGTCCTCGGCTCTCCGAATAACCCGACCGGCTCGGTCGTGACCCGCGCCGACGCCCAGAAGGTGCTCGCGGCGCTGCCGTCGCGCGCGCTGCTCGTGATCGACGAGGCGTACGCGGAGTACGCGGCGCAATGGCCCGAGGTCGACCACGTCGACGGCATGGAGCTCGCGAAGCAGGACAAGCGCGTCGTCGTGCTGCGCACGTTCTCGAAGATCTACGGGCTCGCCGGGCTTCGCGTCGGCTACGCGGTCGCGGCCAAGCCGGTGATCGACCTGCTCGGCCGCGTCGGTCGCACGTTCCACGTGTCGAGCATCGCGATGGTCGGCGCGGTCGCCGCGCTCGACGATCAGGAGCACGTCGCGATCAGCGCGAAGCACGCGCGCAGCGCGATCGAGCAGCTGCGTCGCGAGGTGAAGGGCAAGGTCTACCCGTCGCTCTCGAACTTCGTCCTGATCGACTGCGGCAAGCCGTCGGGCCCGATCTACGACAAGCTGCTGCGCATGGGCGTGATCGTCCGGCCGATGGCGGCGTGGGGCCTGCCGAACCACATCCGCGTGTCGGTCGGTTCCGCGCAGGAGATGCCGCGCGTGATCGGCGCGCTCAACGAAGTCCTCGCGTGAAGGCTGCCCTCGCCGCGCTGGTCGCGCTCGCGTGCGCGTGCGGTGGGCGAGGGAAGACCGCCGCCGGCCCGGTCGAGCCCGAGCGGCCGGCGACCGTCGCCGAGCAGATCCTCGCGCTGGTTCCCGACGGCGCGCAGATCGTGATCGAGCTCGATCTCGCGCGGCTGCGCGCGAATGCCGTCGCGGGCCCGGTCGCGACGCAGGCGCTCGCCTCGATCGGCGCCGACGCGAGGCTGCCGGGCTTGCCGCTCGCGGTGCAGGGGTCGCCGCTCGGCACGGCGGACGTCGTCGTGCTCGCCGCCTATGGCGTCGGTACCGACGCGGCGACGACGATCACCGTGCTCGCGACGAAGTCCGACGACATCGCGAACGGCGTGCGCCTGACGCCGGAGCTCGTCGCGCTCGGCCCGCCGGAGTGGACGCGGCAGCTCGAGGCGCGCACCGCGATCGCCCGCCAGACGCCGCTCGTCGCCGCGCGCGACCTCCTGCTGCTTCGCGACCACGCGATGCCGAAGGAGGCGCCGGGCGCGGTCCTGCGCGTCACCGCGCGATTGCCGTTCGACGCGCGTGTCGCGCTCGCGCGCCAGACCGGCCTCGAGCTCGCGCCGGCGCGGCTCTCGGTCTGGGCCGACATGGTCGATGACTTCGCGCTGATCGTCGACGCCGATGCCACCGACCCCGGCGACAGGAAGAACAAGGACGCGGTGAAGCGGATGCACCGCAGTCTCGAGACGCTGCTTCACGCGCTCGCCGCGGAGCCGGCGATCCGTGCGCTCGGCGTGTCGACGAGTCTTCAGGATGCGCGGTTCGTCGAGCAGGGAGCGTGGGTGCGCGCGATCGTCGCGATCGGGCCGCGTCATCTCGCGCGCGCGGTCGAGCGTGCTCGTGCGATGCTTCCGCCCGCGTCATGAAGCTGATCGTCGAGCCCGCCACCGGTCCTCTGAACGGCACGATCACGGTCCCCGGCGACAAGTCGATCGGTCACCGTGCGCTGCTGTTCTCGCTGCTCTCGCAGACTCCCGTGCGCGTGCTCGGCCTCGGCGACGGCGCCGACAACGGCCGGTCGGCAAAGGCGATCACGGCGCTCGGTGCAACGGTCGGCAAGGACGGCGCCGCGATCACGATCGCCGGCACCGGGCTCGACGGCATGACGGCGCCGGCCGCGCCCATCGACTGCGGCAACTCGGGCACGACCATTCGCCTGCTCTGCGGCCTGCTTGCCGGCCAGCGGTTCGCGACGACGCTGTTCGGCGACGAGTCGCTGTCGAAGCGGCCCATGCGCCGCGTCATCGAGCCGCTCCTGAAGATGAGTGCATCGATCACGGGCCGGGGCACCGGCGTCGATGTCATCCCGCCGCTCACGGTTGGCCCGGCGACCGGCCCGCTGCGCGCGCTCGACTACACGCTGCCGATGGCGTCGGCACAGGTGAAGACCGCGATCCTGCTCGCCGGGCTCTACGCCGACGGCGCGACGAGCGTCACCGAGCCAGGCCCGAGCCGCGATCACTCCGAGCGCATGCTCGCGTACCTCGGCGCGCCGCTCGTCGTCCGCGGCCGGACGACCACGATCGACACGCGCGGCTGGGACCGCCGCCTCGCCGGTGCCGGCTTCGAGGTGCCCGCCGATCCATCGTCGGCGGCATTCCTCGTCGCCGCCGCGCTGGTCGCCGGCGCGATGGAGGTCCGCCTGCCCGGTATCTGCGTGAACCCGACGCGCACCGGCTTCCTCGACGCGATCGCCGCGATGGGCGGCGAGGTGGTGCTCGAGGATCGCCGCGATGCCGGTCCCGAGCCGATCGCGACGCTCGTCGTTCGCGGCCCGGCACGCGAGCTGCGTGCGACCGAGATCGCGGGTGACCTCGCGGTCCGCTCGATCGACGAGTTGCCGATCCTCGCCGTGCTCGCCGCTCGTGCACGCGGCACGACGATCGTGCGCGATGCCGAGGAGCTGCGCGTGAAGGAATCGGATCGCATCGCCACCACGTGCGCGATGCTCCGGTCTTTCGGCGTCGCGTGCGAGGTCCGCCCGGACGGCTTCACCGTCGAGGGCCGGCCCGAGGGTCCGCTCGATCCGGGCACCGTGTTCGCCGATGGCGATCACCGGATCGCGATGGCGGGCGCGATCGCCGGGCTCGTCGCCAGCGGCCCGACGCACATCGACGACGCCGACAATGTCGCGACGTCGTATCCCGGCTTCGCCGCGGCGCTGACCGCGCTCGGCGCGACGATCCAGACCGTCGCGTAGCTAGTGCATCACCGCGAGCTGCTCGCGCGGCTGCGGCTCGCGGACCATCGCCTGCCGCATCACCTGCGCGTCGGTGCGCTTGCCGCTCCAGTACACGACCTCGCCGTAGTCCATGAGGTCGCCAGGGGTGACGACGCGGTGATGATCGCCGGTGCGCAGCTCGCCCTGCGCGGCCCACCACACGAGCTCCGAGCAGTACAGCTTGTCGGGGTTGTCCCAGCCGAGCATGCCGCGCGTATCGAACGGCGTGCCGATGCGGCTGCGCGCGCGCTCGACCGACCGCTCGCGCTCGGCGTTCGTCATGGCGCTCGGGCGCACGACGATGACGTAGTGGTTACGCTGCACGAGCTGGGCGAGCGGAATCTCGCGCACGCCGTCGCCGACCGCCTCGATGACGGTGTCGCGCTTGGCGTCGTAGATCGATGCGTGCGAGAGGTCCTCGCCCGGCGTCGCGAGCGAGATCATGTCGGCGACCGCGTAGTAGCTGCGGGTCAGGATCCAGTCGCCGTCCCGGGCGACCTTGTGGATCTCGTGGGACCACATCGCGGTGACGGCGGTGTCGACGGCGGGCGACTCGGGGCGCTTCACCATCACCGAGTGCGGCTCCGCGCAGCCGGTGACCGAGAGCGAGAGAACGAGGCCGAGGAGGACAACGAGGCGAGTCATGGTCGGACCACTATCCACGGACCGTGCCGCACGGCGTAATCACGTGAATCCGGACGGTTACGACCGGCAGGTGGCGAGGGTCCACCACCGGTCGGGCACCCCTCCGGCACCTCCCTGGCAAACCTCCGACATGCGATACAACGTGTTCGATGCGGACCTTGGCGGTGGCCGTTCTCCTCTCGCTGACGTCGGCTGCCCGGGCCGGCGACGGCACGGACTACACCGCCGAGGCGCAGACGATGTTCCGGGTCGCCGCCTGCGGGGGCGAGAGCGCGATCCCCAAGCGGTTCGCGGCACGGGCGATCGACGCGCACTGCGCGCGGATGAAGTGGATCTACGACGACTATCGCAAGACGTGGGTCGACAAGGCCCGGCCGTACATCGCGAAGCTGCGCTCCGCCGACGTGCCCGGTGTCGTCGTCTATCCGTTCGGTGGCGGCGACCTCAGCTCCGCGCTCACGGTGTTCCCCGACGCGACCGAGCTGACGACGCTCTCGCTCGAGGCACCCGGCGATATCCGCTCGATCGATACGATCGACGGCAAGCGCCTCGCGGTCGAGCTCAAGTCGATCAGCACCGACATCCGCCGGCTCTACGGCGAGGCCTACTCGACGACGCAGAGCCTCATGGCGGCGTCGCACTCCGAGCTACCGGGCACGATCATGTTCGCGTTCGCCGGCCTCGCGGTGCACGACATGGAGCCCGTGCAGCTGCGCTACTTCGAGCTCGAGCAGGACGGCTCGATCCGCTACCTCACCGGCAAGGAGCTCGACGAGCGAGCGAAGGCGATCGCGCAGAAGGGCAGCAAGAAGAAGCACTCGATGCACTTCTGGTACGAGCAGACGAGCGCGTTCGCGAACGTCGAGATCCAGTTCCGGCGCCGCGGCGACGTGAACGCGCCGGTCCGCACGTACCGCCACATCCTCGCGAACCTCGACAACGCGCACAACAAGGCCGACGGTCGCGTCATCGCGCACCTCGCCGCGAAGGGCAAGGTCGCGGTGATGACGAAGGCTGCGAGCTTCCTCCTGTGGTGGAACGACTTCTCGGCGGTGCGCGACTATCTCCTCGGCCACGCCGCGTGGATGATCTCCGACGCGTCGGGAGTCCCGCCGCGCTACGCCGAGCCCGCCGGCTTCGAGCAGCTCACGTTCGGCGACTTCACCGGTCCGTACTTCATCCAGGACCCGATCGGCGCGCGCAAGGAGTTCGTGAAGCTGTGGGCCGATCAAGAGCACCGCGAGCTGCCGTTCCGCTTCGGCTACCCCGATCAGGACAAGCACAACCACATGATGGTGATGCGGCCGCGGCCGAACGGTCAGCCGAGAGATGCCCGTGCCGCCGCGCCGTGATCTCGTCATCACGCCGCACGGCCGCTGCGTGATCCTCGAGGTCGATCCGGATCTCGAGGGCGATGTTCACCTCGTCGGCGACGAACGTCGGGTCGCCGCGACGCTCGGACCGACGAGGCGGCGCGAGCTCGCCGCCGGACGCGCCGCGATGCGCGAGGCGCTCGGCGTCGAGATCGAGATCGGCTCGAACGACCGCGGAGCGCCGGTGCTGCCAGCGGGGTTCGTTGGCTCGATCAGCCACAAGGGCGCGCGCGCGGCCGCGATCGTCGCGCCCGCCGATGCCGGCTTCGTCGGGGTCGATCTCGAGCTCGCGGCGCCGCCGCGCCAGCCGATCGAGAAGCGGATCCTGACGCCGCGCGAGCAGAGCCTGACCGCGGCAGGCAGCCGCGAGGTGACGCTGCGGTTCGCGATCAAGGAAGCGATCTACAAGGCGATCGATCCGATCGTCCGTCGCTACGTCGGGTTCACCGAGGTCGAGCTCGATGTCGCGGAGGACGGCTCGGTGCGCGTCACGGTCCTCGATCTCGTTCGCCTTCCGGTCGAGGTCGAGGCGTGGTGGCAGGAGCGCGAGGGGCACTGGCTCGCGACGGCGCGCGCCCGTCGCCGCTAGAGCCGACGTCGCGAGCGCGGCGCGACCAGCGCCATTGTGCGGACGATCCCGGCGCGCACCTCTACGCGATAGACGAGCGAGAACCTGGTGATCGGCAAGACGAGCACGCGTCGCGTTCCCTTGCCGATGCGGCGGCCCAGAAAGGGCTGCGCCGCCAGCAACTCAGCGGCGTTTGCGAGCTCGAGACGCAGCTGACTTTCGCTTCCGTGGTGTTGCTGCCACGTCGCGCACTCCAGTTCGACCCGCCGCTCCACCGGTTCGTTGATCACGAACGAGTACAGGCGGTGGTCCTCCCCGGACCCACCGGATGTAGTCGTCACCGAGGTAGTACTCCCCACGGCGATAGGCGGCCATCGACTCCCGTTCCTGTCGTTCGATCTCGGCGAGCTCTTCTGCCGTGAACTCGTCGTCCGCTTGCGGATCGATGGTGACGTCCACGGTCGCGCCATCCGGCAGGTCCACGCCGCGCACGACGACCTCGCGCTTCTTCACTTTCGCCGTGAACCGCAGCACCATGCCTCCAGGGTAGCTCAGCCACGCCGCTCGTACAGCAACGCCTGCGCCAGCGCCAGCGGCGCGAAATTCCTCGACGGCGTTGTCCGTGTCCGCCGAGATGCGGACGAGCTGTCCGGCTAGCGGCGCAGCGGGCGCGGAACGTCGCGATCGAGCACGGTCTTGCGCTCGTCGCGGGCCGCGGTGCGAATCGCTTCGTCGCAGATCGCACGCACGTGATCGCTCAGCATGTCCGCGACCGCGTCGGAGCAGTTAAAGCCCGAGCGGTCCTTGATGTACTTCTTCATCTTCGACACGACGATGAGGACGTCGCGCTCGGCATCGGCGAGCTGGAGCGTGCTGCCGCCGCTCGATGCAGACGACGGCGCGGGTGTCGGCGACGACGCTTCGCCGACGATGCGGCGAACGACGGGCGTAGACGGGGCAGGGACCGGCCGGGGAGCGGGCGCCGGAGGAGGCGGATTCTCGGCGAGCTCGCGCTCCCACTGCTCCTTCGTCGGCGCGCGCTTCTCGACGGCCCACGCATCGCGGTGCCGCGCGTCGGCAACGTGGCTGTCCCAGCAGGAGACCGTGCAGAACACGTAGCCGGTCGCCTTGCGGTTGCACGTCGACACGCTGCACACCCAGTGCGTCGCGTTGTACGGGATCGGGTTCTTACAGGCGCTGCACTTGAGCCAGGTCTCGGCCATGCGCCGACGAGCTTACTCCCTGCGGCGGCGACGGCCCAGCAGGCCGAGGACGATCAGCGCGAGCGGGATCGAGCCACCGGCACCCCGGCGGCTGTCGCAGCAGCCTCCATCGTCGCCGAACGCAGTCTCGTCGCAGTCGTCGGGCGGCGAGCCGTCGGCGATCAGGATCGGGATGGGGACTTGCAGGCTGCGCGACGGATCGGCCGCGTCGGTGACGCCGACGACGACGAGGTCGTCACCGACCACGTCGCGGTTCGGGCACACGCGGACGGTGCCCGACTCGCTGACGGCGGCGCGGCCGTTGTCGGGCGGCGTGACGATCGCGAACGTGTGATCCGAGCTCTTCGGATCGTTGACGGTGATCTTCGTCTCGCCGGCCTCGCCGCGCGAGGTCATGATCGCCACGGCCTCCGGCGTCGGGCCACGCGCGACCTTCACGCCGGTGATCTGGTCGATCCAGTCGATGATCTTGTCGGGGCGGCCGTAGATGCCACCCTCGGAGCACGCGGTGCGCGCGTTGTCGTAGGCGCGCGACGTGACGCCGGCGACGAACGTGCCGTAGTCGGTCGTCAGGTACAGCGGGCCGCCGGAATCGCCGGGGCAGGTGTCGATACCCATGCCGCCGGCGCCGAGCTCGCCATCTGGGCGCGCGGCGGTGTTGCAGCCGCGGCTCGTCGTGCAGTTGAAGTCGGTGATCGTCGACGTCGCCTCCTGCAGCACGTCGGTCGGCGTTCTACCTCCGCTGTCGATCGTGCCGAAGCCGACGAGCTCGATGGCGGCGCCGTTCTTGATGTCGAAGCGCGCCCAGCCCGACGCGATCGGACGCGGCTCGATCGTCGACGGCTTCTCGAGGACGAGGATCCCGACGTCGACGCTGTTCTGAGAGCCCGGATAGTCGATCGCCTTCGCGATCCGGATCGTCTCGCCCTCGCTCGCCTTCGACAGCGCGCTCGCACCGACGAGTACTCCGTTCGGCGGATCGAACTCGACGCAGTGACCCGCGGTGAGCACGACGGTCGGCGCGATCAGCGTGCCGGTGCACGCCTGCTCTCCGGACCACAGCACCGCGACCGCATCGGGCCACTTGCCGGCGGGGGCGTTCGCGCCGCCGATGACCGGCGACTCGTCGACCGACGTCGCGAGCTCGCCGTCGACGGTGCACGCCGAGAGGCCGAGCCCGACCACCAGGGTCGCCGTCGAGAACCGCATGCGGTCGACTCTTACACGAACCACGCCTGCGGGACCACGAGCCTCTTCACACGCGCTGGCGAGCCCTTGCGCGTGGTGTGCAAGCCCGTCAGGCTACGGGCGCACATGATGCGCTGGGTCTCGTTGTTCGTCCTCGCAGCCTGCGGCGGTGGTGCTGCCCATCCCTCGACGCCGAAGGCGCCGGCTCAGCCGCGCGACCCCGATGGTCCGCACCGCGCGGCCGTCGCCGCGCAGCTCGCACCGATGGTCGATGCCGAGCTCGTGAACGGTGTCGTCATCGGCCTCTACGACGCGGGCAAGCGCGAGATCTACGGCTTTGGCGCGGGTCCCGGCGGCAAGCCGCCGACCGGCACGACGCTGTTCGAGCTCGGCTCGGTCACCCACGTCTACACCGGGCTCCTGTTCGCCGACGCGGTGCAGAAGAAGGAGGTCGAGCTGGAGACCCCGGTCGCCGAGCTGCTCCCTCCGGGTGTCACCGCGCCGACCGCCGGCAAGACGCCGATCACGCTGAAGCAGCTCGCGCTCCACAGCTCCGGGCTGCCACCGGTGCCGCTCGCGATCAGCCGCAAGCTTGGCTCGCCCGATCCGTTCGGCGGCTACGGCGAGGATCAGCTCTATCGCGATCTGATCAGCACGTCGCTCGAGGCGACGCCCGGCACGCGCATCATCCATTCCGACTACGGCGTCGGCCTGCTCGGCTTCACGCTCGGCAAGAAGCTGGGCCTCGGCCTGCCCGGTGCCATCCAGAAGCGCGTCCTCGCGCCGCTCGAGCTCGAGGACACGTTCTTCACCATCCCGGCGTCGGCCGCGCCGCGCCGCGCGACCGGCACCAACGACGATCTCGCGCCGGTTCCGCCGTGGACGTACGACGCGATCGCAGGTGCCGGCGGCCTCGTGTCGTCGGTGCGCGACCAGCTGACGCTCCTCGACGCCGAGCTCGACGCGGCCGCGGGCTCGACGCACACGATCCGCGCGCCGATGCGCCTCACCCAGGAGCCGCAGCTCGAGTCCGAGGGCGCGAACGAAGGCCTGGGCTGGAACATCGACAGCGCGGGCCGCTACTGGCAGGCCGGGCAGACCGGTGGCTTTCGCAGCTTCATCGGCTTCGATCCGAAGACGAAGCGCGGCGTCGTGATCCTCGCGTCGTCGTCGATCTCGCTGATCGATGCCGTCGCCAAGCGCATGTACGACGTCCTCGACAACCAGACGCTGAAGGTGCCGGTGTTTCCGACGGCCGCGCAGCTCGCGACGTTTGCCGGCACGTACGAGCTCCAGGGCAGCAAGCTCGCGATGAAGGTGAAGGACAAGCGCATCTACGTCGAGGGCCCGGGCGAGCCGGCGATCCGGCTCTTGCCCGTCTCGGACCACGAGTTCTGGATCGAGGAGCTGCAGTCCGTCGTCGTGTTCGACAAGACCGCCGACAAGGTGACCAAGGCGATCTTCCTCGTCGGCGACAAGCAGCTCACCGCCGCACGCGTCGCGGACTAACCCCAGACTCCGGCTGGGTTGATCCGTAGGCGTAGGCGCAAGCGTAAGCGTACGCGACTACCCGATCATCTTGGTCAACATCGAGACGATTCTGACGAGGAGAGCATCGCCATCCGAGGCTTCGGTCGAAGCGATTCCGACCGCAACCATCGCGTCGAGTACCGCCGCGCACTCGAGTGCCGACCCCCGCGCTGTCACGAGGAACTTGCGCTGGTCGCGGTCAAACCGGCCTGTTCCCTCGGCGATGTTCAGGTTGATC
>JAEWJO010000334.1 GCA_023386455.1 Pseudomonadota bacterium | reverse complement strand
TCTCGAGCTCGCTCTCGGTCGATTCGATCAACGCATCGACGAGGTCGCGCGATGGCGCGCCCGGCCGTGCCGGGGCGGTGGCGAGCTCGACGGACGAGAGCAGATCGCTCGCGATCGGCGCGTGCCGCGTCCCGACCCAGCGCGCGAGCTCGCGATCGCGGCCCCAGCGGCGGCGCGGCGCGACAAAGCCGATCACGATCGCGCCGATCAACACGAGCATCGCGACGAGCCCGGCGGTGCCGAGCACCGCGAGCGCGGTCGCGCGGCTCCCGACGGCGACGACGCCGACGAGCGGCAGCACGAGCGCGAGCGCACCGAGAACGGCGGCTGCGAGCAGAGCTGCGCGAACCGCTTCGTGCCGGTAGACCAGGCCACGAACGCGGGCCAGATACCCGGAGATCGAAGTGCGAGACGCTGCCACGGTGTGCCCTACCGCCCGGCACCCAACAGCATAGCGCTTGCGACCTCGTCCGACATCCTCGTGGTTGCGGTGATATAACCCCGTCGGCGTGAATAAGGAGGGCCAGCGAGCGTCCACCGGACGTGACCCAGTCGATGACCGCGAGCTGGTTGAATCCGCACGCAAAGGCGACCGCGACGCATTTCGTACGCTGTTCGAACGGTACCACCGTCGCGCGTATGCCCTGGCGTTCGGCGTGCTGCGGCACCAGGACGACGCCCTCGACGTCGTTCAAGACGCTTTCATAAAGGCTCACAAGTACTTAGACAAGTTCGAAGGCAACTCCAGCTTCTACACCTGGCTCTACCGGATCGTCATGAACCTCGCAATCGACCACCTTCGGAAGCACCGGCGGGCCAAGCCCGTCGAGCTGGACGAGCAGCACCTCGAGGAGGGTGGGGGGATCGCCGAGGAGTCGCTGCTCCCGAAGATGCTGGGCGGCAACCCGGGCCGCGCGCTCATGGACAAGGAGATCCGGGCGCGGATCGACGAGGCGCTCGGCGAGCTCTCGGAGAATCACCGGGCCGTGCTCGTGATGCGCGAGCTCGAGGGCATGTCGTACGAGGAGATGGCGCAGGCGATGAGCTGCTCCAAGGGAACGATCATGTCGCGCCTGTTCCACGCGCGAAAGAACATGCAGAAGCGGCTCGTCGATCTGCGCGATGGCCGCGCGATCGACGAGTCCGACAACGACGACGCCGCGGCGTCCGGGAGCCGCGGATGAAGCCGATCTCCGACATCGAGCTGATGGAGCTCGCGGACGGCGAGCTCGACGAGCGCCAGATGCGCGCACTCGAGGAGCGGCTCGAGCGCGAGGTCGGATCGCGCGACAAGGTCGACGCGATGAACGAGCTCGGCGAGCTCGTGCGCGGTCACCTCGAGATGAGCGCGGACGCGGTGCCGCAGAAGAAGATCGACGCGCTCTGGCGCGAGATCGACAAGGGCATCGCGCGCGAGACCGCGACCGATCGAGCGCCCGCGAGCGACGCCGCGCCGGCGAGCGGCTTCTGGCGGCGGATCGGGCGCTGGTTCGAGCAGCACCGCGGCCACGTGGTCACCGGCGTCGTCAGCGCCGGCGCGGTCGCCGCGCTCGCACTCGTCCTCGGATCACCGACGGAGCCGGGCACGGTCGCGAAGCGCGGCCCCGTCGAGAACATGCCGGTGATCCAGCCGGCCGAGATCGAATCGCTCGACACGCCGGGAGGAACGGGGACGGTCTTCAATCTCGAAGACGAAGATGGCAACACGACCGTGATCTGGGTGACGCCAGAAGATACTGTGGAGGGCATATGAGCCCGAGGCTTTGGCTCGCCGCTGTGTTCACGTTTTCGGCGCTCGGCGCGACTCCCGCATTCGCAGGCGATGCGGAGTGCAGCTACATGGAGATCGCCGCGACGAACGACAAGGCCGCTTCGATCGACGGTGATCTCAAACCGCTCGAGAAGAAGCTGAAGAAGCCGCCGTTCACGTCGTGGAACAGCTTCAAGAAGCTCTCCGCGGGCAGCGCGTCGCTGACGAAGCTCAAGAACGAGAGCCTCTCGCTCAAGCAGGGCGCCGCGTCGATCCTGCTACGCGATCGTACGGAGAAGCGCGTCGAGCTGACGGTGACGATGGACAACGCCGAGGGCAAGCGCACGCTCGAGGCCAAGCCCGCGTTCAAGGCCGGTGACTGGCTGCTGCTCGTCGGAACGAATGCCAAGGATGACGGGCACATCCTCGCGCTGACATGTAAGTAAGAACAAACCGCGCGCTCGATTGTTGTACAAGGACGTGGTGCGGTTACCGAACGTCCCTCGACGCTGGCTCTGGGCCGGCGGGATCGTCCTCGGAGCGCTGCTGCTCGTCGCCCTGACCCTCGGCGTGATCTACCCGCGCGTCGGCGCGTACATGATCAAGAAGAAGGTCGGCGCGAAGGTCGCGCAGAAGCTCGGCCGCGAGGTGCAGTTCGGCGAGATCGACGTCTCGCTCGGCCACGCCGTGCTCCACGATGTCCAGATCCGCGGCCCGTTCGACGGCGAGCGGCCGCTCGTCCGCATCGATCGCATCGAGGTCACGTTCGATACCTGGAGCTCGCTCGTCGGTAACGTGAAGGTCGGCGAGGCGAAGCTCGGCGGCCTGGTGGTGTCGCTGCGGCGCGACGCGTTCGGCCGCGACAACGTGCTCGACATCCTCGATCGCGTGCGCGGCGGCGGCACGACCGGCGCGAAGAGGGCCGACTTCGGGACGCTGCGCCCGACGAGGATCACGGTGACGAGCATGAAGCTCCACGCCGACGACGCGATCACGGGCGCGACCGCGCTGGTCGACGGCGGCGATGCGACGTGGACGCCGATGCAGGTCGTCGCGCACGTGAAGGATGTCACCGCGACGACGCCCTCGGCCCCGAAGGCCTCGGTGAAGGCGATCGAGGTCCGCAAGATGGACGGCATGCCTCCGGTCGTCACCGTCGACGGCGGCGAGATCACGCTGTGGTCGAAGATGTCGCTGTCGGGCATCGCGGGCACGGTCGTCGCGGATCCCGACAAGCGCGGCCGCTACGTGCTCGACTTCGCGGGCGGCTACGGCGGTGTGCCGGGCAGGCTGTGGACGGCGAAGGGCGGGTTCGAGCCCAGAGCGGAGACCGCGCAGCTCGACCTCGTCGCCGCGAAGTTCCAGCTCGATCGACTCGCGCCGATCCTCGCGAGCTCGGCGATCGTCGACTACCAGACGACGGCGATCGACACCGAGCTGCACGTCGCGATCGACAAGGCGGGCGCGAAGTTCTCGGGCGACCTCAACCTGAGCGGCCTCAACGTCGGTCACCCGATGATCGCGGACAAGGAAGTACACGATCTGGATCTCTCCGCGCAGATCGCCGGCAGCTACGACCGCGCGACGCGCACGCTGAACCTGACGCGCGGCGACTTCATCGCTCGCGACCTGCCGTTCTCGGTGACCGGGACGATCATCAATCCGCGGCACGACATCGTCGTCCCCGAGGCGGCGCAGCCGGCGAAGACCGCGGCGAAGGATGACGATGACGACGCGGCGGAGCCGGCGCGGCCGATGCGCGGACCGTACGGCATCCAGGTCATGAAGCTGCGGCTGGTGATCCCGTCGATCGCCTGCCAGCGCGTGCTCGACGCGATTCCCGCCGAGATGGCGCCCTACATGCAGGGCTACAAGATCAAGGGGATGTTCGATGCCGACGTGAAGCTCGAGATCGACTGGACGAATCTCGACACGACGGTCCTCGGCGGCCACGTCGGTATCAACCACTGTCGCGTCGTCGACGAGCCGGCGGACTCGCCGAAGCGGCTCGAGAATCCATTCGAGCACTATGTCGAGTACGAGAAGGGCGAGTGGCTGTCGTTCGTCGTCGGCCCCGAGAACCCGGAGTTCGTACCGTTCGATCAGATCTCGCCGAACCTCATCAAGTCGATCATGACGACCGAGGACGGCGCGTTCTACAAGCACCACGGCTTCATCACGAGCGAGTTCCGCACCGCGCTCGTCAAGGATCTCAAGGCCGGCAAGTTCCGTCAGGGTGCGTCGTCGATCACGATGCAGATGGTGAAGAACGTCCTGCTCTATCGAGAGAAGACGCTCGCGCGAAAGCTCCAGGAGCTGTTCCTGACGTGGCACGTCGAGAACACGCTGACGAAGGACCGCATCCTCGAGATCTACTTCAACGTGATCGAGTACGGGCCGCAGCTCTACGGCATCGGTCCGGCGGCGCAGCACTACTTCGGCAAGCCGGCGAGGGACCTGACGCCGACCGAGGCGGCGTTCTTCTCGTCGATCCTCCCGAACCCCAAGGAGCGCTACAAGCAGTACTGCCAGGGCACGCTCTACAAGTGGACCCAGGCGAAGATCGAGCGAATCCTCAAGCTGATGCTCACGCGTGAGCGGATCACGCAGGAGGAATACGACCGCGCGATCGCGACGCCGCTCGTGTTCGTGAAGGACGGGACGGAGACCGAGGACCAGTGCATGAAGCGCGTGAAGGAGGCGATCAAGAACGCCCGACCTACCGCGCCGCCGAAAAAGGAGTAAGACCTAGGCCATGCAGCGTCTGGTGATCGCTTCCGTGCTCGCGTTCTGCGCGGTCCCGGCATTCGCCGAGCCCGGTGCGGGACCGCCGCCGATGGAGTACCAGCAGCCGACGGGCCGCTCCGGCTTCTGGACGAGCCCGTATCCGGCGAAGAACGGAGCCTATCGCTATCGGCTCCTCGGTATCGGCGGTGCGCTGCTGCTCGCGACCGGCCTCGTGACGTGGCGACAGGTCAAGAAGGCGAGCGCGTTCCGCGCCAAGCGCGACGCGGCGGCGAACGAGACCGTCGAGACGTAATAAATTTGTCCCTCTGCCCGCACGGAGCGACCCTCGGTGCGTGCGCGTCCTGTGTTCGGCTGGCCTCCTCTGCGTCATCGCGTCGCAGGCGTCGGCCGAGGTCTCGATCGGTGCGTCGGTCGGCGCAGGCGCGCAAGGAGCCTCGACGTACGGCGCGCTCGAGCTGCGGCTCGATGTCGCATGGGAGACCGTGCGGATCGGGCTCGGCGCGCGCGGTGTCTGGGACGACGCCGAGTTCCGCACGTCCGACTGGTCCGCGCCCGAGCGTGCGATCACGATCATTCGTGCGCTCGAGGCTCATCACGACATCGGCGACGTCCAGCTCGCGATCGCCGGTGGCGCGCTCGCGCCGTCGCATATCGGCTCGATCGTCGACGGCTATCGCGTCTCGCTCGACGATCGCTGGCGCACGGGCGTGCGGGCGGGCATTCGCAGCACGTCGTTCGAGCTCGGCCTCGAGATCGACGACGTCCTCGATCCCGCGGTGGTCGCGGCGAGCACGCGCTACCGGTTCGCGAAGCCGTTCGGCCTGCATGCCGGGCTCGCGGTCGATCCCGATCACGGCAGCGCCCTCGAGGTCGGTGGTCATCGCGTGTACGAACAGGAGGACGCGCGCGCCGAGCTCGGCCTCTCGATCGTCGCAGAGCTCGCGCCGGGCACGGCGGCGCACGGTGGCGCATCCGGGGTCGCGTACGGCAGCGCCGCGGCGGTGTGGCATGGCATCACGTGGTCCGCGCGCGGCGACGTCCGTGCGGGAACCGGTTCGGTCGGCGCGCTGTTCGGTCCGCTCTACCGGATCGAGCGCGTCGCCCACGGCGACTCGATGGGGATCTGGGAGCGTGGCAGCGGCGGCGCGGGGGCGGGCGTCTCGCTTGGCGCGACGAGCGACGCCTGCTGGATCGAGCTCGGCGCGCGCGCGCGTCCCGACCTGCCCGATCTGGTAGTCGCGAGCGGCGGCGCACCGATGGGACGGTGGGTGCAAGGTGCCCTCTGGGCGGCCGCGAGCGAGCGCGATGCCGCCGGCGCGGCCGAGCTGCGCATCGCGTGGGCGAAAAAACTGTTCAGCGCACTACAAGCCGCGCGCCTCTATCGCTTCGACGTGATCGATCCGATGCAGCCTCGTGCGATCTGGAGCATCACGGCCTGGTTTGGCGTCGCCTCCGAAGAGCGATGAGCTAAGCTGCCCGTTCTGTCGGCTCCAGCTTCATCGTTACCCGCGTCGTCGTCGCCGATCTGGATGCAGCTGCTGAAGCTCGCCGGACCGATCATCGGGCTCAACACCCTCAACGTGCTCATGCTCGCGGTCGACTCCGCGCTGTGCGGGCGCATGCCCAACAGCCAGGACGCCCTCGAGGCGCTCGGGTTCGCGATCCAGGTGATCTTCCTCCTGATGGTCGCGATGCTCGGCCTGCTCGTTGGCACGGTCGCGCTCGTCGCGCGCGCATACGGCGGTGGCGACACCCGGCGCCTCAACCACCTGCTCGTCCAGTCGACGATGATGACGGTGATCGTCGGCGTCGTCATCGGCGGCATCGGCGCGATCGCGGCGGAGCCGATCCTGCGCGTGCTCGGCGCGTCGCCCGCCGTTGCCAGCCTCGGCGCCGACTACCTGCGACCGATGATGATCGGTACGCCGTTCTTCTACCTGACACTGCTCTACGCGGGCATCCTGCGCGGCGTCGGCAACACGAGGATCCCGTTCCTCGTGGCGCTCGGCACGAACGTCGTCAACGCGGTCCTGAACTACGGCCTCATCCTCGGCAACCTCGGGCTCCCGGCACTCGGCGTCACGGGTTCGGCGATCGGCACCGTGATCGCGCAGTTCCTCAACATGGTGGCGCTCGTGATCGTGCTGCGCAGCGGCGCGGTTCCCAACCTCAAGCTGCCGCTCGCACCGAAGAAGATCGATCACGCGCTCGCCGGCGAGCTGTACCGGATCGGCTGGCCGGCGGCGATCGACATGCTGATCCTGAACGCGGGCTTTCTGACCGCGCTCGGCATCCTCGGCCGGATCGACGGGCTCGCGGTCGCCGCACACGGCCTCGGCCTCCGCGTCCAGTCGCTCGCGTTCGTGCCGGGCCTCGGCATCGCGCAGGCGACGAGCGCGATGGTCGGGCAGGCGCTCGGCGGCGGCAGCGTCGACCGCGCTCGTCAGGTCGCGCGCGCATCGATGATCCTGTGCACGGCGATCATGACGCTGCTCGCGATCGTGATCGTGCTGACGGATGACGCGCTCGTCCGGATCTTCGACGTGAGAGCGGGCACGCCGCTCGAGAGCTACACGCTCGAGTGGATGATGATCCTCGGCCTCGCGATGCTACCCGCGGGCACGAACATGGCGCTGATCGGCCTGCTCCAGGGCTCGGGCGCGACGAAGATCAGCCTGCGCATCAACCTCTGGTCGACACTCGCGATCCAGGTGCCGCTGTCGTGGCTGCTCGCGTTCCCCTGCGGCCTCGGCGCGACCGGCGTGTGGCTCTCCTTCCCGATCGCGTTCTTCGCGAAGGCGGGAATCGGCTACCTTGCATATCGCCAGGCGAAGTGGGCGGTCACCGGCGTGCGCATCCCGAGCCGCGCACCGGCCGTCAGCGTCGAGCACTAACCCAGAGTCCGGCTGGGTTGATCCGTAGGCGTAGGCGCAAGCGTCTACCCGATCATCTTGGTCAACATCGAGACGATTCTGACGAGGAGAGCATCGCTATCCGAGGCTTCGGACGAAGAGATTCCGACCGCAACCATCGCGTCGAGTACCGCCGCGCACTCGAGTGCCGACCCCCGCGCTGTCACGAGGAACTTGCGCTGGTCGCGGTCAAACCGGCCTGTTCCCTCGGCGATGTTCAGGTTGATC
>JAEWJO010000319.1 GCA_023386455.1 Pseudomonadota bacterium | reverse complement strand
GGCGTGCGGCCGCGTCGACGTGCGACCGCACCACGGTACGGTGGTCGCTTCGAGCCATACGGATCGCGGCCCGCAACATTGAAATCCGCAGCAATGGCCGATAGCGCGCCGTGCAGCTCTCTCATCGACTCGAGAGTCCACCGGAGGTAACGCGTCGGAGATGAGCGCGTCGTCAAATGGCACTCGCTCGTAGCCGTGGGGGGCACATGCACGTTTCTCGACGAGAAATCGATGTCAGACCCTCCTGGTAGTACTACGTGAATCATGGCGGGTAAGGTGCAGAGGAAAGTGCATGTCCAGCTCTCGCTCGACAGCGCACGCAAGCCGGAAGGGAAGGGCGGCTGGCGACCGAACGCGGGACGCAAGAAGGAGCGCGGCTCGATCTCGCACGACGCGCGTCCCGACTTCGCGCCGCGCTATCCGCAGCACATCACGCTGCGTACGGTGGAAGGCGCGCCGAATGTCGCCGCGGACTGGCTGCAGAAGCACATCCGACGGGCGATTCGCGAGTCGCACAAGCCGGACTTCCGTATCGCCGAGTACAACGTGCTGAACAACCACCTGCACCTTGTCGTCGAGGCCGCGGGGAAGCGCTCGCTCTCGCTCGGCATGCAGGGCTTCGAGATCCGCGTCGCGAAGCGCTTGAACGCCGCACTGAAGCGTACGGGCAAGCTGTTCGCGCACCGTTATCACGCGCGCATCCTGACGACGCCGACGCAGGTGCGAAACACGCTGCGCTACGTGCTGCTCAATCGCCGACATCACGCGGCCGAGCGGTATGCGGCGAAGAACTGGATCGATCCGTGGTCGAGCGCCGCATGGTTCGACGGCTGGTCTCGACCGATCACCGTCGACACGTGGTGGAAGAGGGAGCTTGTCGGCACCGAGTCGCCGACGCGCCGTGCGACGACGTGGCTCTTGAGTACAGGCTGGAAGCGATTGGGACTGATCGACTTCGACGACCGCCCGGTGTAGCGCATCCGACTGCCCATTGCGCCGCCATCGTCGTGGCCGCAGAGACTGGTGATGTTGGCGGCCGTATCCGGGGTGGCGGCGCGGCGATCGCCAACGGACGCGCTTGAATGACTTCGTACGAGGCGTGCGAGCTTGTCGGCGACCGAGTGGCCGACGCGCGGTGCGGCGACGTGGCTCTCGAGTACAGGCTGGAAGCGATCGGGACTGATCGACCTCGACTTCGCCGGGCGCAGCGCATCCGGGCGTGCCGCTGGCACCCGCGCCGTCACGCGGCGCGAACCATTCGAGCCCCTGTCGCGGCGCCGTTCTTCTTTCGGCGCGGCACGCCCATCGACGACGCGATCGTCGTGGGCGCAGACGACTGGTGATGTCGTCGGCCGTATGCGGGATGGCGGCGCGACGATCGACAACCGACGCGCTTGAATGACCTGGTACGAAGCGTCCGAGCTTGTCGGCACCGACCCGCCGACGCGCCGTGCGACGACGTGGCTCTCGAGTACAGGCTGGAAGCGATTGGACTTCGACGACCGCCCCGGCGTAGCGCATCCGACTGCCAGCGGCACGCGCGTGGTCGCGCCATACGGTTCGAATCGCCGTCGCAGCGCCAATCCTGTTTCGGCACCGCAGCACCGCCACCGTCGCGGCCGCGAACAAGTCGCCTGGTCCTGACGAACTCGCTCTGCGCTCTCTTCTCAAGACAATCGGCTCGATGGCGAGCCGCATTACGGCGCCTCGGCTATGGTTCCCTCGTGATGAAGCGCTCCGTGTTCGGCTGAGCGTCCGGTTCATATGCCTGAAGCCACGCTGTCCGCAGCCCAGATCGAACAGTTCGTCCTCGACGGGTTCGTCCGGATCGACGAAGCCTTTCCCCGCGAGCTCGCAGACGCTTGCCGTCGCATCCTCTGGCTCGCCACCGGCTGCAGGGAGGACGCACCAGCGACCTGGACGCGCCCCGTGGTCCGGGTTGGCGAGATCGCGAACCCGCTCTTTCGGGACGCCGCGAACACACCCCGACTGCATGCGGCTTACGACGCGCTCGTCGGGAGCGGACGGTGGGAGCCTCGGGGGAGCCTGGGGACGTTCGCGATCCGCTTCCCGTCGTCGGAAGATCCGGGCGACTGCGGATGGCACATCGACATGAGTTTCGGCGTCGAGGGCGAAGCCGACTTCCTGAAGTGGCGCGCGAACGTGAGCTCGAGGGGCCGCGCCCTGCTCATGCTCTTCCTCTTCTCGGACGTCGATGAACACGACGCGCCGACCCGGCTACGCGTTGGCTCGCACCTCGACATCGCACGGAGACTCGAGCCCCACGGAGCGGACGGGCTGACGCTCGGCGAGCTCGCCAGCACCGACTTCTCCGAGTCGTCGCACCGCCCGGAGGTCACCGCGACCGGACCGGCGGGCACCGTGTACCTGTGCCACCCGTTCGTCGTCCATGCGGCGCAACCGCTCCTGCGTGCGGACCGCCCTCGGTTCCTCGCGCAGCCGACGCTGCTTCCAAGGGGCCCGCTCGATCCCTGGCGGGCTGATGCTTCTCCGGTCGAACGTGCGATCCGGATGGCGCTTGCTTGAGGCTCACGCATCGTCGAGCGAGACCGCGACGTACGGGCTCTCGTCGGCTCGCGACAGCTTCGCGCGCAGGTCGTCGATGATCGCGCTGGCGACCGAAGCGGAGACTGTGCCCTCGAACACGATGCGCGCGCCTCGGTGACTATCGACGTAGCGCACGATCGTGCCGTCGACACGGATGCGGTGGACGCGCCAGTCGTCATCCGTGGTCGGTAGCGTCTCGTGCGGCACCGGCGGCTGGAACCGGCTGCGCCACGCGTCGAGGTCGGGCTCGCGGCCCAGGCGGGCGCGGTAGCTTGCGGCCTGCTGGGCGAAGAACGCGTCGTCGGGCCGCTCGACGTAGTCGGCGAGCTGCGAGATGTCCCACAGGTTGCCGATCTGCTCGTCGCTGCGCTCGAGCTCGTACTGTTGCCAGCGCCGGTCGGTGAGTTGCGTCCAGGTCAACGTCGCGAGCTCCAGCGCGTAGTCGTCGACCGCGTCGCGCAGGAAGTGCTGCTTGCCGCGCTTGATCTCGCATTGCCCGCCACGCACGGTGATGATGGAGGAGCCGTCGTCGCCCGGCGTCGCTTCGTGCTTGGAGATCCAGCCCGGATCGACGGCGCCCGTCGTCTCGAGTCGTTCGACGGCGAGGGTGCGCGTGTGCATGCGTAGGAGCTGCGTGCGTGGCTTGCGCGCGTCGACGTACCCGAGGTTGCCGATGATGTAGATGTGATCGCCGACGAGCGTGGCGGTGTGGAAGTCGGTGGGCGGGAACGCGTCGCGAGGGTAGGCATAGATCTCGACGTTGCCGTCGGGCGCGGTGACGATGACGTCGTTGTAGATCCAGAAGTCGGGGTCGTAGCTGTCCTCGTGCTCGCCGGCGATCGCGAGCGTGCGGCCGTCGGGCAGGGCGGTGGTCGTCTGGCCGAAGCGCTGGTTCGTCCATCCCGCGCCGCGGCCCATCGCGTCGCCGCCGAAATGCTTGGTCGCCTGATAGGCACTGATGGCGGGCTGGCGAGCGAGCCACACCCAGACCGGGTTGGTCATCCGCTCGGGATTTGCGGTGCCGGTTCGCGCTGCACGCCACTCGAAGAACAGCTCCGGCGTCACCGCGGGTGGGGGGCGCATCGGTTCGGGCAGCTCGCTCATCGATATGGCCCCGTCACGGGATCATCGGCGTCGTCGGGACCGTCGAGCTCGACGACCTCGGTGCCGTCGACCCTCACGTCGTCGAGCGAGATCGCATTCCACTCGACGAGCCTGCAGGCTCTGCACGCGAACGCTTCGAGCACGCCGGTATCGGTCCCGATGATGCTCCAGAACGACGCGTGATGCTTCTGCAGCGAGAGCTGGACGGTCCCTGTATCGCTGACGTCCTCGATGCGCTTGAAGTGGAGCAGGCGGCGGCCCTGGCAGGATGGGCAACGACCTGTCGCGCGCATCGAGCTGATGCGCGGTCGTTGCAGCCGCGCGAGCTCGGCGCGGAGGCCCGCGATCGCGCTCTCGAGGGTTGCGTAGCGTGCGTGGTGCTCGGCCTCGGTCATGCCCCGACTGTAGCGTTAGATGTCGTCTCAGATTTCTGAATCGCGAGCGACAGGGATGTCGCGCATGCGCGCGCGATCACGGGCGCGTGGTTCGCGGTGCTGTTCAGCGCGCGACGCACGGTAGGCTCGCCGCGAAAGAAGCGGTATGGGCGTCGTCTTCCACTGTCTCGCCGTCGTGCTGTTCGTGAACCGCTACATCGCCGGTTTGCTGCTGCGTGCGCTGCGCGGCAGGCGCTGGGACGAGGTCGACGCGAGCTACGAGCCCACGGTCACGATCATCGTGCCGATGTTCAACGAGGGGGCCGCCATCGTCGAGACGCTCGAGAGTCTTGTCGGGGTGCGCTACCCGCGCGACAAGCTCGAGATTGTCTGCGTCGACGACTGCTCGACAGACGACAGCCTCGCGCATGCGGAGCCGGTCGCTGCGCGGAGCCGCGGCCTTCTGCGCGTCGTGCGAAATGGGCGCAACCTCGGCAAGCGGATGTCGATCCTGAACGCGACGCGCGCGGCGAAGGGCGAGGTGATCGTCACCGTTGACTCCGACGTCGTCGTCGAGGCGGACGCGATCACGCAACTGGTGCGTCGGTTCACCGACGAGCGGATCGCGGCGGTCGGCGGCTGGGTCGACGTGCGCAACAAGCACGAGAGCTGGCTCGCGCGGATGCAGGTCGTGAAGTACTGGTACTCGTACTTCCTGATCAAGAACCTCGAGTGGGGCTTTCGCCGCATCATGTGCCTGTCGGGGTGCCTGACCGCGTACCGCAAGTCGGCGCTGCTCGCGATCGAGCCGGTGCTCGAGCATCGAACGTTGATGTCGCTGCCGATCAACTACGGCGAGGATCGGTTCCTGACGCGCCAGCTGATCAAGGCGGGCTACCTGACGACGATGACGCTGGAGGCGCGCTGCCGGACGTCGGTGCCGGTGACGCTCTCGCACTACTTCTCGCAGCAGCTGCGCTGGCGGCGCTCGTCGCTGATCGACTTCGCCGGTGGGCTAAGTCACGTGTGGAGGCTGAACCCGATCCTCGCGATCCACTTCTCGACGATCTTCGTGCTGCTGGTCGTGTATCCGATCGTGATCGTCAAGACCGTGCTCGCCGGTCAGTTCCTTCCGGCGCTCGTCCTTCACATCGAGATCATCGCGGTGTTCGGCATGTTCTATCGCTGGCGCGTGCGCAAGCTGCCTCGCGAGCAACGGGTCGGGGCGCTCGCGCTGTTGCCACTCGCGATCCTGATGCCGCTCAGCTACGCGCTGCAGACTCCGCTCGCGCTGTTCACGCTCGACAGCGCGAGCTGGGAGACGCGCGATCACCAGCCCGCGCTCGGGGCTGGCGACGTCGGCTGACGAGGTCACCAGGACCGGCAGCGGGCGTCGGAGGGCGTGCCCGGAGCTCGCACCCACGCAAAGCCCTTCGGTTCGCGCGGTACGCGCGTGAAGCACGGGCCGTACGCGTCGGGCGCAGGATCTGGATCGGCGCCTCGCGCGATGACGGCATCGTAGCGTTCGACACCGGTGCGGCCGAGCTCCGCCCGCACGATCCGGCGGAGAGCATCGGCAGGAAGGCCGTCGCGGCCGGCGGGGGCGCGCGCGTGTCGGTACAGCTCGCGCAGGACCTCGTCGAGGCTTCGCTTGCCGTGTGATGCGCGGCGAAGCGCGGCATCGAGCTCGGCGGCATAGAGCGCGCCGCGCGTGTACGGGACGATCGCGAGCTCGGGATCGCGATAGAAGCCGCGACGGATCTGGTCGTTGGTCGCGCGCGCGTGCTTGTTGTCGAAGTGGCGCGTCGCGATGTCGTTCATCGACTCGAGGAGCTCGTCGACGGTGAGCAGGCCGGCGCGAAATGCGATCACGTTCGAGTAGTGAACGGTGAAGCCTTCGCTGAACCAGTAGGCGGTGCCCTCCGGTCCCCGCAGGCGCAGGCGCTGCCCGAGCCAGCGATGAAACATCTCGTGCGCGAGGTTGACCTCGAGCCGGCGGGAGAACGTCGTGCGCGGGCCGATCGCGGAGAGCATCGAGGTCTCCGTCGCGATGCCGTTGGCGCGATCGCCGTGCGAGGTCAGGACACGCACGAAGATCGAGAACGGCGTGGGATCGTCATCGCCAAAGAACGCGCGTTCGGCCGCGAAGGCCCGCGCCGCCCAGGCACCGGCGACGGCGGGATCGAACGCGGGCTCGCCAAACCACGAGGTGCGGAGGTGAAGCGACCCGTCATCCGTCGCGGTCTTCTGCGGGCGGCCCCAGTAGTAGACGGCCTCGCGCAGCGTGCCGAGGTCACCGGCGGTGTCGCTCGACGCCGCGGCACCGAACGTGCTCGCGCCTTCGCCACGCGTGGCGGTCGGGCATCGTGGAGCGCCCCACGCGACGCGGATCGTGTAGCGGCGGCCCTCGTCGGGCAGGACGAGGAAGTGCCGGCCGTGTCCGCCGATACCGGTCGCGTCGTGGCGCAGGCCCTCGCGGGCGCCGTCGTCCGTCGTGGACACGGATCGCGCGGTGTAGCGGAGCGTGATCGTGCCGATCGCGCGACGGGCTGGCGCGAGCTCGAGGACGCGATCGCGGACGCGCCGCACGAGTGGCAGAGAGCCGCGATCGTCCGCGGCACTGGCCTCGGTGATCAGATCCGCCATGCCCGGCGTGCCCATGACCTCGTCGTCGAGGCGGAAGACGGGATGCTCGGTGGCCGGCACGGACAGCGCGACGACGAGCGCCGATGGCTCGGTCGTTCCCGGGTCACATGCGGGTGCGAGCCGCAGCGTCACGTCCGGGTCGGGTGTCGTCGGTGGCACGTCGGGCGCGGGGGATGGCGCTGGCGGCATGTCGCTCGTCGAGGGCGGAGGCGGAGGCGGCGGCGGCGGCGGCGCCCGGTCACCACACGCGAACGCGAACGCGAGCGCGAGCGCGAGCGCGAGCGCGGCGCACGCCACGCCGAGCCGCACGCGCCTCACCGAGCTCGTCACGCCCACCCGTGCAGCGTCTCACGAATGAGCGCGGCGACTAGCGCTCGTCGACACTGCCCGAGAGCACGGGCTTGATGTCGATCACGGGCGTGCCATCGAGCGCCTCGAGGTTGCGAACGCGCAGTCTGCGGCCTTCGATCGAGATGACCTGCACGCGATGCAGGCCGATCGGGTTTGGCCGATCGGGCGAGCGCGTGTTGAACACGCCCTCGACCGGACGCGAAATATCACCGCGCGGGTGCACGGCGAGCACGTCGCGCCGCGCGCGATCGAACCAGGTCAGCACGAGGAGCTCGTCACCGGCGGCGATGCCGGCGAGTGCCGGTACCACACGCTCGTCGAGGACGATCGACGCGTCGGGCGCGCCCTCGTCACCCTGGCGAGGCGCGCTGGCGCGATCGGTCAGAGGCGACTCGACCGTCCCGATGGGCTGTAGCTCGATGGTCATCGCAGCCGAGTGTAACGCGCGCCGAAACGGAAAACGGGCACCCGGAGGTGCCCGCTGTCGAGTCGCGCGGAGGTGACTACTTGCGCGCGTCGAGCTTGGCCTTGGCGGCCTTCGCGAGGAGCTCCTCGCCGACGTTGCTCGGAACCTCGGAGTACTTCGCGAACTCCATCGTGAACTCGGCCTTGCCCTGCGTCGAGCTGCGGAGCGGCGTCGAGAAGCCGAACATCTCGGCGAGCGGCACCTCGGCGTCGACGCGAGCGTTGCCGTCCTCTTCCGTCGAGCCCATGACGATGCCACGGCGCTGCATGATGAGGCCGAGCATGTTGCCCGAGAACTCCGCCGGACCCTCGAGCGAGACCTTCATGATCGGCTCGAGAATCTTGGGCTTCGCGCGCGGGAAGAAGTCGCGGAAGGCACCGCGAGCGGCTTCCTGGAACGCGTTATCGCTCGAGTCGACCGCGTGGCTCTGACCGTCGTTGATGACGACGCGGACGCCGACGCACGGCACGCCGAGGCGCGGGCTCTTCGGGATCATCGACCGGAAGCCCTTCTCGACCGACGAGATGAACTCGCGCGGAATCGCGCCGCCCTTGATCTCGTCGACGAACTCGAACTCGCCCTCGAACGGCTCGCAGTAACCGGCGACGCGGCCGTACTGACCCGAGCCACCCGTCTGCTTCTTGTGCGTGTAGTTGAACTCGGTCTTCGCGCCGATGGTCTCGCGGTACGCGACCTGCGGCGGCGACGTGACGACCTCGGCCTTGTACTCGCGCTTCATGCGCTCGATGTAGACGTCGAGGTGGAGCTCACCCATGCCGGCGACGATCGTCTCGCTCGACTCGGGATCGACCCAGCACTTGAACGTGGGGTCTTCCTTCGTGAAGCGGTTGAGCGCCTTCGACATGTTGATCTCGGCGCCGGAGTCCTTCGCCTTGATGGCGACGGAGATGACCGGCGACGGGACGAACATCGACGTCATCGCGTAGTTGACGCTGCCGTCGGTGAACGTGTCGCCCGAGTTGCAGTCGACGCCGAAGAGCGCGCAGATGTCGCCCGCGCCGGCCTCGGTGATGTCTTCCTTGTCGTCCGAGTGCATGCGGACGAGACGGCCGACCTTGACCTTCTTGCCGTTGCGCGAGTTGACGATGAAGTCGTCCTTGCGCACGACACCCGAGTAGACGCGGATGTACGTGAGCTGGCCGTAGCGACCATCCTCGAGCTTGAACGCGAGCATGACGAGCGGCTTGGTCGGATCCGACGGGATGACGACCGGCGTCTCTTCCTTGTCGAGGTCGAGCGCGACGTTCTCGACTTCGCGCGGCTCCGGCAGGTACGAGCAGACGCCGTCGAGCAGCAGCTGGACGCCCTTGTTACCGAGCGCCGAGCCACACATGACCGGCGTGCACTTCAGCGCGACCGTCGAGTCGCGCAGGCACTTGCGGATCAGCTCCGGGGTGACCTTGTCCTCGAGCATCGCCTCGGCCATCTCGTCGTTGACGAGGGAGAGGCCGTCGAGCATCTCCTCGCGCATCTTGTCGGCGAGCTCCTTGAGCGTGCCGCTGTGGCCGTGCGACGCGAGCGGGTGCAGCGCGTCGGTCGGGATCGGACCGCGCTCGATCTGCTCGCCGTTGTCGCCGTGGAACGTGTACGCGACCATCTCGACCAGGTCGACGCAGCCCGCGAGCTTGTCCTCGAGGCCGATCGGGCACTGGATCATGATCGGGTTCAGCTTCAGCTTCTCGCGCAGCTGGTCGCGAACGCGGAACGGGTTGGCGCCCGTGCGGTCGAGCTTGTTGACGAACGCGATGCGCGGAACCTTGTAGCGGCGCATCTGGCGGTCGACCGTGTACGACTGCGACTGCACGCCGGCGACGCCGCAGAGGACCATGATCGCGCCGTCGAGCACGCGGAGCGAGCGCTCGACCTCGACCGTGAAGTCGACGTGTCCCGGGGTGTCGATGATGTTGATGTGGTGCTGCGCCTTGATCGGCGAATTCGGCACCGCCATGACCGTCTTTTGCGCCTTCGCGTCGGGCGGCCACTGACAGAACGTCGCTGCCGACTGGATCGTGATGCCGCGCTCGCGCTCGAGCTCCATCGAGTCCATCTTCGCGCCGACGCCGTCCTTGCCCTTCACCTCGTGAATGGCGTGGATGCGCGCCGTGTAATAGAGGATGCGTTCGGTCAGCGTGGTCTTGCCCGAATCGATGTGGGCCGAGATGCCGATGTTGCGGACTTTGGACAGGTCGGTCAGCATAAAGCGGCCACTTGCTACCTTGTAACCGCTCGCATTGCAAGCGAAACCCCGCCCGGCCGAGTGGGCGGGATCCGGGGGCAACGAAGGGGTCGCGGAGGTGTCTCTACAGGGTATGCATTTCAAGCGGTTGGCGCAGGCCGTTTGCTACGCTGAGACCGTGCAATGTCTCGACGACAATGCTGCGAGCGAGTTCGTCTCGGGAGCTCTCGCAGCGACCGCGGTGACCGCGGTCGAGACGCACCTCGCCGGGTGTCGAGACTGGCGCGCGCGCGGCGCCGCGCTCGCGGGAGATGAAGCGGACAGCAACGCCGCGACGCACAAGCACGACAAGATCGTCGAGGACTCGCAGGTCGCGAGGCGGCCGACGCTGTCGATC
>JAEWJO010000243.1 GCA_023386455.1 Pseudomonadota bacterium | reverse complement strand
TGGACGTCATGACGGCTCGATTCCGCTGGTGCTCGTGGCGATCGGCATCGTCGCGCTGCTGGCGGCTCCCAACGTCGTGGCGCTCGCGCTCTTCGTCGTGATGTTCGGTGCTGGAACGGGTCTACTCACGACGATGCGCGCGGCAGTCGTCGTCGTACGTGTTGCACCGGAGCATGTCGCCAAGCAGCTCGGCGTCTACAGCTTCGTCGTGAGCATCGCGCGTGCACTAGCGCCGGCAGTCTCGAGCTGGCTCTACTTCGGCGTTGGATACGAGAGCGCGCTTCTGGTGTTCGCCGCGATGGCAATTACCGCGGCGCTTCTCGTCTGGCAGGCGACCGCGTGCACATGCTCGAACGTCTCACGATCCGACTGCAGCTCTTGGCTCACGAGCTCCGCTTCTTGCACGTCGTGAGCTTCACGTGCGCTTGGAGGCGACGCGAGCCTTCGCCTTCTTCGTGACCGCAGACACCTGCACCATGATCGTGCAGTCGCCTTTCGTGCAGCGGTCGAGGGCACCCTGAAGCTTTGTCCTCACCGCGGTGAGTGCTGCGATCTTTTCCTCCGTACGAGCGAGTGCCGCGCGGATCTTGTAGGACTCGTGTGCGCAGGTCGCGTGCTCGCCGGTCGCGCGAAGCATCGCGTCGATCTCCTGCAGCGATAGTCCCAGATCCTGTAGCTGCTTGATGAGCCGGATGCGCTCGACCGTGGACTCGTCGAACATCCGGTATCCGGAGGCGCGCCGCGGTGCCTGCGGCAAGAGACCCAACTTCTCGTAATACCGGACGGTATCGATGCCGACGCCGACGAGCGTCGCTACCTGCCCGATCTTCATCTCCGCCATGCGCTCACCATGACTTGACTCTGGAGTCGGGTCCAGACCCCACGGTGTGGACATGAAGGAACAACTTGTTGCCGCCACCGTCCTCGCGGCCACTGCATGTGGTTGCGAGAGCAATCCAACGATCGCTG
This sequence comes from Pseudomonadota bacterium, assembly GCA_023386455.1. Taxonomy (GTDB): domain Bacteria; phylum Myxococcota_A; class Polyangia; order Haliangiales; family Haliangiaceae; genus JABFXX01. The sequence continues at coordinate 7,405 of JAEWJO010000243.1, read as the reverse complement.
CCCAGACCGACGAGATCCCGATCGCGTGCGTGCTGACCGCGCTGACACCGGACCAGCGGAAGCGCGAAGGTGTCTTGCTCGAAGAGCACCTCGCATCCGTGCGCGAGGTCAAGGAGCGCGCCGATGGCTACTCGTTCCGCTACGACCCTGACATCGCGCTGTTCGCTCGGATGGCGGAGCTAGTTGCGCTCGAACATCGCTGCTGCCCGTTCCTCGATTTCGAGCTCGAGTGGGCGCGGGCGAATTCAGCTCCGTGGCTGCACATCCGCGGCGGCGCGCGCGTGAAGGAGTTCGTGATCGAGACGTTCAGCGCGAAGAAGTCGTGATCACTTACCGCGTGGACCGAACACGATCAGCGCCATGCCGCAGAGCGCGACTGCGGCACCGATGATGTCCCAGCGGTCCGGCTTCTGCCCCTCTGAGATCCACATCCACAGCACCGCAACGGCCACGTACACGCCACCGTATGCCGCGTACGTGCGGCCCGCGGACGTTGGATGCAGCGTCAGCAGGTATGCAAACACCGCGAGGCTCACCGCGGCCGGCGCGAGATACCAGATGGGTCCGTTCTTCCGCAGCCACAGATACGGCAGGTAGCAGCCGACGATCTCGGCGATGGCCGTGAGCACGAACAGGCCGACCGTCTTCAGGACGTACACGGCGTCAGCTTGCCCGAAGCGAGACCGGAATCCAAACCGCCGTCGCGCTCGCGATCAATGCGACGAGCGTAGAGATCACACCCGCCGTGCCGAGGCCGATGCACCCGAGTGCAGACGTCAGGGACGCCACCGCGAGTGTGATCAACCAGCGCCGACGACGATCTCTCGACGCGCGCGCGACGAGCAACGACGCGGCGACGCCCGCGACTGCGCCAGCTGCGAAGCACGCCGCCTCTGCTTCACCGAACGACCACAGCGCCGCGCATTGGACGCCGCACGCGCGCAGCGCAACCGCAGCGAGCAACGGAATCGCCCCAAGGGCGAGCCCGGTCGTCACCGCATCCCTGCCTCCGCGGTCGCTCCAGCGAAACATCGCCGTCGCGGCGAGCAGCACGAGCCCCAGACATGCGCACGCTGCGGCATCTGCGCCGCCCGCGATCGGAATGCACGCGAGCGGCGCTACAACGAGCACGACCCGCAATGCCATGCGTACACGGCTGCGTTCGGCGACGCGGTGCGCGCGTTCGGCCAATGCCTCGACGTCAACCATGGGCCTTCCTCCATGCGGCTCGCAGCCGCTCGACGGCACGGAATCGCCGCTTTCGCTCTGTCTCTCCAGTCGCCTTCGTTCCGCTCAGTAGCGCTTCGAGCGCCTCGCGGTCACGCGGCATCATTTCGCCGATCAGCTCGCGCACGTTCGTGATCAGTTCTTGCTCGAGTAACTGCTCGTCCGCCCGAAGTTGCTCGTCCTCGCGGTCCCATTCGACGCCATCATCCTCGCGCCTTCTCGCACGCTGCTTGCGCGTCGTGAGGATCTCGAAGGCTGTTATGGTCAAGGCCCACGAGACCCCGTCGCGATCGCGATCGAAATCAACAATGCGATCGAATACCTTGAGGATCGCGCGTTGTGCCGTGTCTTCTGAATCTGCACGTACACCGAGCGAGCGTGTCGCGAGCGATAGGCAGACGGGCCACAGGCCATCGAACACCTCGCGAAATGCCGCACGCTCCCCATCCGCGAAGCGAACCATCGCGGCATGCAAGCGAACTCGTTCCGCTGCATTCACTTCGTCGAGCCTTACCTCGGTGCGTCCGACGTGAACGCGATCCCTGCGCGAACCGCGTGATGCTTCAGATGCGCCACGTCGCGGCCGGGCCGAGATTCTTCACGCAGCCGCTCGGGCAGCCGCATGTATTCGTCGATGAACTCCCTCGCGTGCGGCTCGGCGGACGTCTCCCAGACGATCTCGTTCCCGGTCGTGGTGATGTCGAACTTCATGAAGCTGCAACACGCATGTTCCGCCGTCGCCAGGTGTTGAAGCGTGGCTTCGAGTCGCGGCCTCGCGTGAAATCGCCAGCGGAAGCCGTTCGCCGTGCGCTCGGTCGCGATTAGGTCTGAGAACGCCGACCGGTACGTATCGATGCCGGGTTGCACCGCTTCACGATTGCGGAGGTCGGCCGTGCATGCGATGGGAGCTTCCGCCACGGGATCCGGCGACGAGTACAGCATGCGCTTTGGAGTCGGGCCACAGCCGCAGCTACCGTCGACAGCACACGCCGCTGCCGCGCGAGCGCGTCGTTTACGGACGATCAACGTGATCGCGAGGACGGCCCCAGCGGCCATCAGCAGGCCTGCAATCGGTTCCATGATGGCGGTGATTGTCGATGCAGCGCCCGCACCGATCACGATCGCCGCAAGGGGAGCCGCACAACATGCTGCACAGGCAGCCGCGCCGAACACAAGTGGACCACCCGGACGAGACCAGAAACTACGCTTCGTGCTCATGCTTCAGTAGGCCGAAGCAGCGCGACTTGGGACACGTCGCAGCAGAGCACGCTAACCGGCCGGAACAGCGCTGCATTAGTACGCCACCCGGCGCGCGCGGCCGGCAGTTCGCGAGGCGTTCACAGGTCACGGCGCGTCGATGACCGCATAGACAATCGCGTCTCGCATCGCTGCTGCGATCCGAGCGAGCGGCGCAGTGGTACGGCGAACGGACGTATAGAAGACGGCTGGGCCGATGTCGACACGCACGAGCTCTGGTTCGCCGTCGTCGCCGCTCATGATGGAAGCTGTCGAGGTCCATCGACGCTGCGTTCTCCCTATCGCCTCTTGCTGAAGCGCGGGGAGGATTCCGCTTTGGTCAAAGACAAACGCGCGCTCTCGGATCGCATCGAGGTCCAGAACGAGGTCGCGCAAGAAGCGATACCGCGAGCGCACAAATGAGCCGCCGCGCTCGTGCGCGAGCACGTTGTACGCAATGCGGTGCAAGCCGCGCGTCAGGTGCTCGCTGCGCGCTTGTTGAGAGGGCCCGGTGACTCGCATCGAGATCACGCCTCGCATCTCGTCGAAGTGAGCTGCGTTGTTGTTCCTGAGCTTCGTCGTGTCGACGATGAACTCTTTAGCTTCATGGTCGAACTCGATGCCCTGTGCGATGTGCTTCCCTTTAGGCGCGAGGCCGAACTGCGCGCGCAGCCAACGCAGCGGCCCGATGAGCAGCATCTCCTCGTCAATCTTCTGCAGGGTGCCGGCGTTGCAGCTGTCGCAAACGAGGCCGCCCATCAGACGGTAGTCGCGAGCGCCACCAAGGCCCTCGGCGACAATGTGCTCGCGCCTTCGGGATTCACTCGCACAACCATCACACCAGATACAGATCCTCTGAGTCTTGGGCAGGTTCCAGGCCGACCTCTTCGCGCGCGCTCGTGCCCCCATCATGCAGAGCGTAGCCACCGGGTCTGACCGCGAACTGCTTGTACGCCGCGCGGACATGGCTGCGTGGAACGCCTCAAATCGCCGGACATCCGGATTTGAGCGGGATCACTGAACAAGAAACCAGTAGTCAGACCGATCGCTTAGCGTCCCCGGACAAGGGAGACGACATGAAGGAAACGAACATCACGCCACAGCAACTGTGGCGGACCGCAGTCGGAACCGGGAAGCAGGAAACGAAAGAGGATACGGGGCCGTCGCCGGTGTGGCGCGCGCAGTTCTTGGCGCAGGCCACCGACGACATGATGGACGACGTCCATTGCTACGTCGCGAAGCGCGCGACGTGGATCGAGCACCGCCAAGGTCGGCGCACGCCGGGTCTGATCCGGGAGATGATCCAGGATGCACTCGGTGACACGTTCGCTGGGATCGTGACGTGGGATCCCTCGCGTTGCTCGTTGGCGCTGCACCTGAAGACCGTGATCCGCAGCCGGCTGTCGCATGAGTTAGATCGCGCCGAGCAGTTCGAGCACGTCAACGCAGCCGATGCATCGGAGGTCGAGATGCACGAGGTACTCGACGCGGACTCGAAAACGATCGATCCGAAGCTGGATGAGTACGTCGAGGAGTTCGAGAAACGCCTGAGGCTGCTCGCCGCCGACGATCAGGCCGTGTTGACGCTGCTGGATGCGTACCTTAGCGGACTCACCGAACGCGCGCCGATCTGCCGCGCCACCGGAATGACGAAGCTCACCTATCACAACGCGCATCGGCGCCTGAAGCGCCTCGCCGACAACCTTCCCGAACATCTACGCGCCTCGGCACTCGCCGCGATCGCGTGAAAGGAACGACCATGATCAAGAACAAGAAGCTCCGGGCGTACGAAGCACTCGCGCACGAGGTCGCGATGGAGGCGGCGGCTCGCCGCGAGATGACTGACGAGCAGCGGCGCGAGTCCCGCGAGCTGCTCGCATTCGCACACGAGAAGCTTGCGGCGCTCGAAGCGCAGCATGACCGCTGCAAAGGCGTACGCGAGTCGATCCGCGCGATGGACCGGCCATCGCTTCTGAAGCGCCTTGCCGAGGTCTTTAAGACGCAGCCCCGCGCGGTGTTCGCATTCCGCGACTACGCGCGGCTGTCTGACGACGACTTGCGCTTGGCGCTCGAAGACGCCGAGCAGATGATCGAACGCCTCAGCTAACGGCCATGGCGAAAGAGCGGTCGCCCAGGGCGCGCGCGGAGGCGCAGCGCATGCTGGAGGAGTGTGGCGTTACGTGCCCCGACGAGATCGATCTGGAAGCAATGGCCGCAGCGAACGGCGCGGAGATTGTCGACGTCGATCTCGAGGGTGCTACCGCGAGCGTGCTGAGGCTTGGCCGCCTCTCGCGCATTCGCATCTCGAACCGCATCCACGACATTGGATGGCGAAGGTTCTCCATCGCGCACGAGCTCGGGCACATGCGCCTAGGGCACGAGATTCCCCAAGGCGATGACGCGGTCGAGAAGCTCTGCAGGCCGTTAGACAAATCGCGGTCCGTTACCGAGCGCGAAGCCAGCGTATTCGCGAGCGAGGTCGTGATGCCCGAGCGCATGGTTCGCCCGCGCTGCGCGGTGTCACAAGTGACGCTTGCGCCAGCGCGCGCGATCGCGGACGAGTTCATCACTTCGGTGCTCGCGAGCGCGATGCGCTTCGTCGAGCTGACCAACGAGTGCTGCGCCGTCGCGTACTCAACGCTCGGCCGTGTGCGGTGGCTGAAGCCGAGCGCCACATTCCCCGACTGGATTCCCCGCGGCCGTGGTCTTGATCCGCGTTCGGCGGCGTTTGACTACCATGAGAGTGGTGCGATCGACGGTGTGCCGCAGCTGCTGACGGCCGACGTCTGGCTGCCGCGGGACCGGGTCGACAGTGCAAACGTACAACTGGTAGAGCATTCCGCGGTCATTGCGCCGCTGGGCGCGGTGTTCTCGATGCTCTGGATCCCAGCCCGCGAGATCCGACACATCGATCTGGCCAGAGACTGATCGAGTACGTTCCGAGCATGAACACCCTGTGGGTCGGCCTCGCTGGAGGGTTGGGCTCGATTGCCCGCTACCACATCGGTCTATTCGGCAATGCTCGTGCCGGTCAGTTTCCCTGGGGCACGCTTGCCGTGAACCTACTCGGCTCGCTCTTGATCAGCATCCTGATGTCACTCGTGCTGCGCGGACGACTGGACGAAAGCACGCGCATCGCGATCGGCATCGGGTTTCTCGGCGGCTTTACCACGTACTCGACGTTCAACTTCGAAACGATCGCGATGGCTCAGTCAGGTGAGTGGGGGCGAGCGATTCTCTATGTGGCCGCGACGCTGATCGGCTGCCTCGTGTTGGGCGTGATCGGATACGTCATCGGTCGCTCGATCTGAGATCACCGGCCGAGCGCACTGCTGAGAAAGAAAGTTCGCGCCCTGAATCGGGCATATCTCGCGCGCACGTCGCACGGGTCTCGACGGGGAGAAAAAGCCGCCGAGAAAAAGCTCGCCAGAAAGATCGCGGCCTAGAGAGGGCAAACCTCGCTGGGTCGCGTGATTTCTTTTCGGTTGGTCGCGACCGCACTGTCGCGAGTTTGATCGAGCAGTCGCGTGCTTCGAACTGATCGAGCGTGCACACGCCGGGGCTTCCGCGATCGACAGGAAGATCGTGCCAAACGGTCCCGATCGAAAAATGGTCGGCAGTAAGGATCAAGGAGGCAATGATCCAATGTCTGAACTGGCGTTCAACGCGAACGGCGACAACTTCGAGGTGCCCGCAGTAGTAACCGGGTGGCGCGTGCGGCGCCTCAAGCCGCGCGGGGCGCCAGAGCTGGTGTACGGACGAGACGGGCGTCCATTGACGATCGGCATCGAGGCCGACATGCACGACCTGCGCGACGCGGTCAGCGGCGTGCTCGGTCGCTATCGACTCGATCCCATCAACGATGACGGCAAGACCGTCGATACGGTGCCCGCTGCCTACGTGCAGGTGGTCAAGCCCGAGCGGCAACCGGAGCCACTCGCGGTTCCCGCTCCCCAGAGCGAGAGCGATGGCGTCGTGCGCGAGGCGATGCGTCTCAACACGGAACTGGCGAAAGCGGTCGTCGATCGATTCCCGGAGATGATGACGGCAGCCGCCGAGCTGCTGCGAGCTGCCGACGGTGCCGGGCTGCCTGGACGACGCGCGCTGCTGATCGATGTCGAGGAAGGCGAAGAGGAGGGCGCAACGCCCGCAGCTTTCGATCTGAACGCCCTGGTCGCGCAGGTCGTGCCCATGCTGGTGATGTCGCTGTCGGGCAAGATGAAGCTCCCGCCGCTCGGCGCCGTGCTCGACTGGCGCAAGGCTGCAGCGACGAGCGACGCACCGAAGCTCGAGGCGAAGAAGGCGGTGTGTCCGGACCGTCCCGGCGATGTCGTCGAGCAGCCGGAAAAGTCCACACTTCCGCCGATCGATCCGCAGACGATGGCGCACTTCATCGCGGTTCAATCCGCGCTCAAGCCCGAGGAAGCCGCGCTTGCTCGCGAGGTCGCGAGCACGCTCGGTCCTGCCGAGCTGCACGGCTGGTTCGAGGAGCTGAGCAAGCTCAGCGTGCCGCAGGCCGTCCAGAAGATCCGCGTCCTGATCGCGGGGAACACGGAGGCGGTGTCGTGATCGGCCTACCGTTCAATGACCTCAAGTGCCTCGGCTCGATCACCGAGGTGGTTGCCGAGCTCGTCACCAACCGCGATCCGATCATCGAGGAGATCGCGCAGAAGCACACGACCACGGCGAGCCTCGCGGACTGGATCCGCGGCCTGCCGCAACGCGATGACGAAGGAGAGAAGGAAGACGGACCCAAGGTGGAGGAATGCAAGCCGCCGCAGCGCCTGAGACTGCCGGCCGAGGATCCCAACTGCGTCGTTATGTAGAGCTGACCGTTATGCGGAGCTGGGAATGATCTTGCCGCGGCTACCGTTGGTGGCCGCATCAAGATGCCCAAATCGACTCCGCATAATGCAGGCGGGCTTGCAGCGTTCTATGCACC
>JAEWJO010000203.1 GCA_023386455.1 Pseudomonadota bacterium | reverse complement strand
GTCATGGAGCGGGGGCGGCCGCGCGTGATCGGCAAGCCGATCGACCTCGACGATCTGCTCGCGAGCGCGCGCGACGCGGCAGCACGGCGCGCGTGATCAGCCGGTGATCATGCCGAGCTGCGCCGCCGTCAGGTGGGCGCGCTTCGCGGCGTCCGACGCCTGCGGTGGCTGGCGAAGCGGGCCGAGGTCGCGCTCGACAGCTCCCATGATCAGACCGAACGTGAACAGCACGTCCTCGATCCGGACGTGGGCGGCCTGACCCGCGACACGCCGGCGCATGAACGCGCGCACGCGCTCGACGGCGGCGACCTCCTCGGGGAAGTCACGTGCGAAGCCGCGTGCGACGTCGAGCGTCCACTCGAACGCCTCGAGGAACGCGCGGAACAGCAGCGTCCAGTCGAGGTCAGCTCCGGGATGGTTGCGCGAACGCACGAACGCACGCTTCGACAGGATGACGACGGGCGTCGGACGACGGATGACGAGGGCGGTCACGACACGGCCTCCGTGTTGCCCGCGATCAGCACGCGGAGCCTCTGCACGGCCTGGGCGATCGTCAGGGACGACAGCTCGTCGAACCAGCGACGCAGCTCGGGGCCGGTCAGCTTCGCCGCGAAGTCGACGACCTGCGTGACCTCGTCGGGCGCGAGCACCGACTGGATCTTGAGGAAGTGTGCGAACACCTCCGGATCGACCGCGGGCAGGATCATCTGCTCGCTCTTCTCGGTCTCGATCTGCGGCATCACCGCGCCGAGGTCGGGCAGGCTCTCCTTGCCCTTCGCGAGCGACATCACCAGCATCGGCGCGAGCTGCGCGACGAGCGTGTCGATGTCGAAGCGCGTCGGTGCACGCTCGATGATCTTCTTGTCCTCGACAGGCTGGCGCTGCTCGCGCGCCGTCGGCATCGCCGCGCCTGCAGCGACGGCAAATCGCAGCAGCGTGGCCGCTGCGTCGATCGCCTCCCACAGGTGCTCGATGATCGACTGCGCCATCACGGCGGTGGCGCCCTCGAAGGAATCGCGCTGGGGGTTGAACAGCTCTCCGGGGGATTGGTTCGTGACCTTCATGCATGTATCCGGCGGTCACGACGCGATCGCAGACGCGTCCCGAAAGATTTCTGCCGATCCCGGCTACAGCATGCCGAGGCGCGGCGCGGCGCGCTCGGGGATCCACAGCATCGTGAGGACGGTGCGGAGCTCGCGGGAGAAGATCGAGTGCTCGACGATGTCGACCTCGGCCGAGGTGTCGAGCCATGCGTCGGCGGGGACCGGCTGCGGCTCGTCGGGAATCGCGCCGCTCGCGAAGTAGTCGAAGGCGAGCGACGACGCGTCGAGCGGCTTGCCTCGCGCGATGTCGCGCGTGAACGTCTCGCTCGGCGCGAACCACTTGACCTCGCGCCGTGCCGAGAACACGGCGGCGCACCGCTCGCTCGCGAGCTCGGTGAAGCGCCGCGCCGCGGCGAGGATCGACACGTTGTAGGTCTGCGCGATCCGGCGCGGAACCTCGAGGTCGACCGGCGAGACCTCGCACGACCGGCGAAGCAGGTCCGACGGCATCAGCAGCTCCGACGCGAACGCGTTCGCCTCGGCCTCGTAGTCGCGATCGGGGATCACGTGCGGCCCCGAGCCGTCTGGCCGGCACAGCTCGTCGGGCGCGCGCGACGGATGCTCGAGCAGGAGGTGCCCGAGCTCGTGCGCGATCGAGAACCGGCGCGCCGCCGGATCGGTGATGCGGTCGGCGACGATGACGATCGTGCGAGGACCGATCCGGACGAGCTGCGCGGTCGCGCCGTCGAGCGCGGCCTCGACGATCTCGACGCCGAGACGCGCCGCGAATGCCTCGACGACGACATGCTCGGGCGCGCGCACGCCACAGCGATGCAGCAGAGCCTTCGCGCGGTGCTGCGCGGCCCGGATGCGAGGGTCCCCCACGGGCTAGTCCTCGCTGGCAGGAGACTCGAGCGTCTCGACGAGCCGGCGCAGATCGTCGTCGGACAGGCCGGCGAGGTGGCGATGCGCGAACTGGACCGCGCCGCCCATCTTCTGCGTCAGCTGCGTGAGCCGCTCGACCAGCGCGTCGCGGCCGAGTGCGAGCAGCGACGGACGGATCGGCTGGGCCTTCTTCGCCGGTGCGGCGGCCGGCGTGAGGCTGCGCCGCATCTCGGCGAGCCGTGCCTGCACGCTGGTCCGGACGCCGCGCGCCCACGCGGTGTCCTCGGGCGTGGTGGTGCCGGACTCGGCCTCGGCGAGGGCGACCTCGTTGTAGATCGCGTCGAGGATCTCGAGCTTCTTGTCGTCGTCGGGGGTCGTCATGGAGATCCTCACGCGCGAACCGCCTCGCGCACTGCGGTGGGTAGCTGTAGCACGAGGCGCTGCATGCGCTTGCGCGCCGCCTCGTAGCGCTTCGACGTCAGGTCGGAGACCTGGAGCACGTCGACCTTCTTCGTCGCACCGGCGGCATAGGCGTCGAGCAGCCGGAGGACGTCCGCGTCGGCGGCCGCGATGCGCCGGATCTCGGTGACCGCACGCTCGGCGGCCATCGCGAGCTCGCTGCTCGAGCCGCGCTGCGACGCGAGCGAGGTCTCGACCGCGGCCGACAGCGCGCGTGGCGCATCGGTCGCGTCGAACGCGTGGTGCGGGAACCGCTGCGCCTGCACGTAGTCGTGGCGCGTGCGCGAGCGGATCGCGTCGTAGAGGTGCTTGTCGAGCGTCACGCGCTCGGGATCCCACGCGAGCACGCCCTCGAGCGTGTCCTCGAGCGCATCCTGCACGAGCTCGCGCGCGTACAGCTCGTCGATCCGACGACCCGCGTGCGCGACCATCGCCGCGCGGCGGCGCGCGAACCGGAGCAGCTTTTCCTCGAATCCATGGACACACGCCTGCGCCTCGAATGCGTCGATCCAGGCCTCGGTCGGCACGAACCCCTTCATCTGAAAGCCACTCTAACCGATCGATATGACAGCACTGTTCGGGAGTTCAGTAACCACTTAGAACAGCAACGGGAGTGGCGAACGCGTGCGTTCTGCGGGTCCGCGTCCGTCGCGCGGACGCTCGGGGAACGATCTCTCTGCTGACACCAGGTGATCAGCTGACCGATCGTCCAGGCACGTTTTCGGCGCCTGCCGCTGGTCGCGCGAGCCGCCGATACGGAAAGTGACGGGATGCCGGCTGCGTCATCGCCGATCGTCCAGGTCGAGAAGCTCACGAAGAGATACGCGAGCGGGTTCCATGCGCTGAAGGGCGTGAGCCTCGAGATCCGGCGCGGCGAGATCCTCGCGCTGCTCGGGCCCAACGGCGCGGGCAAGACGACGCTCATCAACATCATCTGCGGGATCGTGAACCCGACCTCGGGACGCGTCCTCGCGGACGGCCACGACATCATCAAGGACTACCGCAAGGCGCGCATGGCGATCGGCCTCGTGCCGCAGGAGCTGTCGACCGACGCGTTCGAGACCGTGTGGGCGACGGTCACGTTCAGTCGCGGGCTGTTCGGCAAGCCGCCGAACCCGGCCCACATCGAGAAGACCCTGAAGTCGCTGTCGCTGTGGGAGAAGCGCAATAACAAGATCATCACGCTGTCGGGCGGCATGAAGCGGCGCGTGCTGATCGCCAAGGCGCTATCGCACGAGCCGTCGATCCTGTTCCTCGACGAGCCGACCGCCGGCGTCGACGTCGAGCTGCGCCACGAGATGTGGCAGATGGTCCGCGAGCTGCGCGAGAACGGGACCACGATCATCCTGACGACGCACTACATCGAGGAGGCCCAGGAGATGGCCGACCGGATCGGCGTCATCAACAAGGGCGAGATCATCGTCGTCGAGGAGAAGGAGGCGCTGCTGCGCAAGCTCGGCAAGCGCAAGCTGACGCTGCAGCTCGTGCGGCCGCTCGATCAGGTGCCCGGCTCGCTGAACGGCCGCAAGCTCGAGCTGTCGCACGAGGGCGGCGTCCTCGAGTACACGTTCGACAAGGGCCAGGAGGCCGACATCGCCGTGCTGCTGAAGCAGCTCGGCGAGCTCGGCATCGAGTTCAAGGACCTGCAGTCCACGGAGAGCTCCCTCGAGGACATCTTCGTCAGCCTCGTGAAGGAGTCGAAGTGAACATCCACGCGATCAAGGCGATCTATCGCTTCGAGATGGCTCGCACGTTCCGCACGGTGGTGCAGAGCATCGTGTCGCCGGTGCTGACGACGTCCTTGTACTTCGTCGTGTTCGGCTCGGCGATCGGCTCGCGGATGGGCGAGGTCGGCGGCGTCAGCTACGGCTCGTTCATCATTCCCGGGCTCGTGATGCTGTCGCTGCTCGGCGAGAGCATCTCGAACGCGTCGTTCGGCATCTACCTGCCGAAGTTCTCCGGCACGATCTACGAGCTGCTCTCCGCGCCGGTGTCGTTCGTCGAGGTCGTGATCGGCTACGTCGGCGCCGCGGCGTCGAAGTCGATCATGCTCGGCACGCTGATCCTCGTCACCGCCCGCATGTTCGTGCCGTACGAGGTCGTCCACCCGGTGTGGATGGTCGTGTTCCTGATCCTCACGGCGTCGACGTTCTCGATGTTCGGCTTCATCATCGGCCTGTGGGCGGACAGCTTCCAGAAGCTGCAGCTGATCCCGCTGATGATCGTCACGCCGCTGACGTTCCTCGGCGGCGCGTTCTACTCGATCAACATGCTGCCGCCGTTCTGGCAGAAGGTGACGCTGTTCAACCCGGTCGTCTACCTGATCTCCGGGATGCGCTGGGCGTTCTACGGGACGTCCGATGTC
>JAEWJO010000178.1 GCA_023386455.1 Pseudomonadota bacterium | reverse complement strand
TCCGGCCATGTCCGACAGCGTGTACGACGCGGACGAACTATCGCCCGCCATCGCCGCCGCCATGTTCGGCGGTGGTCCATCGGCCATGTGCGTCGACTCGCCGGCGTCGCGATTGTCGAAGCGGATCACGTGGAGACCGCGCGCGACCAGCTCGGCGCAGAACCCGTCGGGCCAGCCGATCAGCTGAGCGCCGAGCCCCATGATCAGGAGAACCGGGGGCCGTGCCTCGTCTCCCAGGCGTTCGTATGCGATGTCGATTCGTGCAGGGCCAATGCTGGAGACCTTCTCGATTGACATGGCCGCGCACCCTACGCGCCTCGCGGCGAAAGCGCTGCCTTGTATCGATCCGGCATTTTCGCGATACTCCTTGTGAGTCGAGGGCGGCCAGGCGGCCCCGACGTCGCTGACGGCTCGTCACCACCGTGACCGCCGCGCGGTTGGTCTAGAGTGCCGCTCGTGGCCGAGCACCGCCGTGCGCTGATGTTGCTGGCGCTGTGCGGCGTGTTCTGGAGCACCGCGGGCGTGTTGATCAAGCTCGTGTCCTGGCACCCGGGCGCGATCTAGTCCGCGCGCTCCGCGATCGCCGCGCTGCTGCTCTACGCCGTGCGCCGGCCGTCGTTCGCCGGGATCCAGCGCGCCGAGTGGGGCGCGGCATTCGCGCTCGCGGCGACGACCGGGCTGTTCATCGTCGCGAACAAGCTGACGACCGCCGCGAACGCGATCCTCATCCAGTACTCCGCGCCGGTCTGGGTCGCGCTGCTCGGTCTGTGGTTCCTCGGCGAGCGCGCGACGCGTCTCGACTGGGCGACGATCGTCGCGGTCGTCGGCGGTATCGCGCTGTTCTTCGTCGAGCAGCTGACGGTCGACCACATCGCCGGCAACCTGGTCGCGCTCGCCGCCGGCGTCGCCTTCGCGTTCGCGGGTCTGACGATGCGGAGAGTCGCGATGGTCGCCTCGCTCGATCCGCTGCGCCCGCTCCTGCTCGGCAACCTGCTCGGCGCGGTGCTCGGCGCTCCGTTCTGGTTCGTCACGCCGCTGCCGGATCTCACAGGCTGGGGCGCGTTGCTCGCGCTCGGCCTCGTCCAGCAAGGTGCGGCCTACCTCTGCTACGCGGCCGCCGTGCGCCACGCGACCGCGATGGAGGTGATCCTGATCCCGGTGATCGAGCCGATCCTGTCGCCGATCTGGGTCGCGATCTTCTTCGCCGAGTGGCCGGGCCCCGCCGCGCTCGCCGGTGGCGCGATCGTCGTCGCGGCCGTCACGCTGCGCGCCGTGCTCGCGCGACGCTGACGGCGTGGCGACTCGAGTTGCCGGCGTTGTGCACGCGAATGCACGACGGCAGTTGCCAGGGAGTCGAGTCGCGGATCGATGACGATTGTCCGGACGATCTCCACACCGAAGCCCGCGTGATCACATGCGCGGATGACGGCACGGCACGTGGAGAGGGAACGCACCGATGATGTGCCGGACCGTTTCCCCCATCGCGTTCGCCCTGCTCTCCCTCGTCCTCAGCGCCTGCATGGTCGGTGAGGCCTACGAACCGGAGGAGGACGATCTTCCACCCGCCAGCTCGGAGGCCGCGCTCAGCAACAACGGTCGCACCGCGTTCAACTTCTTCGTCTCGAAGGGCCTCACGCAGATCCAGGCGGCGGGCATCGTCGGCAACCTCATGCAGGAGTCGAGCGTCATGCCGACGGCCGTACAGCCGGGCGGCGCCGGCCGTGGCATCGCGCAGTGGTCGGTCGGTGGACGCTTCAACGTCGGCTCGAAGAGCCTCACGGCGTTCGCGAACGCGCGCGGCCTCAACAAGTGGTCGCTGTCCGCGCAGCTCGACTTCATCTGGTACGAGCTCGCGACCGTCGGCGGCTACGGGCTCGCAGACCTTCGCGCGGCGACGACGATCAACGCCGCGGTTCGCGCGTTCCAGAACAAGTACGAGATCTGCGGCCAGTGCGAGCTCGGCAAGCGGCTCGACTACGCGAACCAGGCGCTCGCGCAGTACGGCGGCGGCACGGGTGGCGGAACGGGCACCGGAACCGGTACCGGCAGCGGTGGCAGCGCTCCCGACGCGAGCTGCTACTCCGGCACGCTCGAGCGCCAGGTCCCCGAGAACACGTGTGTCGAGAGCGTGTTCGACGGCCTCTGGTACCAGTGCTCGGATGGCCAGTGGATCGATCGCTGGTCGGATCCGGAGGCGTGTGTCGCCCAGTACCCGCTCTGACGCCCGCCTGCGACAGGACGCCACGCGTCGGCCCGACCGGGTCGTCGCATCCTAGGGTGAAACGCCATGGGCAAGCCACCCGGTCTCATCTCCGACATCGGTCCCTCGCCGAACATCGATCACGAGAAGGACATGGAGGCCAACGGCGTGTCGCCGAAGGCCGCCAGGACGATGTACATCGTCATCGTGATCGCGCTCGTCGCGCTGTTCGCGCTCGTCGGCATCGGCCTGCACATCCCGACCGGCGGCTAGTTTCGACCGAAACCGATCGGCACCGTGGTGCCGGCGCCGCGTGCTGCGCGTAGATTCCTGCCGTGGCCCGGACCGTCCTCATCACCGGCGCGAATCGCGGCATCGGCCAGCAGCTCGCGCGCGTGCTCGCGACCGACGGCTGGGATGTCCTGATCGGCTCGCGCGATCGCAAGAAGGGCGACACCGCGGCCGCCCGGCTGCGCAAGGAGACCGGCGGTCGCCTGAAGGCGATCGAGCTCGACGTCACGAGCGACGCGTCGATCGCGACCGCGGCCCAGAAGCTCCGCGACGGCGCGATCCGGATCGACGCGCTCGTCAACAACGCGGGCGTCTACGGCCAGGCGCGCGGCCCCGACGGTGTGATGCGAACGATCGAGACGAACTTCTTCGGCCCGCTCCGCGTGACGACCGCCCTCCTGCCGCTCCTGCGCGACGGCGCGACGATCACGAACGTGACGAGCGGGCTCGGCTCGCTCGACAACCTCGACGCCGCGCATCGCCGCTTCCTCGCCGATCCGGCGCTGACCCGCGATGCGCTCGCCGCGGCGATCCGCGACTACGCGAGTGGCGGTGACGACTGGGGCACCGACGCGTACGGCGTGTCGAAGGCCGCGCTGAACACCCTGACGAAGCTCCTCGCGCGCGAGCTCGCGTCCCGGCAGATCCGGGTGAACGCGACCGATCCGGGCTGGGTGCGCACCGACATGGGTGGCCGCAGCGCGCCGAAGTCTGTCGAGCAAGGCGCCGCGAGCGTGCTGTTCGGCGTGACCGCGACCGACACCGGTGGCGTCTTTCGCGACGGCCGCCGCATCGGCTAGCCGCGCGACAGCGCGAACACGCCGACGGGCCGGGGCGGCTCGCCGAGCGTCCACTTGTCGAGCGTCACCCGCCAGCCATCGGCCTGCATCGCCTCGAGCGAGCCGATGAAGGGCAGCGCGGCGGTCTCGATGATCAACGCCGGACTCGAGGGCTTCGTCCGCGCCGCGGCACTCGAGGCCGAGCGCGGCATCCGCGTGAACGTCGTCAGCCCGCCGTGGGTGACCGAGACGCTCGTC
>JAEWJO010000328.1 GCA_023386455.1 Pseudomonadota bacterium | reverse complement strand
GGCAGGGCGTGAAGATCGTTGGCCTTCGCCGTCCGAGTCAGGGCGTCCGCTTCACCGTGGTCGGGAACATGATCGAGATGCCCGCACCGAAGAACAGGTGGTGCAGGAAGCGGTTGTCGTCGTCGCCGGTCTGGTCGTTCTTGCCGACAAAGAGGTCCGCGTTGTAGTCGGCGCCCGACGGGTTGTCGCTGAACGCGTAGTCGCGGACCGAGAGGTCGAGCGCGAGGAAGTCATTCAGGAAGACGTGGATGCCACCGCCGAGGTACAGACCGACACGGCTACCGTCGTTGAGCGGCGGGTCGTTGTTCGGGTTGTTGTCGGCGGGGAGCATCTCGCCCATGGGACCGCCCGGGCGCGGCTTGCCGGGCGACGGGTCGTTGCAGACGCTCGGCGGGCAATCGCTCTTCAGCTGCGCGAACGACACGCCGGCCTGGAAGTAGAAGTCGAACGCGACGTACGCCTGGCTGAACGCGGCGAGCTTGCCGTACCACGGCGTGATGCTGATGTAGCCCGCGCCGTGGATCGGCATCGTGTTGAGGCGCAGCGTGAACTCGTCCCTCGACGGCTCGCGCGTCATCGGGTCCGAGCCGTCCTCGAGAGTCGGGACGATGCGGTCGACGAGCTTCGTGTTGAACTGCGTCGAGCCGACGCCGATGGCGCCGATCGAGAGCATGTCGCCGAGGTGGTACTCGAGCTTGAGACCACCGCCGACGATGTGCTGGAACTCGGCGTTGATCGTCGACTCGAACAGCGGCGTCGCTTCGAAGCGGTTCTTGACGAGCAGGCGGCGGTGGCGGACGGCCACGTCACTGCTCAGGGAGTTCTGGCGACGACCGCCCGAGCCACCGGCGCTGCTCTGCGCCGTCGAAGCGGCGCCATCGTCGGCGAATGCGTTGGCGGACGGGACTGCCACGCTGATCAGCGCGGCCAAGAGGATGGGCTTGTTGCTCATGTCTAGGCTCCGTGGATCAGCGGAAGGTCGTGTACTCGAACGTCGTCGGCAGCCAGAAGCTGAGACCGACCTGGAACATCACGTTGTTGATGAAGGCGCTGTCCGCGTTGTCCTTCGCTTGGCTCGCGCTCGTGTTCATCGTCGGCGACCGATCGGTCGGCTCGAACTTGTCGATGAACATGTAGTCGCGAATGCCGACGTTGACCGTGAGCCACTTCGCGAGGAAGAAGCGCATGCTCGCGCCGAGGTTCGGCTGGATCAGGATGTTGGTGAACCCGGGGAACTTGGTGTCCCGCGGAATCACCTCGCTCTGACCGGCGCCGATGCCGGCGGTGAAGAACACCTCCCACGCGACGAGGCGGTGATCGAGGACGGCGAACTTGCCGTACACGGGCACGTAGTGGAAGTTCAGCGCGGCGCTCCAGTTGTACTGGTTGACCGTCGGCAGGCGACGCGCCTGGCGTGCGACGAGGTCGAACGGCTCGTTGAAGTTGTGGACGTAGTAGTTACCTTCGACGCCGATCGCGAGGACGTCGGTCAGGTAGTACGCGAACTCGCCACCGATCGTGTAGTGGCGGATCATGTTGTCGTTCATCGAGACCGACGTGAACGGATTGAGCTCCGTGCGGCGGACCTTGAGGAACGGCTTGCGAACGACGACGAGGATGTCCTTCCAGGACAGCGGCGTCTTCTTCACGGGGCCGGCCTTCACCACCGCCGTTTGATCGGTGGCGTTGAGATCGGCCTCGAGGGAAGCTTGCGGCTTCTCCTCTTCTTCCATGTCGATCGTGCCGCTGTCGTCGGGCTTCGGTTCGTCGATCTCGATGCCCTCGTCACCAGCAGCTTTGTCGCTGCCGGCAGTCGGAGCAGGAGCAGGGGCTTTGTTGTCCTTCTTGCCCTGCGCAAACGACGTGCTCGTCAGAGCCACCCCGAGTGCGACGATCAAGAGGGACCTAGCGCGATGGCTGGTGGTCCGCATTCGTATGCGCTTCATAACACGGCCCTTTTTTGTAGCTCAAGCAACTTGCCTAGGATTGGGCCCTAGACAGACACGAGAGATCCGGCCGGATTGCGCAAGCCCCAGCGGCTGAAACATTTGCGCCGCGGTGCGGAGAGCGCCTGTCAGGCCGCTTCGTCGCGCGCAGCGTCGGAAAACAGGGCCTCGACGAAGGCATTTGCGTCGAATGGCCGCAGATCCTCTTTTTTCTCACCCACGCCAATGAAGCGCACGGGCACCTACAGCTCGTCGCAGATGCCGAGGACGACGCCGCCCTTGGCCGAGCCATCGAGCTTGGTGAGCACGATTCCCGTGATCTCCATGTCCGACTTGAAGGTCTTGGCCTGGGAGATCGCGTTCTGGCCGGTCGTCGAGTCGAGGACCATCCAGGTCTCGTGCGGGGCGCCGGGGAGCGCCTTGTCCGAGACCCGGCGGAGCTTCTTGAGCTCGTCCATGAGGCCGGCATTCGAGTGGAGGCGGCCGGCGGTGTCGCAGAGGACGACGTCGTAACCCTCGTCCTTGCCCTTCTTGATCGCGTCGAAGATCACCGACGACGGGTCGCCCTGCGGCTTGCCCTTCACGATGTCGACGTTCGCGCGCTTGGCCCACTCCTCGAGCTGCTCCGTCGCGGCGGCGCGGAACGTGTCGCCTGCGGCGAGCAGGACCTTCTTGCCCTCGTCCTTCCACTTCGTCGCGAGCTTGCCGATCGTCGTCGTCTTGCCGACGCCGTTGACGCCGAGCACCAGCAGCACGAACGGCTGCTTCGACATGTCGACGGGCGGGGCGTCGACGGCCAGGATCTCGCGCGAGGTCTTCCGGATCTGCTTCCAGATCTTGTCGGAGTCCTCGAGCTCGTCCTTCGTCAGGCCCTTCTTCACCGACTGGAAGATGCGATCGGCGGCGCGCGGCCCGATGTCGGCGGTGAACAGCACCTCCTCGAGCTCGTCGACGGTCGTCGCGTCGATCTTCTTCTTGCCGAACAGCTTGCCGAGGCGCGCGACAAAGCCGCCGCGGGTCTTGGCGAGGCCGGCCTTGTAGGCCGCGGCGGTCGCGGCATCGGCGGCGACCTCCTCCTCCTCCTCGACCTCTTCCTCCTCCTCGCGCTCCTCGCGTTCCTCGCGAGCCTCGGCGGCGGGCTTCTTCTCGCGGATGGGGCGCTTGCGCTTGGGCGCGACGGCTTCTTCGACGCCGAGGCGCTCGCGCACGCCGGCGGTGGACTTGGCGCGGCTCTTGGTGCCGGCGCGTCGTAACAGGAGCAGCACGAGAACGATCACGATGATCGCGATCACGAGCTGCAACACCTCGGTCTGCATCGAGGTGCGTTATAGCTCAACGAAGGTCGGCGTGGGTCAGCGTGCGGGCGGACGAGCGCGCTCGCCGATCGCGCGATCGACCCTCGCTCCCGCCTCCGCGAGCATCGCCTCGGCGGCGACGCGCGGCGAGAAGTAGACCTCCTCGACGAAGTCGGTGAGATCGGCGAGGGCCGGGCTCGGCCGCCGGGAGCGGACGTGATCGACGATCTGGCGGGGCGACCAGATGCCCCACAGCCGGGCCTCCGGCAGCACCGGCTCGGCGGCGCGGCGGTAGAGCTGGAACACGCGTTCGCGGACCGGGACCAGATCGACGCGGACACCGCGCAGCTCGCCGCGGTGCGGGACGGTGACGGTGAACCGCTCGGTGACGTGGCCGGGAGCCGCGACCTCTGCACGCCACTCGCCGGCCGCCAGGTTCTCGATCGAGAAGCTGCCGTCGGCGCCCGTGCGCGTCTCGCGCTCGCTCGACTCGGAGCCGTCGAGCACGAGCGAGACGACGGCCTCCTCGATCGGCCGGCCGCGTACGGTGTCGCGGACGACGCCGGCGAAGCCGTCGTCGTTGGGCCGCCGCAGCGTCGCGACGACGCCGGGCTTGGCGACGACGAGGCCGCCCTTCACCTGCTCGATCTCGCCTTCCTCGCTCGGGACCTCGGCCGGCGGCGCCGGGCGGCGGAACCGCTTCCACGGCTTGTTGCGCGCGGCGAAGAACCCGCCGGCGGCGAGCACGGTCGCGACGAACGCGGCGACGGTCCACGACACCGGGACCGGCTGCGGCGCGGCGATCTGGATGACGACCGGATCGGCATGGCTCGGCCGGATGTAAGAGGCCCCTGGATCGGAGTCGACCTGGATGCCGATCGCGGCGCCCTGGCCGATGACCTCGGCCTCGACCTCGAACGAGTAGCGACCCTCGTCGTTGGTCGCGCCCTGCGCGAGCCGGCGATCGCCGGACTTGAGCGTGACCGCGGCGTGCGCGACCGGCTTCTTGTCATCATCGATCACGCGGCCGGTGACAACGAGGTCGTCCTCGTAGGCGAGGTTCGTCGACGACAGCGCCATCGTCGTCGTCGTGCCGCTCGTCAGCTCGATCGTGACGGTCTGGGTCGCGCTCTGGTGCGAGTCATCGCCGTCGAACGTCGCGCGCAGACGGTGGGTCCCGGGACCGCCCGCGTCGGTTCGCGACAGCGGGACCTCCGTGCCGGTCGTCACCGTGCGCAGGACCTTGAACACCTCGGTTCCGACCGGCGCGACCGAGAGGTGGACCGGCACCGCGAGCGTGCCCTCGCCGTCACCTATCGCGTCGGCGCGGACCATCGCACCGCTCGGATCCTCGGTCGTCTTGACGATGTCGAGGCGCACCGGTGTCTTCGCCGGGTCGGTCTTGACCGTCACCGGGTCGGCCTTCTCGAGCCGCGCGCCTCCTTTGTAGTCGAGCGAGACCTCGACCGGACCCGGCGGCGCGGGGAGCTGCATCGCGAACGAGCCGTCCTGGGCGGTGAAGTGGGAGGCGCGCTGGCCGCCGAGCGTGATGTAGACGCGCTCGCCCGGGATGCCATCGCCGGTCAGCTTGTCGGTGAGCCGGCCGCGGACCTCGACCAGGCCGCCTTCGCGCTGGTTGACCGCGGTGATCGAGAGCTGCGTATGCGCCTGGATTTCGACGACTGGGCCGGCTTCAGCGACCGCCGCAGCGAGCACGATCAGGAGCACCCAGCGCACACAGGCGTGATAGCACGTGCTCGATGTCATAGGGCCCTGGCAACTTGCCCCGGCCACGGAGGGACAACCTTCCGCGTCATGGAGTTTCATGCGCATCAAGCGAGTCGAGATCATCGGCTTCAAGTCGTTTTGCGACAGGGCCGTCGTCCAGATCGGGGAGTCGATCACGGGCGTGGTCGGCCCCAACGGTTGCGGTAAGTCCAACATCGTTGACGCCATCCGCTGGTGCATGGGCGAGCAGAGCGCCAAGCACCTCCGCGGCAAGGCGATGGAAGACGTCATCTTCGCGGGCAGCGAGTCGCGCGGCCCGGCGCCGATGGCGGAGGTGTCGCTGACGTTCGACGACGTCGGCTTCTCGCACGAGACGCTCGAGCTCGCGCGCAACTCGGATGAGGCCGAGGCCGATCGCGCGCTCGAGAGCATCGCGAACGAGGGCGAGCCGGCGGCGCCCGCCGGCGAGGGCGAGGCGCCCGTGCAAGCCGCGGATGCGGCCGAGCAAGACAAGCCGGTCTCGATCGTCCACGAGCAGGCCGTGTGGGTCGACGCCGAGGGCAAGCCGATCCCGACGCCGCAGGACGAGGTCGCGAAGATCCTGAACGACGAGAAGCCGGCGTTCGACTTCGCGCGCTACACCGAGGTCACGATCACGCGCCGGCTGTACCGCGATGGTACGAGCCAGTACTTCATCAACAAGACGCCGTGCCGTCTGCGCGACATCACGGACCTCTTCCTCGGTACCGGCGTCGGCACGAAGGCCTACGCGATCATCGAGCAGGGCCGCATCGGCCAGATCGTGTCGAGCCGGCCGCAGGACCGCCGCACGATCATCGAGGAAGCCGCGGGCATCACGAAGTTCAAGGTCAAGAAGAAGGCCGCCGAGAAGAAGCTCGATCAGACGCGCCAGAACCTGATGCGCGTCTCGGACATCGTCAGCGAGCTCGACAAGCGGATGGGCACGCTGCGCCGCCAGGCGCAGAAGGCCGAGCGCTATCGCAAGTACAAGACCGAGCAGAAGGACCTCGAGCTGTGGAAGGCCGCGCACAAGTGGCTCGAGCTCAACGCCGAGGACAAGCTCGTCGCGAACCGGCTGACCGAGACGAAGACGACGCTCGAGACGACGCGGACGTCGTGGTCGGCGAAGGACGCGCATGTCGTCGCCGAGCGCGGCGAGCTGTCGGTCGAGGAGCGCCGGCTCGTCAACGTGCAGGAGCACGTCTACGAGCTCGATAACCGGCTCCGCCTCGGCGAGAGCAAGATCGGGTTCGAGCGGCGAGAGGCCGACGACCTCGACACTCGCATGCAGGCCGCGCGGACCGAGATCGACGAGATCACGGAGCAGCGCGAGCGCGGTGCGGCCGAGCTCGCGGCGCGCAGGGAGGAGCTCGAGGGCCTCGCGGCCGAGGTCGAGCGCGAGACCGCGGACGTCGCGGCGCGCGATCAGGCGACGGCCGACTCGCGGCAGAAGGTCGCCGACCTCCAGCGCGACCTCGACGGTGCGCGCGCGGGCCTTGGCGCCCGGCGCACCGAGGTCGCGACGAGCGACACGCAGCTCGAGGCGCTCGCTCGCCGCAAGGACGAGGCGAGCCGCCGG
>JAEWJO010000031.1 GCA_023386455.1 Pseudomonadota bacterium | reverse complement strand
CCCCCGGGCCGCTCACCGCGCGCGTGCGCTTCGTGCGCGTGCTCCGGCGCGTCGGCGGCGAGGTCGCGTTCGTCGTCGATGCGAGTCGGTGTCCGGCCCGCGCGGCGACCGACGCCGGCGCGGTGACGTCGATCGACGTCTCGCTCGCGACCGCGCGCGATCTGACGGCGCTCGAGACGTCGGCCGGCACGCTCGAGCCGTCGGTGCGCGGCGGGCGCATTCACACCGGTGACGTGCTCGGCGGCACGCAGGTCGCGCTGCGCTACGCCGAGGCGAGCAGCGGCATCGGCGTCCAGCTCGTCACCCATCGCACGCCGACGGCCGACCCGATGGGCGGCGATGCGGGCTACTTCATGCTGCTCGTCGACGCCGACCAGGCGCCACCGACGATGCCGCGCGCGCTCAGCCTCGTGATCGATCACTCGGGCTCGATGAGCGGCGACAAGATCGCGCAGGCGCGCGATGCGGCGCGCGCGATGCTCGACTACCTGCATCCGAACGACTCGTTCACGATCCACATGTTCGACGACGACATCTCGTCGTTCTCGTCGAGGCCGGTGATCGCGACGCCGGGCAACATCGGCGCGGCGCGCGAGTGGATCAAGAAGATCGAGGCCAAGGGCTCGACCGACCTCGATGCCGGCCTCCAGACCGCCCTGCGCGCGCCGCCGTCGGCCGACCGGTTCGACGCGACGATCATGCTGTCCGACGGGGTCGCGACCTCGGGCGAGACCGACGACCGCAAGATCCTCGCGAACGCCTGGCGCAGGGCGGGCAATGACACGCGCATCTTCACGTTCTCGGTCGGCACGGACGCGGACTTCGCGCTGATGGAGGCGCTCGCGCGCGGCAGCCGCGGCAAGCACGTCGACCTCAACAATGCCCAGGCGACCCGCGACCTCGTGTTTCGCGCGCGCGAGCTGTTCGAGGACATCCGCGACGTCCGGCTGACCGATCTCGATCTGTCGATCGACAACATCGGGGTCGCGGACCGTCTCCCCGAGGCGCCGCAGGACCTGTTCTCGGGCGGCCAGGTGCTGATCGTAGGTCGCTACACCACACCTGGCGCGGGCGCGATCGACATCACGGGGTTCGAAGGCCAGACGCGATTCTCGCGGACGTTCGTCATCGACGCGCCGGCGCTCGAGGAGTCAGGCGAGATCATCAAGTACGTGTGGGCCGCCGAGAAGGTGAACACGCTGATGGCCGCGATCGCCGAAGGCGGCGACACGAGCGCACTCCGTAACGAGATCGAGCAGATCGGCCTCGCCTACCGCATCCAGACGCCCTTCACCCACTACAGCGGCGAGTTCAGAGGGGGTGGAAATGCTGAGGGTGGCTGCTCGATCGGGGGCGGCGACGACCGGGCGATGACATCGTGCCTGCTCGTGCTCGTCGTCCTCGCTGGAAGGATCGTTCGGCGGCGTCGCAGCGTATGCTAGGGCGTTGCCGGATCGGTTCCAGGAGCTGGTGGAACAGGCGCCTGATGGGGTGGTGATCCTCGAGGCCGGCCTGATCGTGTTCATCAACGCGACCGCCGCGCAGCTGCTCGGCGCGCCGTCGATCGAGGCGGCACTCGGCACGCCGATCACGAGCTATCTCCCGCCCGCCGACGCGCAGGCAACGGTCGAGCGCATCACGCGGATGATGCGCACCGGCGAGCCGATGCCCGCCAACGAGTACGGCGTGATCGGTGCCCCCGATCGCACCGTCGAGATCAAGTCGATGAAGTGGGAGTGGCAGGGTCGCCCCGCGGTGCTCGCGTTCGCCCGGGACGTCACCGAGCGCAAGGCGATGCAGCAGCAGCTCGTGCGCACCGATCGCCTCGCCGCCGTCGGCACGCTCGCCGCCGGGGTGGCACACGAGATCAACAACCCGCTGACGTACATCCAGCTGAGCCTGCAGCTCATCGAGTCCGCGCTCGAGAAGCTGCCCGTCATCCCGGACGGCGTGCCCGACTTCATCCGCGATGCGCAACACGGGGTCGAGCGCGTCGCCGCGATCACGCGCAGCCTGCGCATGTTCGCCCGCGCCGACGAGGCTGCGCCCCGCCCCGTCGATCCGGTCCCGGTTCTCGAGCGTGCGCTCAAGATGGTCGACAACGATCTCCGCCACCGGGCCCGCCTCGTCCGCCGTGTCGGCGATGTCCCGTGGGTGATCGCGAACGGCTCGCGCCTCGAGCAGGTCCTCGTCAATCTGCTCCTCAACTCGATCCAGTCGCTGTGCGGCCGCGAGGACGACGCGATCACCGTCGAGCTGGCCACGTGCGGCACCGACTCGGTCAGCATCACGATCAGCGACACCGGCAGCGGCATCTCCGCGGCCGTGCGCGAGCGCGTCTTCGATCCATTCTTCACCACGAAGGCCGTCGGCGAAGGCATGGGTCTCGGCCTCGCCGTCTCCAAGAGCATCATCGAGTCGATCGGCGGCGAGCTCGAGCTCACGAGCACCGAGGGTGTCGGCACGACCGCGACCGTCATCCTCCGCGCCCACGAGCCGCCGGCGCGCGTCACCGAGCCCGATCTGTCGGGCGCGATCGGCGAGCCGCGCCGCGTCCTCGTCGTCGACGACGAGGCTCGCGTCCGCGAGCTGCTCGGCACCGTGCTCGGCCAGTTCCATCACATCACCGTCGTCGATGGTGGCGAGGCCGCGATCGCCGCCGCGCGCGACGGTCAGTTCGACGTCATCGTGTGCGACGTGATGATGCCCGGCCTCTCCGGGGTCGACGTCCACAAGCAGCTCGCCACCGTCGCGCCCGGCCTCGAGCGGCGCATCGTGTTCATCACCGGCGGCACGTTCGTCACCGACGTGGCCGAGCTGGTCTCGCAGACCGGCAACCGTGTGATCCAGAAGCCGTTCGACGTCGAGCAGATCCTCGCCGCGATCGCCGAGACTGCGCGCGCCTGATCGAGCTACGGCTCGCCGCGCGGATCTTTCAGCATCGGTCGTCCGCGCCGCGGCGCGCCCCATATGCTGATGACGTACACGATCGATTGCTCCGCATCGTGCAGGTGGTCAGCACGTGTCGCGTCCGGGGCATGACGACCTCGAGGGTCCGTTGAAGAGATTCGTCGAGCTGCGCCAGCTCGGCGTCCGTCATCTCGTCCATGTCGTCCGGCTCTGCAATGCAGAGCTCGATCTCGCCGTCCGGAAGCCCGGGCGGCGCAACACCGGTGATCCGGCCGTTCTCGACACGGACGCGGATGGCCTTCATGGGACCAGCGTCGCTTTCTGGATCTCATCCATGGGTGTTTCTCCGTCGGTCTTCATGCCCGAGCGCGCGGCTTCTTCGCGTCGCGCGCGTCCTTGCTCTCCGTCCGCGCCGCCTCGGCGAGCAGCTCGGCCGCGTGCGCCCTCGCCTTGCTGGTCGCGGAGCCGCCGAGCATGCGTGCGAGCTCGTCCTTGCGCGCCGTCCCCGTCAGCTTCTTCACGTGCGTCTCGGTCCGCCCGGCGAGCTCGGTCTTCTCGACGTGGAAGTGGTGATCGGCGAACGCCGCGATCTGCGGCAGGTGCGTCACGCACAGCACCTGGCGACCATTCTCCGACGATGCGACCGCACGGATCTGTGCTCCGACGACCTGCGCCGTCGCACCGCCGATGCCGGTGTCGACCTCGTCGAACACGTACGTCGCGACCTCGTCGGCGCTGCGCAGCGCGAGCTTGAGCGCGAGCATGATGCGCGACAGCTCGCCGCCGGACGCGACCTTCGCGAGTGGCCTCGTGTCCTCTCCCTTGTTCGACGCGAGCATCAGCTCGATCCGGTCGGCGCCGGTGGGCCCGAGCGGCCGCGCCTCGACGACGATCGTCAGCTTCGCCGCGCCCATCCCGAGCTCGGTGAGTGCCGCGGCGACATCCTTCTCGAGCTTGCGCGCGGCCTTGCTGCGGCTCTTCGTGAGCGCCGCCGCCGCGGCGATCGCCGCCCCCTCTGCCACGACGCGTGCCGCCTGCGCCTCCGCGAGCTTCTCGTCACGGCCCGTCAGCGACGCGAGCTCGGTGCGCAGCTCGCCGACCTTCGCGACGACCTCGTCGAGCGTGCCGCCGTGCTTGCGCGTCAGCCGCCGGATCAGCGCGAGTCGCTCGTCGAGCCAGCCGAGCCGCTCGGGATCGCCCTCGAGCTTGTCGGCGTAGCCGCGCAGCTGGTCCGCCGCGTCGTCGATCAGCGTCTCGATCTCGGTGAGCTGCTTCGCGACCGGCTCGAGCGTCGGATCGGTCCGCACCGCGCGCTCGATCTCCCGGCTCGCCGCCGCGACGCGATCGCGGCCGCTGTCGTCGCCACCGTAGAGCAGCTCCTCCGCCGTGCGCGCCGCGCTCTGCAGCGCGTCGACCGACGCGAGCCGCGCGCGCTCGATCTCGATCTCGGCGTCCTCGCCGCTGCGCAGGCCCGCGGTATCGAGCTCGTCGAGCTGGAACCGGACGTAGTCGAGGCGTGCCTCGCGCTCGCGCTCGTCACCGCCGAGCGCCTGCACCGCGTCGTCGCAGCGCCGCAGCTCGGTCCACGCGACCTCCATCGCGGCGACGAGCGACGCCTCGCCGGAGAACAGGTCGAGGATCTCGAGGTGACGCGCCGGATCGACGAGCCCCTGGTGCTGGTGCTGCCCCGACAGGTCGATCAAGAGTGCGCCCAGCTCCGCGAGCCGCGCGGCCGTCGTCAGCGCGCCGTTGACGTAGCACCGGCTGCGCCCGCCGCGCTGGATGACGCGGCGAATGAACACCTCGCCATCCTCGCCCGCCGGCAGGCCCGCGCCCTCGAGCACCCCGGCGACCCGCGCGCGCAGATCGTCCGGAATCTCGACGCTCGCCTCGACGACCGCCTCGTCGGCGCCGGTGCGCGGGATGTCGGCCGACGCGCGCCCACCACGCAACAGGTTCACCGCCTCGACGATCAGCGACTTGCCGGCGCCGGTCTCGCCCGTGAGCACGTTCATGCCGTCGCCGAGCTCGATCTCGACGTCGGACAGGATCGCGAAGTTCGTCGCACGTAGATGCCTCAGCATCGGATCGCTCCTTCCTCGTTGCTCGCACTCGACACGTTCCACCGCCGCTCCGCTCGCGCCTGGCCATCGGCCGGACCGAGCTCGCTCGTCACTCGTACATCCCTCAACATCGGATCGCTCCTTGCTCGTTGCTCGCGCACGACACGTTCCACCGCCGCTCCGCTCGCGCCTGGCCGTCGGCCGGACCGAGCTCGCTCGTCACTCGCACATCCCTCAGCATCGGCTCGCTCCTCGTTCGCCGTTCGCGCTCGACACGGACCACCGCCGCTCCGCTCGCGCCTGACCGTCGGCCGGACCGAGCTCGGTCGTCACTCGCACATCCCTCAGCATCGGCTCGCTCCTTGTTCGCCGGTCGCACCCGACACGGACCACCGCCGCTCCGCTCGCGCCTGGCCATCGGCCGGACCGAGCT
>JAEWJO010000011.1 GCA_023386455.1 Pseudomonadota bacterium | reverse complement strand
CATCATGTGACCGACGTACCGCCAGAAGTGCATCATCGCCAGAATGTCGGCCCGCGACGGCAGGTAGCCGAGCACGTGCATCGCCAGCCCGGGCGCGAAGCTGCCGCCCATCAGCGTCAGCAGCGCGTCGCCCTGGCTGATCGGTACGCCCCACGCGCCGAGGTCCCACTGCGGATGAGACAGCAGCTTGCGGCGCACGAACACGTGCATCACGCGCACGCGCAGCGCCGACGCCCGACCCGGCGCACCCGGCCGCAGCCCACCCGGCTCCGACACCGCGATCCAGAACGCGACCGTCTCGAGGAACCGCCGCCGCGTCGTCGTGCCCGCGTACGCACCGGTGAACGCCAGCGGCTTCGCGACCGAGCTCTCGGAGTACCCCTCGAGCGTGATCGCGCCCGCGAACCGAAACATCGCCGCGCCGTATCTCCGAAACGCGCGCGCGCCGCGCTCGACCGTGTCCCAGTCGAGCCACGGCGGATCCTGCTCGAGATCCGCGAACAGCCCGCGCAGCGATGCCGGCGCGTCCGGCACTCCATCCACCCCATCCTCGAGCGCACGCTCGAGCATCGCGCGTCCCGCCTTCTGCCCGGCCGTCAGGTACACGTCGTCGACGAACGCCTCGCACGCCGGATCCGCGTCGTAGTACATCGCCGCGATCGCGCGCACCACATCGTCGGGCGGCGCCGGATCGAACCCGAGCACGCGCCGGCACATCTCGCGGATCGTGCGCACGTGCCTCGCCTCGAGGTGGTCCCAGTACCGAAACTCGCCGGGAATCCGATCGGTCACGCGCCGATACTAGCGCCGCGCCGTCGATTTCGTGCGACCGACCTCTCCCTCGCGGCTCCTCCCGGCATGACGCTCGCTCGCCTCCTCCTCCCGCTCGCTCTCGTGGCCGCATGCGGGCCGTCCGACGACATCGACCTCGGCCCGGATGGCGGCGGCAGTGGTAGTGGCAGCGGCAGCGGCAGCGGCTCGGGCTCGGGCGCCGACGATCGGCTCTATCCACTCGACGTCGGCCGCACGTGGACCTACGACGTCACGTCGACCTACGCGTCGTGTCCCGCCGGCACGCGCGTCATGCGCGTCGTCTCCGCGGGCACCACCGACGGCCGCAGCACGTACGAGGTCACCGGCTTCTGCGGTCTCACCGGCCACACGAGCGTCGCCGGCGACAAGGTCGAGGAGTACTACGACTGGGGCCCGACCGGCTGGATGCGCTCGCTCGACGAGCCCGTCTCCGCCGGCCACACGTGGACGACGACCAACGGCAGCGCGACGTTCACGATGGCGTACTCGGATGCCGGCACCGTCGCCGGCCACTCCGACTGCTGGAAGGTCACCCAGAACGTCTCGTATACGACGTACTGGATCTACTGCCGCGGCACCGGACTCGTGCGCTACGAGATGGTCGACCTCGGCGGCGGAACGATCCGCGCCGACCTGAGCGACACCAGCTTCTAGATCTCGTGCGCTACGAGGTGATCGACCTCCTCGGCGGACCGATCCGCGCCGACCGTCGCGACACGAGCTTCCAATCGGCGTTACCGTCGGGCGTGGGCGTCGAAAAGCTCATCGAACAGCTCGCCGCCGATCTCGACGGCTACGCGACGCACAGGAAGTTTCCGCGCAAGCTGAAGCTCGACGAGGCGGCCGAGGTCGCGGCATTCGTCCACGAGCAGGTCGACCACGGCGTCGAAGCACGCACCGACGCGATCGCCAGGAGCAACACCTCGCTCGCCTGCGCCCGCGGCTGCACCGGCTGCTGCGAGGAGCCGATCATGATCTTCAGGCCCGAGGCCGCCCGCGTCGCGCGCTGGCTCGCCCGGCCCGAGAACGCCGATGCCCGCGCGGCCTTCCTCGCCGCGTACCCCGCATGGAAGGAGCGAATCGGCGACGCCGTCACGCGCCTGTCCGAGCTCTACGCGACCGACTCCGCCAACTACGTCGCCCATCACGTCGATGCGTGGCGCAAGGGCGTCCTCTGCGCGTTCAACCAGAACGGCGACTGCACCGTCTACCCGGTACGTCCGACCGTGTGCCGCACGGGGCACGCGCTCGAGACGAGCGAGCACTGCAGTGGGGCCTCGGAGACTCCCGCCGCGCGCGCGACGTTCGTGCCGCTCGACGACTTCGTCACGCGCACGCGCCGCCTCCTGCTCGCGACGCACAACGCGACGCGTGGCTCGCGTGGCCGTCCCGAGGCGCTCCCGCACGCCGTGTTCGCGATGCTCGAGCAGGGCTGACTCTTCGATCGCGCTCGCGCGGCCACGCGATACTCGACACCGCACCGGCGCCAACGCTCACGCCGCCATCCCGAGCGCCACACGATGCTCTAGCAGGAGTGACCTGCGATCAGGCTCGCCGAGGATGCGTGAGCCTCCACAGGAGGGCGAGCAGGCGGTCGCAGATCGCGAGCTGTGCTCCCGCATCCTCGAGCCATCCCCAGGCGAGCGCGGTCTGGATCGCGGCGCGCACCTCGTTCGCGCTGCCGTGCGCGATCGCATAGTGCTTGGGTTTGTTCCCCTTCGTGAGTCGCTGGCCCTCTGCGAGGTTCAGCACGACGCTCGACGCCGCTCGCTTGAGCTGATCGGCGAGGTCACGATCATGGCGTTCGATCGCCGGAACGAGTGGACGGAGCGATTGAATGAGCTCGAGCGAAACTTCGTAGCTGATGAACATGTGCATGCTCTCCTCGGGGCTCGTGACGTGGATCCCCCCTTGACGGCCCCCCGGAGCCTCCGTGGCGGCGGGCCTACGCCCGAACGCGCCGCTGCGCGGAGCACGTGACGGGCGCTCTGCACCACGCGTCCGCGGTCTCCCGACCGCCGTGCTTTGCGGCGGTGGTTCTACGAACGCCTCCCTGGTGGCGCCCGGCGCGGGCGAGGCGCAAAGCGGCGCGCGGGCGGGCCTGCCGTCACGGAGGCGGAGGGTATTTGCATCGCAATGGTGCGAGCGAGGAGATCCAGCCTCGGCTCCGGCTTCGGTTGCAGCTCCGACCGCCGTTGCGGTTGCGACGACCGGTTACGACGAACGGTTGCGACGAACGCTTGCGACGACCGCCTGCGGCGACCGCCGTGCTTGCGGCGGTGGTTCTACGAACGCCTCCCTGGTGGCGCCCGGCGCGGGCGAGGCGCAAAGCGGCGCGCGGGCGGGCCTGCCGTCACGGAGGCGGAGGGTATTTGCATCGCAATGGTGTGAGCGAGGAGATCCCGGCTCCGGCTTCGGTTGCAGCTCCGACCACCGTTACGGTTGCGACGACCGGCTACGACGACCGGTTACGACGACCGGTTACGACGGCCGGTTGCGACGACCGGTCGCGACGACCGCCTGCGACGCCCGCCGGGCTTTGCGGCGGTGACTGCCGGCGCGGGTACGAGCGAGGACATCCCTGCGGCTGCGACGACCCTTGCGGCGGCCTTCGCACACGCGCTTCGCCGTGACAACCGCACCGCCGTATAGCTTCTCGGCGGTTTACCGGATTGTGTCGGGGGCCTGGGCTAGGATTGCTCCCGTGCTAGCGACCCAGATTCGTCAGAAGGACAGCGTCTTCTACTTCTGCGCGTATCCGGCGGAGGACCTGCTCGACAAGGTGCGGTTCATCAGCCGGTTCTACGCAGAAGGGGCGCCAAGCCTCGCAGGTGAGGGTGTCGAGGAGGACGACGACGTCGCCCAGTTCATCGCCAAGATCGAGTCGACCGATCAGGCGTTCCAGCGACAGCTGGGGCGCGCGAAGGTCACCGCGATCCGCAACTTCTACGAGACGGCCGTGAGCCAGCCGCCGATTCCAGGAACGGTGCTGCTGTTCAGCGAGGAGCGGCTGAAGTTCGACGCGGTGAAGCCGTTCTCGAACGTCGGCAACCTTGCCGAGCCGAAGGGCAAGTACCTCATCATCGACGGCCAGCACCGGCTCGCGGCGCTGCACTTCTTCATGCATCAGCGTCCCGACGACGCGAAGACGATCCACGTTCCGTGCGTGATCTTCGACGGCAAGAGCGAAGACTTCGCGACCGAGATGTTCGTGATCATCAATTCGACGCCGACGCGCATCAACAAGAGCCACCTGATCGATCTGTACGAGAAGGTCAGCTGGGCGGCGCCCGACAAGAAGTTCGCCGCGCGCGTCGTCGATCACCTGTATCGCGAGAATGACTCGCCGCTTCGCTACAAGATCAACCGCCTCGGTGGTCGGTCGAAGCAGGAGAAGTGGATCCTACAGGCCGAGCTGTTCAACGAGATCCATCGCTGGACGATGATGGACTGGAAGCAGATCAAGAAGAGCTCGAGCTGGCAGCGCCAGGCGGAGAAGTATTACGAGATGGTTCGCGACTTCCTCCGCGCGGCGGAGAAGGCGTGGGGCGACGCGTGGGCCCACCCGGGCTTCATGGTGACCCGTCCGGTGACGATCAAGGCAATGCTCCGCGTCGTCGCGGATCTCGCGGCGGTCGATCCCGACCCCGAGGATCGCGTGAAGCGGTGGGCGCGCAAGCTCTCGCCGTGGAGCGACCTCGCGAAGGCGTTCCGCCAGGAGGGCTTCTACGAGCGGTTCCCGGCGAAGGGCCAGGTCGAGCGCGTCTCGCGGATCTACAAGGAGCTCGCGCGGGCGGCGAACATCGAGCGCCGCGCGAAGGACAAGAGCGACGGCGAGGAGTAGTCGTCCGTCGACTCCCGTAATCGCTGCTACAAGAATTGCACTGCCTCGCCCCGTTGTTCTCGTCGACAATGGAGGTGTGGTGGCACGGTGGCGGCACATCGGCGCATCCCTCGGCGCGTCCGCGCTGGTGGCGGCGTGTTACTCGCCGAGCCCGACGCCGGGAGCACCGTGTCCGACCGGCCAGTGCCCGACCGGCCTCGTGTGTTCGCCGGCGACCGAGACGTGCGAGCTCGCCGCGGTCGACGCGTTCGTCCCGATCGATGGTCCGGTCGATGCGGTGCCGATCGACGCGCCGATGGTGGCGCCGATCGACGCGCGCGCTTGCTGGGGCGAGGGTTTCCTCAGCATCTGTCCGGTCGACATGCCGACGACCGCCTACTCCGTCACCGAGCCGACGACGATCGACACGCAGACGTCGCCGCTGTGCAAGCCGTACAGCGCGGAGATCCCCGATGCGTACTGCGTCGTGGTCGCGACCTCGGTCTCGATCACGGCGACGCTGCGTGCGACCGGGACGAGGCCGCTCGTGATCCTGTCGACGAGCACGATCTCGATCGCCGGGACGATCGACGTCGCCGCCGGCGCGGGTGCGAACCCGTCGGTGTGTGTC
>JAEWJO010000003.1 GCA_023386455.1 Pseudomonadota bacterium | reverse complement strand
CCGGCGCGCATCGTCGAGCAGCGTGGCGAGCTTCGTCCACATGCGGCGTTCGTGCACGAGATGTCCGTGCGTCCAGACGTGATGGCGATCCTCGAGGTGCTCGATCTCGGCGCCCGCCTCGCGCACGAGGTCGATCGTGACCTTCGGTGTGCCGTGCACGAACTCGGGACCGAGCTCGACCGGCAGCTCGTGGTGGCCCGCCTCGATCGTGTGCGCGCGACCCCCGATGCGCTCGCTCGCCTCGAAGATCTCGACCTCCACACCGTGCTCGACCAGCGTGCGCGCAGCCGCCAGTCCCGCCAGGCCCGCACCGATCACCGCAACATCCGGCCGCCTCATGCAGCAAATAAGTGCAAGGCGCGCACCGGGCGCACATACGGGCGCAGCGCGCGCTTCCCCGCACACTGGTGAGTTTTCGCAGCGGGCTCCCGCAACCGGCCAGGCATGCGACTCGCACCTGGGATCGGCATCATGCGGATCTCCTGGCTCGCGGCAGTGGCCATCGTGCTCGGCGCGCCCGCGGGCGCTGTCGCCCAGCCAAAAGCTGCGCTCGAGATCCGCAAGGGCGTCGGCAAGTGGGCGACGCACGGCATCGAGCGCAACGTGAAGAAGGGCCTCGAGGCGCACGGCTATACGACGGGAGCCACCGGCGCGAGTTACGTCGTCTCGCCATCCGTCACGAAGGTCGACGTCTCGAAGACCGCGGTCACGTGCTCGATCTCGATCCGCGTCGCCAGGCGAGACGCGAACGGGCAGGAGCGCTGGGAAGCACAGCAGACGACGACCGCGATGGGCAACGCGATGCTCACGAACGAGCGCCCGCTGCGCGCGGACGAGGTCGCGAAGTGGACGGCGGACTGCATCGAGGAGGCGACGAGCGCGACGCTCGAGCGCCGCGTCGTGCCGTTCCTCGACCGGCTCGCCGGCGCGTGATCACGCCGCCGCGAGCTCGAGCAGCGTCTCGCGAGGCTTCTCGATCGGCGCGCCGTGCGCGACGAGGATCCGCTCGAAGCCCGCGAGCGCCCAGTCGTGGAGCTGCTGCTGCACCGCGCGTTCGTCCTTGACGAGCTTGCGCTTCACGAGCCTCGGCATCGTCGGGTGACCCGGACCGAACCCGAGGACGCGCAGCCCGAGCTCGGCGAGGCCGCCCATCTTCGGCAAGTTGAAGATGAGGTCGTTGACGACGAGCGTCTTGCCCGTATCGGTCTGCACCGTCATCGCCAGCTCGCCGCCGGCGGTGCCCGGTATCTCGTCGATCCGCACGCGGGGGTCGCCGAGATCGCAGGACGACGAGTCGATGGGCACGATCTCGCCGATCCGCGCGATCGCTCCCTCGGGCGCGACGACGTCGAGATCGGGATAGCGATCCTTCCATGGCTTGGCATCGATGCGATGGATGCCGCTCGGCACGATCAAGAACGCAGGCCGGCCGATCTGCTCGAGCTTCTGCATGCGCGCCTCGTCGAGCGCGATCGCGCTGAAGATGACCAGTCTACCGTCCACCAGCTTGGCGATCGTCATCCGCCTCGGCGTCTCGCCGAGCGGCATGCGCAGCTTTCCTACGACGGTGTACAGATTCTCGGCGAGCTTCTCGATGTCGCCGTGAGGCAGCACTGTCCAGGTCTCGTGTGGTTTCACGCGGTCCTCCTCCTGCTGAGAGAGAACGAGGCAAGATCCGAGCCCAGGTGTGCGCCGAAGCGCCTCATCACGAATCGGTGAACGAGCGCCTGGCTGATCCGGTAGAGCCACCACGGCAAGGCCGGCACGAACTCGTGAATCGCGGTGAGCAGGTGCTGACCGTCGGGCGTGACGCGAAACTCGAGCCGGCCGCGCCGCGACGGTCGCGCGAGCAGGCCACCGACGACGTAGAACAGCTGGCGGTCCGACGCGCTGCGCTCGGTCGCGAAGCGCAGGACGAGCAGCGGTCGCTTGCCATGTGGCGTGAAGAACGAACAGGTGCGCGCGGCATCGACGTCGACGCGCAAGCCGGGCCACAGACCGTCGGGGAGCCAGCGCATGTACTCGTGCGCCGCCCACTCGGCGTCGCGTCCCTGCGGCAGCGGAATGCGCTGTACGGATCGCACGCCGACCTGCTGCGGGCGCGGCGCGCGCCGGTACGCGGCCGGCCGGGCCGTCCGGGTCTCGCTCTCGAGCGCGATGCGCGCGGCCTCGCGAAACGTCTTCCCGGGAAGGCCGGCCTCGTCCTGCAGGCGGCGATCGCGACACACCATGTCGTGGTGCAGGCTCTCGATCAGCGGCGCGACGAGCGCGGCGGGGGCGCGGGTGACGACGGACACCCACAGCCGCGACAGGTGCGGCGTCAGAAACGGCACGCCCAGCGCCGGCCGCCGCTTGTCGAGCAATTCGCCCATCGTCGCGATCATGTCGCGGTAGCGCGGCGCGTCCGGACCGCCGATGTCGTAGGTCTGGCCGTACGCCGCGCGCCGGCCGACGACGAACTCGATCAGCGAGGCCGCGGTCGCCAGATCGATCGCCTGGCAACGATGCTCGGTCCAGCGCGGCAGCAGCATCGCGGGCAGCCGCTCGACGAGTCGCTTCACGATCTCGAACGACGATCCGCCGGGACCGATCACCATGCCGGCACGCAGTGTCGTCACCGGCACGCCGTGCGCGCCGAGCGCCGCCTCGACCTCGCGCCGGCTCGCGAGATGCGCGGACAGCTCGCGGTCCTCGGGGATGAGCCCGCCGAGGTAGACGATCTGCTCGACGCCGGCGCGCGCCGCAGCGCGACCGACATTGTCGGCGCAGATCAGATCGAGATCCGCGAACGAGCCCTGTACGAGCCGGGCCGACGGCAACATCGAGTGCACCAGGTAGACGACGCAGCGCGCGCCCGCGACGGCGGTCTCGACATCCTTCAACGAGAACAGGTCGCACGTGACGAGCCGGTCCCACGCGCCATCGGCGTCCGTCCGACCGCGTGTCAGTCCGACGATCTCGGGGCGCTCGGCCCGCTGCGCGAGTGCCCGCGCGACCGCGTGCCCGACGAAGCCGGTCGCGCCTGCGATGACGATGGAGCCGCGCATCATGGTCGAGAGTGCAGCAAGGGACATGCCGGTGTCAGGTTCTCGACGGCGCATCCCGGCACTCGCTGGCAAGACCCGGACGAACCCGGCGAGGCTCGCGAGGCACACACGTTGCTGTACCTCACGCGATGCGGAACTCGATGCTCTCGCTCGGTCTCCTCGTGCTCGTGCCGTCGTGCCTGTTCGAGGACCACACCTC
>JAEWJO010000779.1 GCA_023386455.1 Pseudomonadota bacterium | reverse complement strand
CCGGCGCGCATCGTCTATCACTCGCACACGAACGTCCGCGCATACTTCTCGACGGGCGACCGCGAGGTCGCGGCGTCGCCGGGCGGCCCCCATTATCCGGTTCAGCATCTCGTCGTCGGCGTCACGGACCAGGGGATCACCGAGGCCGCGCAGTTCGCGTGGTCGGAGGCCGACGCCACGTTCGTCGAGATCGCCCGGTGGAGCGCGTGCTAAGGTCGGCGGCGATGTCTGACAAGCTCGACGCGCTGAGCGCCACGCTCGCCGGCTACGGCCAGGTCGTGGTCGCGTTCTCGGGCGGCGTCGACTCCGCGTTCCTGCTCAAGGTCGCGGTCGACGCGCTCGGCGATCGGTGCCACGCGGTGACCGCGGTGTCGCCGACGATCGCGCGCTCCGAGGTGAAGGCCGCCGTCGAGCTCGCCCGCCAGCTCGGCCTCGGCAATCGCCACCACGTCGTCGATTCGCACGAGCTCGAGGTCCCGGGCTTTGCCGACAACCCCGTGCACCGCTGCGCGCTGTGCAAGACGGAGCTGATGTCCGTCGCGGGACCGATCGCCGCCCGCCTCGGCGATGCGCCGATCGTGCTCGGCACGAACGTCGACGATCTCGGCGACGTCCGTCCCGGCATCGCCGCCGCGCGCGGCCAGGGTGCACGGATGCCGATGGTCGACGTCGGCCTGTCGAAGCAGGAGATCCGCGATCTGTCGCGTGCGCTCGACCTGCCGACGTGGGACAAGCCGCAGCTCGCGTGTCTGTCGTCGCGCTTCCCGTACGGCACGACGATCACGCCGCAGCGGCTGCGCCAGGTCGACGAGTTCGAGGACGGCCTGCGCGAGCTCGGGTTCCGCCAGCTGCGCGTCCGGTTTCATGACGCCGGCGGCTCGGTGCTGATCGCGCGCCTCGAGATCGACACCCAGGACCTCCAGCGCATCGTCGTCCCCGGCGTGCGCGAGCGCATCGTCGCGCTCGGCAAGCAGCTCGGCTTCGCGTACGTCGCGCTCGACCTCGCCGGATTCCGCTCGGGATCGAACAACGAGGTCCTTCCCGTCGAGACCCTCGTCCAGCTCAAGCGGACGTCCTCGTCGTGAGGGTCGCGGTCGTCGCGCTGCTCGCCGCCTCGAGCGTCGCGCACGCCGACGACACCTACGTCTCGAAGAAGGATCGCGAGCGCGCCGCGAAGACGCCGAGCCACGGCGCCGTGCTCGCCGCGGGCACGAAGCCGGCGAAGCTCGTCAACCTCTACAACCAGCACACGAAGGACTGGCTCGCCGTCGATCCGCTCGCCCCGCCGAGCCTCGGCGAGATCAATCTGTTCCTGCGCGATCACTTCACGAACGAGTCGACGAAGATGGACCCGAAGCTGATCGGTGCGGTCGTCGGCGCGGCGAAGCAGTTCAAGAGCGACTTCGTCAGCGTGGTCTCCGGGTTCCGGCACCCGAAGTACAACCTCATGCTCCGCAAGAAGGGTCACCAGGTCGCACGCGACAGCCAGCACACGCACGGCACCGCGATCGACTTCGCGCTCCCGACCTGCACGACGAAGCAGCTGCACGCGTGGGCGAAGGCCCAGAAGCTCGGCGGAGTCGGCCTTTATCTGACGAGTCAGTTCGTCCACATCGACACCGGCCCGATCCGGTTCTGGGACGGCGACTGAACGGACTGATAGGATCAGGCCATGTCGATGTGGGCCTGGTCCGGCATCGGGTTGGGTGCGCTGCTGGTGGTCGTCGCGATCCACGACGTCGTGCAGAAGCGACACGCGATCCTTCGCAACTTTCCGATCGTCGGTCACTTTCGCTACTGGCTCGAGGCGGTCGGCCCCGAGCTGCGCCAGTACATCGTCACCGGCAACGACGAGGAGCGCCCGTTCTCGCGCGATCAACGCCGCTGGGTCTACGCGTCGGCGAAGAAGGAGAACAACTACTTCGCGTTCGGCACCGACAACGATCCGGAACGTCCGGGCTACATCCTCGTCCGCCACAGCGCGTTCCCGCTGCACCAGCCGCACGCCGGCGAGCCCGGCTACGACCCCGACTATCCCCTGCCCGCGCTGCGCATCCTCGGCGGTTATCGCCGCCGCAAGCACGCGTTCCGTCCGAGCTCGGTCATCAACACCTCGGCGATGAGCTACGGCTCGCTGTCGCCCGCCGCCGTCGAGGCGATCAACCGCGGCGTCGCGATCGCCGGTGCGCTCCAGAACACCGGCGAGGGCGGCATCTCCGACTACCACCGCAAGGGCGGCGAGATCATCTGGCAGATCGGTACCGGCTACTTCGGCTGTCGCGACGCCGCCGGCGCGTTCTCGATGGAGCGCGCGCTCGAGGCGGTTGCCTCAGCGAAGGTCAAGGCGATCGAGCTCAAGCTGTCGCAGGGCGCGAAGCCCGGCCTCGGTGGCGTGCTGCCGGCCGCGAAGATCACGCCCGAGATCGCGCGCATCCGCGGCATCCCGATGGATCGCGACTGCATCTCGCCGGCGAGCCACTCCGCGTTCACCGACGTGTCGAGCATGCTCGACTTCATCGAGAAGCTCGCCGACGCGACCGGCCTGCCCGTCGGCATCAAGTCCGCGGTCGGCGACCTCGGGTTCTGGCGCGACCTCGCCGCGCAGATGGAGAAGACGAAGCGCGGCCCCGACTTCATCACGATCGACGGCGGCGAAGGCGGCACCGGCGCGGCTCCGCTCGTGTTCACCGATCACGTCGCGTTGCCGTGGAAGCTCGGCTTCACCGAGGTCTACCGGGTGTTCGCCGAGCAGGGCGTGCAGCACCAGACGGTCTTCATCGGCTCGGGCAAGCTGGGCTTTCCCGAGGCGTCGCTGCTGGCGCTCGCGCTCGGCTGCGACATGATCAACGTCGCGCGCGAGGCGATGCTCGCGATCGGCTGCATCCAGGCGCAGCGGTGCCACACGGGGCACTGCCCGACCGGCGTCGCGACGCAGAACAAGTGGCTCGTGCGCGGCCTCGATCCGACGCTCAAGAGCGCGCGCCTCGCGAACTACCTCGTGACGCTGCGCAAGGAGGTCGGCGGCCTCGCCGCTGCGTGCGGTCAGCCTCACCCGGCGCTCGTCCCGCTCGACCAGCTCGACATCGTCACGAGCAGCATCGAGACCCGCTCGGCGCGCCTCGTCTACGGCTACCAGCCGGGCTGGGGCCTCCCGCCCGCCGACGAGGCCGAAGCGAAGTCAGCGGTAGTCGCTGCCTGATCCGATCGACCTGTTGTAAGGTGCGCGCGATATGGCCGATGTCCTGGTCTGGCTCGACATGGAGATGACGGGCCTCGATCCCGAGCGGGAGCGCATCATCGAGGTTGCGACGATCATCACCGACGGTCAGCTCGTCGAGGTCGCGACGGGCCCGGAGCTCGTCATCCACCAGCCCGACGAGATCCTCGCGGCGATGGACGACTGGAACAAGTCCCACCACGGCGCCTCGGGCCTCGTCGATCGCGTCAAGGCTTCGACGGTCAGCGATGCCGACGCCGAGGCGCAGACGATCGCGTTCATCAACCAGTACGTCTCGGTGAAGGACCGCCCGGTCCTCGCCGGCAACTCGATCCATCAGGACCGCCGCTTCATCCGGCGCTACATGCCGGCGCTCGAGAAGCGACTGCACTACCGGATGGTCGACGTCTCGACGATCAAGGAGCTCGCGCGCCGCTGGTTCCCGCAGGTGATCGCGAAGCAGCCCACGAAGAAAGAGACCCACCGCGCGCTCGACGACATCCGCGAGTCGATCGACGAGCTGCGGTACTACAAGCAGTACCTGTTCGCGCCGACCCTGCCGGGATCGCCGCCCACCGGCACGCCGCCGACGGGGACGACGCCGCCTCCCGCGGCCGGACAAGCCGGCTAGCGCAGTAGCCGCACGCGCGTAACCTGCCGTCGCGACAGGGCTAGCCGAGGGCATGTCCGTTGCTCGGATGTCCGGCATGCGCACGACCGCGACTGCTCTGGTTGCCGCCTCCGTCCTGACCGCCGGCGTCCTCCTGCCCGGCTGCGCCGACTCGTTCGAGGACGGCGATCCGGAGGACAGCGAGTTCGTCGACGACAGCAAGGCGGACGACTACTTCTCGACCTCCGCGGTCGAGTACATCGTCGAGGGCACGTCGACCGTGAGGCTCGACGCCTCGATGGCCGACCGGCCCGCGGCCGAGCGCCTCGCTGCGGCGAAGAAGCTCGTCGCGCTGAAGCAGATCAGCGTCGCGTGGTTCCTGACGCAGTACTTCGTGTCGAAGGAAGGCGACGCCGCGAATGCGTCGTTCGGCGGCTTCTCGGGCATCGCGAAGGCCGGCGCGTTCGCCGACCAGGGCATCACCGAGCGCGCCGACAAGATCACCTACGACTTCAAGTTCCGCCAGCTCGCCGCGGCCGGCAAGACGCTCACGTCGCAGCTGCCGATCCGCACCGTCGCGGGCAAGCCGACGTTCGACCTCGAGATCGGTACGCCCTCGAACACCGAGCTCGAGCAGCTCGAGACGAACCACGAGTGGTACCGCAACGCGCCGTGGAGCGACTGGAACCCGGCGAACGTACCGGCGGACAAGAAGGAGAAGATCGCGTTCGCGATCACGCGCGAGAAGGCGTCGACCGATGGCTTCTTCGACCTCGAGCGCCTGACCGCCGACGGCAAGCTCGACATCGACGTCTACTTCGGCTGGGACTACCACTCGGAGTACCACCTGAAGCACAGCAAGGCGTTCTTCAGCTGGCTGAAGGCGCAGGGCTTCAAGGCACCCGTCGCGAGCTGGGACGCGATGACGAAGGACACCGGCGCGTTCACGCGCACCGTGAAGGCCGACACGCGGACGATCGACGTCGAGGTCCGGTTCTACTTCGGCAAGCCGGGCACCGCGACCGATCCGGACACCGACGCCGGCGGCAGGGTGCTCGAGGACCTCGCGCGCAAGTCGCTCGAGACGCGCGACGTCGTCGTGTACTCGGGTCACTCGGGTCCGTTCTATGGGTTCGCGCTCGCGAACTGGCGCAAGACGGAGGAAGGCGACCTCGACGACGCCGACATGCGCGTCATCGAGATGCCGTCGGACAAGCTCCAGCTGATCCTCGCCGAGGGTTGCGAGACCTATCAGATCGGCGAGGCGTTCAAGGAGAACCCGAACAAGCAGGGCAAGAACGTCGACGTCATCACGACGATGTCGTTCTCGAACGCGTCGTCGCCCGCGACCGTGGAGAACTTCCTCACGCACCTGCTCGCGCGCGACACCACCGGGCGCCTCCGCCCGCGGCCGGTCTCGACGCTCCTGACCCAGCTCGACAACGAGTCGTGGGGCTTCGCGCCGATGTACGGCATCCACGGGATCGACGACAACCCCAAGGTCGTCCCGTTCGCCCGGGTCGAGAACTTCGGCAAGACGTGCCGGGTCAATGCGGATTGTGGCGGACCTGGCAACCTGTGCGTCTCGACCGGTGCGGCGGGCAAGAAGTGCACGGCAGCGTGCGCGGCTGACCCGGGTTGCGGTCCCGGCTACGCGTGCAAGGCCGTGGCGAGTAGCGCGAGTAGCACGATCTACGGTCGCGCCTGCGCCAAGACGAACTGAGCCGCGCCAATCAGATCGAATTGCGAGACCGGCGCACTGACGTCGGCGCCCGTCTTGCTACGATGAACCTCGGAAGCCCGAGGTCGCGATGAAAGACACTCTCGTGATGATCATGGCGGGCGGCAAAGGCTCCCGCCTCGGTCCCTTGACGGTCCACCGGTCCAAGCCCGGTGTGCCGTTCGCCGGACGCTATCGAATCATCGATTTCGTCCTGTCGAACTTCGTCAACTCGGGCTACCGGCGCATCTACGTGCTCACGCAGTACATGTCGTCGAGCCTCATCAAGCACCTGTCGCGCAACTGGCGGCTCTCGGGCTTCGGCGAGTACATCGAGGTCGTGCCGGCGCAGATGCGGCTCGGCGAGTTCTGGTACCGCGGCACCGCCGATGCCGTGTTCCAGAACCTCAACCTCGTGCGCGACGCGCGCGCCGAGCACGTCGCGGTGTTCGGCGGCGACCACATCTACAAGATGGCGGTCGATCAGATGGAGTTGCAGCACCGCGATCGCGCCGCCGACCTGACGGTCGCCGCGTTCCCGGTACCGGTGAAGGAAGCGAGCGCGTTCGGCATCATCGACGTCGACGAGCGTGGCCGCATCATCGGCTTCATCGAGAAGCCGAAGAACCCGCCGGAGATGCCGGGCCGTCCAGGCTGGTCGCTCGTCTCGATGGGCAACTACCTGTTCCGCCGCCAGGTGCTCGAGCGCGTGTTCGCCGACGAGACGCCCGGCCCTCGCCACGATTTCGGCAAGGATGTCATCCCGCGCCTCGTCGCCGACGGCGCGCGCGTGTTCGCGTACGACTTCGCGCAGAACAAGATCCCGGGCGAGCCCGAGGGCGTCGCGCCGTACTGGCGAGACGTCGGTACGATCGAGTCGTACTTCACGTCGAACATGGAGCTCCGCGCGCGCGTCCCGGCGCTCGATCTCTACAACCGGCAGTGGCGCATCCGCAGCGCGCAGCGCGACTACCCTCCCGCGCGGTTCGTGCGGGCGAACGAGGGCCAGCCGTCGTGCGAGATCGACGACAGCCTGATCTGCGA
This sequence comes from Pseudomonadota bacterium, assembly GCA_023386455.1. Taxonomy (GTDB): domain Bacteria; phylum Myxococcota_A; class Polyangia; order Haliangiales; family Haliangiaceae; genus JABFXX01. The sequence continues at coordinate 2,143 of JAEWJO010000779.1, read as the reverse complement.
GGGCTCGATCGTGTCGTCGGCGACGATCTGCGAGTCGGTGCTCGGCTACGACTGCTTCGTCCACGCCGGCGCCAAGGTGCGCGACTCCGTCATCCTCTCGGGCTGCGATATCGGCGCCAACGCGCGCCTTCACCGCGTGCTGCTCGACAAGAACTGCAAGATCGAGCCGGGCACCGTGATCGGCGAGGATCCCGAGCTCGACGCGAAGCGCTTCCCGTTCGTCACCGAGTCCGGGATCGTCGTCGTGCCCAAGGGCACGATCGTCCCGGCGAAGGGGCCGGTCGTCCTCGCGAACGACGTCGCGACGCTGCTCAACAACGATCCCGAGCTCGCCGACAAGCTCGAGCCGGGGACGTTCGTCGTCTCGATGCAGAGCCGCCACAGCTACGACTCCGCGGGACCGCGCTTCAAGAAGTTCGCCGGCGACACGCTCGATCGCTGACGCGTCCGTATAGTCTCTCGCCGATGCGAGTTGTCCATGTCGCCAGCGAGGTCGCACCGTTCGCGCAGTCGGGCGGCCTCGCCGATGTCCTCGGCGGCCTCCCGCCCGCGCTCGCCGAGACGTCCAGCCTCGACGTCGGCGTGATCGTCCCGCTCTACCGGGGCATGGAGGCGCGCCTCACGGCCGCGGGCGTCGCGCTCGATGCCGGGATCCCGATCTCCGTCGTCGTCGGCCCGCACACGTTCGAGGCCGCGCTTCGCATCGCGCGGATCGGCCGGGTGGTCCACGGCTTCGTCGACTGTGCCGCGCTCTACGATCGCGCCGGCGGCCTCTACGGCCCGACCGGCAACAGCGACTTCCCGGACAACCACCTGCGCTTCGGCGTCCTCGGCAAGGTCGCGCTCGAGCATGGCGACCGCGTCGTCGGCGGGCCGGTCGATGTCCTCCACGTTCACGACTGGCAGGGCGCGTCCGCCGCGATCTACGCGCGCATCGCCGCGGCACGGTGCGCGGTCGTCACGACGATCCACAACCTCGCCTATCGCGGGATCTTCCCCAAGCAGGCGATGACCGACCTCGGGTTCCCGTGGTCGCTGTTCGATCTGCACCAGCTCGAGTTCTACGATCAGCTCTCGCTGCTGAAGGGCGGCATGGCGGTCGCCGACGTCGTGACGACGGTCAGCCCGACGTACGCGCACGAGATCCTCACGCCGCAGTTCGGCGAGGCGCTCGATGGCTTCCTGCAGTGGGACGTGCGCCGCCTCGTCGGCATCGTCAACGGCATCGACGCGCGCGCGTGGGATCCCGCGACCGACAAGGCACTCGCGCAGAACTTCTCCGCGACCTCGATCGCCGGCAAGGCAAGGTGCCGCGCGGAGATCTGCGACGAGTTCGAGCTGACGCTGCGCGACGACCAGCCACTGATCGGCGTCATCGCCCGCATGACCGGCCAGAAGGGGCTCGACCTCGTCGCGGACATCGCCGCCGATCTCCATCGCATCGGCGCGAAGCTCGTCGTGCTCGGCTCCGGCGAGCCCGATCTCGAGGCGCGCTTTCGCTGGCTCGGCGAGGTGTATCGCGATCACGTCGCCGTCCGGATCGGCTTCGACCTCTCGCTCTCGCGCCGCATCTATGCCGGCTCCGATCTGTTCGTGATGCCGTCGCGATTCGAGCCGTGTGGTCTCGGCCAGCTATACGCGATGCGCTACGGGTCGATTCCCGTCGTCCACGCGGTCGGCGGTCTGCGCGACACCGTGATCGATCCGGGCGACGAGGAGCTCGCGCTCGGCCACGGCACGGGATTTCGCTTCGAGAGCCCGACGCCTGCCGCGCTCGCGGCGACGCTCGAGCGCGCGGTGAAGCTGTTCCGCGATCCGCGCGCGCTCGCGGTGGTACGGCGCGCGGCGATGTCGCGCGACTCGTCGTGGACCGCGTCGGCGCAGCAGTACGTGCAGCTGTATCGCTCGCTGCACCCGGCGCCGTAGCAGCGTCGTACGTGGCTTCGCGTACTCGCGACGCGTCGTGAACAATTCGTGTGGAGGCGCAACTTTCTTGCGGTGGCGATCGACCGCGCACGTGGTGCGTTCGGTTGGTGAATTGCTCTCCGCTCGCTGAACGAGGGTGCAAGAGAACGCTGCTACTGAAGAGGCGTGCGTACTCCTCGGTAGAAGCCACGCGAGCCTCCCGTGCACTACGTAGATC
>JAEWJO010000776.1 GCA_023386455.1 Pseudomonadota bacterium | reverse complement strand
CGGTCGCGGCGCTGCGCATCGAGCCCGAGCGCGAACGCGATCGCGGCGGTGAGCGCGAGCGCGACGAACCCCGACTTGCCGAGCGCGAGGATCACGACGACCGCGACGCCGATGCTGATCGCCGCCGTCAGCCACGCGGGCGTCGGCGTCGCGACGAGCGAGCGCGGCGCGACGTCGTCCATGATCGGATCGCCGAGGGCCTGGAGGAACACGGCGGCCCAGCGCCCCGCGAGCGCGGTCGCGACGAACACGCCGAACCACATCGAGGACGGCAGCGCCGTGATCGCGGCCGCGCGGACGAGCGTGCCGAACACGAGCACGAGGATCGACGTGACGCTCGGTCCCGAGGCGTGGGTCCCGTCGATGCGCTCGACGACGCCGCGCTCGACGAGCGCCGCGGACGCCAGCGACAGCACCGCGAGCCCGACGATCGCGCCGATCGAGGCGGGCATCCCGACGGCATCGATCAGCGCGGCGGCGATGTAGGCGACGAGACCGATCGGCGCCCCGAGCGCGACGACCCAGAAGCCACTGCGCGCCTCGTTGCCGACCGAATCGGGCCATCGCCACGGCGTCGAGTGGACGAGCGCGACCGCGCCGCCGTACAGCGGGCCGAGGCGGCGCATCCAGTCCTCGCGGGTCGACACCGGCGCATCATAGCTCCGGGTCCGCCTCGCCGGGAGGCGTGATCAGAACGCGGGCTTGATCGGGTGCTTGCGCTCGGGGACCGACAGGATGCGGGCGCGGACGAGGAACGGCGCCGGGTCGACGTAGCGCGTGTTCGTGTTGTCCCCGTGCTGGTCGGGATTGTTCGGGACCTCGAGCGAGAAGTGGACGTGCGGCGCGGAGTGATAGATCGCGGTCGCGCCGAGCGTACCGATCTCCTGGCTGCCGTCGACGCGATCACCGACCTGCAGACCCTCGACGATCGTGTCGAGGTGCATGTACGAGGTCAGCGTGCCGTCGTCGTGCTCGATGCGCACGTAGCGGCCGCTCCTGCCGTCGCGCCCCTTCTCGGAGCGCTCGACGCGAACGACGACGCCGTCGCCGACCGAGACGACGGCGCGGCCGACCGGACCACCGAGGTCGACGCCGCAGTGGCCGCGGCCGCACTCGTCGCGCGAGACGCCGAAGCGCTCGGCGCCGAAGCGCGCCGTCGAGCGATCGGGCAACTGCTCGTCCGCGCCGGCGACCGGATACACCCAGTCGAGCAGCGACGGAAAGACCTCGTCGAGCGCGGCGCCCTGCTCCTCGGGAACCGGGAACTGCTCGCGCATGTCGGGCACCGGCGGCGCGGCCTCCTTCGTCGTGGCGTGCGGCTGCACGACCGGCAGGAGATCCTGGCCCTCGGACTCGAAGCCCGAGGTCTCGATCGAGGCGACCGGCGCGGCCGGATGATCGGCGCTCGCGCTGCGCGACACCGACAGCGTCGCGAGCGCGGCGAGCGCGAGGCTCGCGCCACCGGCGGCGACGAGCCGAAGCTTGCGCGGTGCGCGGCGCGCGGGCTCGACGAGCGCGATCGGCTCGGCGACGAGCGGGATGTCTCGCATCCCCCAGCAGGTCAGGTGCCAGAGCTCGACGGCACCCGACGCGGCGACAAACGGACGTCCTTCGTGAAGCGAGACAGACTTCACACAACGCGGACAGACCGCGGCACCCATGACTCGATGCTAGCCGAAGCGATCCGCGCACGATCGCGTCGCCGGGATCATTTTTCGACGAAGACGTGTGTGCGACGTCTCCTACAGAGTCGGTGCAGCGAAGCGCGGCACCCGATCAGGTCACGCGGCCTTGCGCTTGATGATGATCAGGTGGTTTCGAATCTTCTTGTCGTAGTAGCCGAAGCGGAACGGCAGCGCGCGCTTGGGCTCCGTCTTGAACTCGTCGCGCCAGTTCTTCGCGATGCCGTTGCCCGCGGGGATGTGCGGCTCCTCGAACATGCCGTACGTCTCGTACTCGAAGCCGGCGGGCTTGCCCCAGCGCGGCGCGACGCCGGTCGCGTCGGAGACCATCCACACGGCGTGCTTGATGAGGTACTCGCGGATGATCGAGAACGAGTCCCACGACAGGAGGTAGCTCGCCGCCTTCGTCATCGCCGCGACGTCGCCCTTGGACTCGAGATACTTCACGACGCGCGGATCGTCGGAGGTGCCCGGTCCGATGCCCTTGCTCTTGTCGTTGCCGAGGTTCGCGCGGATGTGGCGCCACACCTGGATGCGACCACCGGGGCGACGGAACTGGACCTCGGCATTCGAGAACAGAAAGTTCCGCGCCTCGGCGCCGCTCGTGACCGCGGGCGCGTGCGCGACCTCGTCGTCGTCGAGGTAGTGCAGCGTGCCGTCGGGCTCGATGCGGAAGTAGCGAAGCTTGACGAGCTCGTAGCCGTGCAGCTTCACCGCCGACAGACCGAAGATGAGCTGCGTCGGCAGCGCGCCGCCGCGCATCGCCTCGATCATGTTGAGCGTGTTGCTGAAGTTCACGCGGTAGAGGAACTTGAGCTCGTACTGGACCTTCGCGAGCGCGGCCTCGAGATCCTTGCCCTTCAGCGTCGAGATCGTGCGCGGATCGCCGGCGGGCTCGAGCGACAGCGTCGTGATCTCGTCGGCGTCGGGATAGACGGTGAGCGCGGTCGAGAGGTCGCCGCCCGCAAACGGATAGACGACCTTCTTCGGCGCGTCCTTCGGTACGTGATCGGCAAAGAACGCGCTCGCCAGCTTCACCCACCTCGTCTCGTACGCCGTGCGCGCCGAGGTGATCACCGAGCAGTGCTTCTCGACGACGGCCGCCGGGATCCCGTCGGGGATCGTGCCGCCGCCGCATGCGCCGACGGTCGAGAGCGCGGTTCCCTCGGCGGTGAAGTCGTGCCCACCCTCCGGCAGCGCCGACGCTGGCGTCGGAGCCTCGGCCTTCGCCGCGGGCGCGGCGGCCGGTGTCGCCGATCCGGCCGGCGCGGTCGGTGCGGGCTCGGCCGCGACCGGCGGAGGCACGGCTATGGGCTTGCTCTGCGTGGTCGCCTTGTCACTACCGCAACCGACGAGAACCGCCGCGTAGAGGACGCAAGCGAGGACGGGACGCGAGGGAGAGCGCATCGGCCGGGGACTATGCATCGAACGCCGAGGCGTTACCATCGCAACCGACGGAGCGGCTCCCGTGCGGGCAAAACGCCTCACTCCAGCCGGCTGATCCGAAGAACGCTGTCGAGCCCATCGCGGCGGACCGCGAGCGTCACGCTCGAGCCGGCTGCCTCGAGCAGATCGTTCAGCTGCTTCGTGCTCGTCACGCGCTGCGTGTCGACGCCGAGGATGACGTCGCCGCGGCGAAGCACGATCGCCGCATCGGCGGTGAGCCGCAGACCCTCGATCTCGCCGTTGGCGATCGCGGGCTCGGTGGTCGCGAACGTCATGCTCGCGAGCGCGAGCCGCAGGTCGCTGACGACGAACGTCGTGCCGAGCACGCAGCTCTTGATGCCGGCGCTCGGCGGCGGACACGAGAACGGCGCGCTTCGCGTCGCGACCGGATCGAGCAGCTGCGACGCCTCGCCGGCGAGCGCGACGAGATCGTCGACCGCGAGCTGATCGATCCGCACGACGACCTGCGCACCCTTGCGCTCCGCGTGCAGGCGCGACGCGAGCGACGAGCTCTTCGTCCGCAGCTGCGCGGTCAGCGCGGCGAGCTCCTTCATGACGGCGTCGGTGTCGACCGCGTCGATCGCGAGCCACGCATCGAACGGGTTCGGCGTCGCGACCGCCAGCACGCGGCGACCGGGCAGCTCGCCGGCGACGACGAGCGCATCGCGAAGGAGGTAGCCTCGCGCGCGCGCCCATTGCGGGTCGCGAAGCACCGAGGCCTCCGGCTTGGTCGCCGGGGCACCGGCACCGACCGTCGCGATCCACACATCGGAGGCGATGTGGCTGAGCGTCGGGCATGCGACGTGGGCGCGCGTGACGATGACCACCGTAGTGCCGGAGGGCCCGCTCGCGACCGCCGCGGCCTCGCTGGTCGTCGTCGTGTCGAGGACGCAGCCATAGCTCGCGGGCACGTAAACCCGGGCCGCATCGACGAGACGGCGAAAACTCGGTTCCGAGAGGCTCGGGCCGTCGGCGGCGACGACGATCTCAGCGGCGGCGGGCAGTTGCTGCAGTGCGCGCTCGCGCGCGGTCGGTGTGCGCGTGGAGCACGCTCCGAGGGCCAAGGGGATCGCCAGGGTTGCCCACGTCCTCACCCTTTCTCTGTAGCAGATGCTTGGTAAGGTTTTTCCTATGGCCACCATCAACGATGCCCGCTTGCGGGAGATCTTGGCGGGGTCGCCGACGGTTGCGGTACTCGGGATCCATCGCGAGCCCGAAAAGGCGGCCTTCTACGTACCCGAATACCTGCACGACGAGGGCTATCGAGTCATCGGCGTGAACCCGCAGTTCGCGGACGAGACGATCCTCGGCGAGAAGGTCCGATCGACGCTTCAGGAGATCGCCGAGCCGATCGACCTCGTCGATGTGTTCCGCAAGCCCGAGGTGATTCCGACCCACGTCGCGGACATCCTCGCGATGACGCCACGGCCGAAGTACGTGTGGTTTCAGCTCGGCATCAAGCACGACGAGGCGGCCAAGCAGCTCGAGGACGCGGGCATCATCGTGATCCAGAACCGCTGCACGCTCGCCGACCACCAGCGACTCGGCCTCGGCAAGCCCGAGAAGCAGCGCTAACGCGCGACGAGCTCGCGCAGCCGGCGGATCACGCGGGAGGTCGAGATGCCGCGCGCCGGCGCGATGAAGATCGCGTCGTCCCCCGCGATCGTGCCGAGCACCTCGGGGACGCGCGCGCGATCGAGCGCGCTCGCGACGACCTGCGCGGCACCCGGGGTCGTGTGGACGACGACGAGCGTGCCGTTGTCGTCGATCGTGCGGACGAGGTCGCCGAGCAGCGGCGCGGTGCGCGGCGGCGCGTCGGGTAGCTCGTAGTGCGTGCCGCCGCCGGGCTGGGCGACGCGCCGAGCCCCGAGCTGCGCGAGGTCCCGCGACAGCGTCGCCTGCGTGACATCGTGGCCGCGGTCGGCGAGCAGCGCGCGAAGCTCCTCCTGCGTCGCGACCGGCTTGCTCGAGATCAGCGACCGGATCTCGGTGCGACGCGTGCGCGTCTGCGTGCTCACGGGGTCACCAGCGTACCGACACCGCGGTCGGTGAACAGCTCGGCGATCACGCTGTGCGGGGTGCGCCCGTCGATCACGTGGACGCGGCCGACGCCGCCGCGCAGCGCCTCGATCATCGCGCGCAGCTTGATCCGCCAGCCATCGTCGACGCCGGGCAGCTTGCGCTCGAGGTCCGCCGCCGTGAGGTCGGTGATGAGCTCGCCGTGCTCGAGGATGCCCGCCGCGTCGGTGAGATAGATGAGCTTCTGCGCCTTGAGCGCGATCGCGATCGCCGCCGCCGCCGAGTCCGCGCTGACGTTGTAGCTCTGGCCGTCCTCGCCGAGCGCGATCGGCGAGATCACCGGGACGAACCCCTGCCCGAGCAACATCTCGATCACGGCGCCGTTGACGGTCGTGATCTCGCCGACGTGACCGAGGTCGCGCCCGCCCGCCAGCGCGAGCTTCTTCGCGCGGAGCAGCGCGCCGTCCTTGCCGGAGATGCCGAGCGCGTGGGCACCGTCGAGGTTCAGGAGCGTGACGAGGTGCGAGTTGATCGAGCCGAGCACCATGTCGACGACCTGCAGATCCGACGGAGAGGTGACGCGCATGCCGTCGACGAACTCCGGCGTCGGGTGGCCGAGCTTCTCGAGCGTACGCGTGATCTCGGGGCCGCCGCCGTGGACGACGATCGGCTGGAGACCGACCGAGCGCAGCAGCTTGATGTCGTCGCAGAACGCCTGCTCGAGTGCCGGCTTGCTCGTCGCGCTGCCGCCGTACTTGATCACGCAGCGCGTGCCCGAGAACTTCGAGATGTACGAGAGCGCCTCGACGATCAGCTTGCGCTTGAAGCTCGGGCTGTAGTTCGTGAGCCGGTCGTCCTTCGCGAGCCCACCGTCGGGCGTCTGCACGATCAGCGACGAGTAGTCGGCGTTGAGCTTGACGTAGTCGTAGCCGAGGTCGCAGCCCCACGCCGTCGCGCTGCCCGGGTCGCGCGTCGCGCCGTCGAGCTTCACCTCGACACGGACCTCGGGTGCGCGCATCTTCGCGCGCAGGGCGGGCGCGTCGGAGAGCACGGGCTCGCCGCGCTCGAACACGGGCATGCCCTGGATCGCGACCGACGCGCGATGCGGATCGACCGCGTAGCTCTGCGAGCCGGCGCGCGCGCCGACCGTCGCGAGGATGCGGCCCCAGTTCGGATCGGCGCCGAAGATCGCCGCCTTGACGAGGCTCGACGCGGCGATCGACCGCGCGAGATCGCGCGCGACCTCGGCGTCGGGGGCGCCGGTGACCGCGACCTCGATCGTGCGCGTCGCGCCCTCGCCGTCGGATGCGATGTCCTTCGCGAGCTCGGTGCAGAGCGAGGTCAGCGCGGCGGTGAACGCGTCGAGCTCGGGGCCCGGCGCCTCGATCGGCGGGTTCTTCGCCTGGCCGTTCGCGAGCGCGATGCACGTGTCGTTCGTGCTCATGTCGCCGTCGACGACGAGGCAGTGGAAGCTCGGATCGACGGCGGCGCGGAGCGCGCGATCGAGCAGACCGGGCGAGATCGCCAGATCGGTCGTGATGATCGCGATCATCGTCGCGAGCTGCGGCGCGATCATGCCCGAGCCCTTCGCGATCGCCGAGATCGTGACGTCCTTGCCACCGATCGACAGCGTGCGGAACGCGAGCTTCGTGCGCGTGTCGGTCGTCAGGATCGCCTCGGCGGCCGGCTCCGGTTGCACCGTCAGCGCGGAGACGAGCGCCGGCACCGCGGCGACGAGCTTCTGCGCGGGCAGGCGCACGCCGATCACGCCGGTCGATGCGGTCAGCACCTGGTCCGCCGAGACGCCGAGCGCCGACGCGACGGTCGCGCGGATCTGGACGACGTCGGCGAGGCCCTGTGCGCCGGTCAGCGCGTTCGCGTTGCCGCTGTTGACGAGCACCGCGCGGATCGCGGGCGATGGCACGCGCGGGCGGGCGTCGGCGATCGGCGCAGCGGCCGCGCGGTTGATCGTGAAGATGCCGGCCGCCGCGGCGGGGACATCCGAGACGACGAGCGCGACGTCGCGCCGCACCGGCTTGAGACCCGCGTGTGCGCCGGCGAACCGAAATCCGATGGGTACCTTCATGGATGAAAGCTCCGCAGACCCGCGAGGCCTGCTTGCTCCGACAGCCCGAGCAGGAGGTTCAGGTTCTGGACCGCCTGACCGGCGGCCCCCTTCACGAGGTTGTCGATTGCCGACGTGACGACGAGCTCGCCGTCGTTGCCGGCGGCCCAGCCGATGCGGCACCGGTTCGTGCCGACGACGTCGTGCAGCGACACCTTGTCGGCCGACGGCGCGAGCGAGATGAACGGCTCGGCGCCATAGCGCGCCTCGAACGCGGCGGCGACGTCGGCCGCCGAGTGGCCAGGCGCGAGCTGCGCGTGGCACGTCGCGAGGATGCCGCGGTTGACCGGGAGAAGATGCGGCACGAACGTGACCGCGACGTCGCGCGCGGCGAGCTCCGAGAGGCCCTGCGTGATCTCGGGCGTGTGCTGGTGGCGGAGCACGCGATACGCGCGCACGTCGCCGGCGATCTCCGCGAAGCTGTACTCCTCGCTCGCCTTGCGGCCGGCACCGGTGACGCCCGACATCGCGTCGACGATCAGCCGGCCGGGCGCGACGAGCCCGAGGATCGGCGCGAGCGCGAGCTGGATCGCGGTCGCGTAGCAGCCGGGGTTCGAGACGAGCCGCGCGTTCGGGATCCGCGCGCGGAACAGCTCCGGCAGGCCGTAGACGCCCGCCTCGCCAAAAGAGCGCTCGAAGCCGTACGACGACGCGTGCGTCGCAGCATCGCGCAGACGGAACGCACCGGACAGATCGATCACGTGTGCGACGCCGCGCAGCTTCCGCACGAGGTCGTGCGAGGCCTCGGCGGGCGTCGCGAGCAGCGCGACCTGACAGGTCGCCGCCTGGGCGAGCGCGTCCTCGAGCGACACGTAGCGCAGCTCGCTGGCGACGCCGGCGCGCGCGGCGACCGACTCGCCGACCCAGCGATCGCTCGACGCGACCGCGAGCGCGACGCCCGGGTGACCGGCGAGGAGGCGCGTGAGCTCGAGGCCGGTGTAGCCCGACGCTCCGATGATCGCGATCCGTGGTTGCATATCCGATGCATGAATATGCGATTTATATGCACGAACGCAAGGGGTGATCGGCGGTCGCCTTCGCTCGCTGCGCGCAGGCGCTCGTCAGCGGAGCTGGCACACGCCCTGCTCTATCTCTCCCCATGTTGGACTCCGAGACCGCACGAGAGCTCATCAGGCCGCACATGCCGGTCGTTTCGTCGGAGAACGACCAGTTCGCCACGGTCGATCACGTCGAGGGCACGACCGCGATCAAGCTCACGAAGGATGACTCCGGCAAGCACCACTACATCCCGCTCACCTGGGTGACCTCCGTCGACGACAAGGTCCACGTCGATCGCCCGGGCACGCAGGCAATGCAGGAGTGGTCGTCCACTCCACCGAAGCAGTAGGAGGCGTCATGAGTGGGATCCTGAGCGATAGCCTGGAGAACTCGGTCGACGCCACGCGAGGCCAGCCGCTCGCCGCACGCATCCTCGCCCGCAAGGACGAGCTCGAGGACGCGCTCGCCGAGCTCGGACCGTACGAGAACGTCGAGCGCGTCGCGATCGAGACCGCGCTGGCGACCGTGTACCTGCTGATCACCGGCGACCTCGCGCACCCCTCGGACGTCGTCGCGCGCGACCTGAATCGCTGGCTCGAGCGCAACAAGCACCTCGCGCAGGACATCACCCGGCGCCAGCGTGCGGCCCGGATCGCCCGCGCTGCGTGACCGGTATCGGTGAGCGCACCCGCGCTGTGCCTTGACGCCCGGTCACGTACGCTCCCGGCACAGGCGGCGAACCAAAGGATGCGCCGCGGTGGTAAGAAGCACTCTCCGTGCGCGTGCTCGTCCAGCATCGGAGTCGTTATCGCTATCCGCGGCCCGCGCTCCTCGGCCCGCATCTGATCCGGCTGCGGCCGTCCGATCACGCGCGCGCGCGAATCGAGAGCTACCGCCTCGAGGTCGCGCCCGAGCATCGCCTGCACTGGCAGCGCGATCCACACGGCAACCGCGTCGCGCGCGTGACGTTCAAGTCCGGCCAGCCGGTCGAGGCGCTCGAGATCGTCGTCGAGCTCGCAGTCGACGTCGGGCCGGTGAACCCGTTCGACTTCTTCGTCGACGACCGGGCGAAGACGGTCCCGTTCACGTATCCGGACGCGCTCGGCACCGAGCTCGGCGCGTTCCTCGATCGCGACGATCCGGCCTACCGTATGGGCCCGCTCGCGACCGAGCTGGTCGCCCAGCTGCCCGAGCGCGTCGACACGGTCGGCCTGCTCGTCGAGGTGAACCGGGTCGTCAAGGAGAAGGTCGCCTACGTCATCCGCGACGAGGCCGGCGTGTGGACGCCCGAGGAGACGCTGACGAACCGGCGCGGCAGCTGTCGCGACTCGGCGGTGCTGATCGTCTCGCTGCTGCGCGCGCGCGGCATCGCAGCGCGCTTCGTCTCGGGCTACCTGATCCAGCTCACCGACGAGGGCATGATCCCGAACGAGCCGAAGGGCGTGTCGCGCGACGTCGTCGACCTGCACGCGTGGGCCGAGGCGTACGTCCCGGGCGCTGGCTGGATCGGCCTCGACGGCACGAGCGGCCTGCTCACCGGCGAGGGTCACATCCCGCTCGCGTGCACGGCGACGCCGCTCCACGCCGCACCGCTCGACGGCACGAGCGACGTCGGCGCCGACAGCGTCGAGTTCGCGACGACGATCGCACGCCTCGGCCACGAGGCACGGCCGACCGCGCCGTTCACCGACGAGGTCTGGGGCGAGCTCCTCGCCGCGGGCGATCGCGCCGACGCATCGCTGACCGCGGCCGGCCTGACAGTCACCGTCGGCGGCGAGCCGACGTTCACGGCACGCGAGAACGTCGCGGCCGCCGAGTGGCAGGGCGGCGCGCTCGGTCCCGACAAGTGGGCGCGCGGCCGCGCGCTCGCCGACGAGCTCCGCGATCGTCTCGCGCCCGGCGGCGTCGTGCTCCAGCGCACCGGCAAGCACTATCCCGGCGAGAGCCTGCCGCGCTGGGCGCTCGACGTGATCGCGCGCCGCGACGGCGAGCCGCTGTGGCCCGATCGCGCCGCCGACACGCGGACGATCGGCATCGCCGACGCGCAGCGGTTCGGCGAGGCGCTCGCGGCGGCGCTGAACGTCCAGCCGCTGCTCCACGCCGCGTTCGAGGATCCGTGGGACGTCGTGCGCACCGAGGCCGAGCTCCCGCCGGACGTCGATCCGCGCAAGGCGGGTCTCGACGATCCCGAGGAGCGCCGCCGGCTCGCGAAGATCCTCGGCCACGGCGCCGGCAGCGTCGTCGGTTTCGTGCTCCCGCTCGGGCGCGGCGCGCAGAACACGTGGCTCACCGAGCAGTGGAGCTTCCGCCGCGGTCACTTGTTCCTGCTTCCCGGCGACAGCGCGATCGGCCTGCGCCTGCCGCTCGGCAGCCTCGCCGCGGTGCCGCCGCCGCCGCTATGGGCGGACGAGCCGGCGCTGCCCGATCCGCGCCGCGACGCGAGCGACGAGGACGAGCAGGACGCGTTGCACGCGAGGACCGCACCGGCGAACCGCCCACGCGGCGCGACCGAGCCGGGCATCGGCATTCGCACCGCGGTCGCGATCGAGCCGCGCGACGGCGAGCTCTGGGTGTTCCTCCCACCGGTGCCGCGGTTCGAGGACTTCTGCGCGCTCGTCGCCGCACTCGATCGTGCGCGCGTCGCGACCGGCGTGCGCTGTCACCTCGAGGGCTACGGCCCGCCGCCGTCGCCGAACCTCGCGCGCTTCGCGGTGACACCGGATCCCGGCGTCATCGAGGTCAACCTGCCTCCCGCGTACGCCTCGCGCGAGGCCGCGGATCTCCACGCGACGGTGTTCGACGCCGCGCTCGCCGTCGGCCTCACCGCCGAGCGCTACATGCTCGACGGCCGCATGGCCGGCTCGGGCGGCGGCAACCACATCACGATCGGCGGACCGACGCCGATGACCTCGCCGTGGCTGACGCGCGCCGACGCGCTCGCGAGCCTCGTCACGTTCACGCAGCATCACCCGTCGCTGTCGTACATGTTCAGCGGCCTGTTCGTCGGTCCGACGTCGCAGGCGCCGCGCGTCGACGAGGCGCGCCACGATGCGCTCTACGAGCTCGAGATCGCGCTGCCGCGCCTGTTCGACTCGCCGCCCGCCTGGCAGATCGACGCGCTGCTGCGCCATCTGCTCGTCGACGTCGCGGGCTCGACGCATCGCGCGGAGATCTCGATCGACAAGCTGTTCGATCCGGGCACGCCGTTCGGCCGCCAGGGCCTCGTCGAGCTGCGCGCGTTCGAGATGCCGCCGCATCCGCGCATGGCGGCGGCGCAGGTCGTGCTCGTGCGCGCGCTCGTCGCCGCGCTCGCGGCGCAGCCGTACCGGCACTCGCTCGTGCGCTGGGGCGCCGAGCTCCACGATCGGTTCCTCCTGCCCTACTACCTGTGGCGCGACTTCGAGGACGTGCTCGGCCACCTCGCGAAGGCCGGCATCGCGCTGCCGACCGAGGCGTACCGCCCGTTCGTCGAGCTGCGCTGCCCGCTCGTCGGCACGCTCGACGTCGATGCCGCGCGCGTCGAGATCCGGAACGCGATCGAGCCATGGCACGTGCTCGGCGAGGAGACGACGGCGACCGGTACCGCCCGCTACGTCGACTCCTCGATGGAGCGCCTCGAGATCCGCGCGCACGGCCTCGACGAGGAGCGCTACGTCGTCGCGGTCAACGGCATCGCGCTGCCGATGCGCCGCGCGGCAGGCCGCGACCTGCGCGTCGGCGGCGTGCGCTTCCGCGCCTGGTGCCCGCCGCACGCGCTGCACCCACATCTCGGCATCCATCATC
>JAEWJO010000766.1 GCA_023386455.1 Pseudomonadota bacterium | reverse complement strand
CCGACGACCTGACCGTGTCGACGCGCGATCGCAACGCGCCCGTCGGCAAGATGCTCGCGTTCCTCCGCAAGCTGGTCGCGACCGAGGGCTTCGCCGTCCATCCCGACAAGGTGCGCGTCGTCCGGCGCGGTCGCCGCCAGGAGGTCACCGGCGTCGTCGTCAACGATCGTCCGGGTGTCCCACGTGACGACCTCCGCCGGTTCCGCGCCCTCCTGTTCCAGATCGAGAAGGATGGCCCCGCCGGCAAGCGCTGGGGCCACAGCGAGGCCAATGTCCTCGAGGCCGCCCTCGGCTACGCCAGCTACGTGGCAATGGTCGATCCCACCAAGGGTGAGGTCCTGCGCGCGAAGGTGCTGGCGCTGCGCGCGCGGTTCGAGCAGTAGCTAGTCCGACAGCGCCTTGATCACGACCTTGATCGAGCCATGTCGCGACGCACCGGTCTGCCGGTTGTGGCCGCGCGCCGCGAGCTCGCGGCGAAGCATCGACTGGACGCGAGGCGTCACCAGCAGTCGTCCGCGACCTCCATGAGGTCGAGGTCACCCTGCTCGACGAGCTTGCGGGTGTGCGCGAGGCCCGGCAGCACGTTCTTCGCGTACCACTTCGACGCGGCGAGCTTGCCCGTGTAGAACGCGACGTCGTCGCCGACCGCATCCGGCAGCTTCGCGACCGCGACCTTCGCGTTGATCGCGAGACGCCAGCCGATCACGAGCTCGGCGAGCGAGAAGAGGATGCGATTGCCCTGGAAGCCGACGTGATAGACGCTCTGACCGAGCTTGCCCATCATCGTCATCATGATGCCCTGCACGTCGCTGACCGCGGCGAGGAGCGCGGCCTTCTCGGTCGCGAGCTCCGGCGGCAGGCCGTCGATCGTCGCCGTGATCTGACCGACGAGCGCCTGCAGCGTCGCGCCGCGATCGCGGCCGATCTTGCGGAAGAACAGGTCGAGCGCCTGGATGTGCGTCGTGCCCTCGTAGAGCGAGTCGATCTTCTGGTCGCGGATGTACTGCTCGATCGGATAGTCCTCGCAGTAGCCCGAGCCGCCGAAGCACTGCAGCGACGTCGCGAGCAGCTCGTACACCTTCTCCGACGCGTAGCCCTTGATGAGCGGCAGCATGAAGTCGTTGAGGGCGTCGAGCGGACGCGCCTCCTGGTTGCCGTGGCCGCCGCGCAGCGCGACCTGATCCTGGACGTGCGCGGTCCAGAGGACGATCGCTCGCAGGCCCTCGGCGAACGCCTTCTGCATCATCAGCATGCGCTTGACGTCGGGGTGCTGGATGATCTCGACGCGCGGCGCGGCCTTGTCGGCGGCCTTCGCGAGGTCGGCACCCTGCTTGCGCACGCGCGTGTAGTCGAGCGCGTTCAGGTACGCGGTCGAGAGCGTCGCCATCGATTTCGTGCCGACGCCCATGCGCGCGTACTCGATGACGTGGAACATCTGGGCGATACCGTCGTGGACCTCGCCGAGCAGGAGACCCCGGCACGGCGCGCCGGCACCGAGCGTCAGCTCGCACGTCGCCGAGCCGCGGATGCCCATCTTGTGCTCGACGTTGGTGACGACGGCGCCGTTGCGCTCGCCGATCGAGCCGTCGGCCTCGACCCAGTACTTGGGCACGATGAACATCGACAAGCCCTTCGTGCCGGGGCCGGCGCCCTCGGGCCGCGCGAGCACCATGTGCACGATGTTCTTCGGGTGATCGAAGTCGCCGTTCGTGATGAAGCGCTTCACGCCCTCGAGGTGGTACTCGTCGCCCGCGATGTGCTTCGCGCGCGTCGTGCCGGCGCCGACGTCGGCGCCGGCACGACGCGCGCGAAGCACATCGCGGGCGACGAGTACCACCTCGAGGGCGTGAAGCGCTTCATCACGAACGGCGACTTCGATCACCCGAAGAACATCGTGCACATGGTGCTCGCGCGGCCCGAGGGCGCCGGCCCCGGCACGAAGGGCTTGTCGATGTTCATCGTGCCCAAGTACTGGGTCGAGGCCGACGGCTCGATCGGCGAGCGCAACGGCGCCGTCGTCACCAACGTCGAGCACAAGATGGGCATCCGCGGCTCGGCGACGTGCGAGCTGACGCTCGGTGCCGGCGCGCCGTGCCGGGGTCTCCTGCTCGGCGAGGTCCACGACGGTATCGCCCAGATGTTCCACGTCATCGAGTACGCGCGCATGGGCGTCGGCACGAAATCGATGGCGACGCTCTCGACCGCGTACCTGAACGCGCTCGACTACACGCGCGTGCGCAAGCAGGGTGCCGACCTCGCGAAGGCCGCCGACAAGGCCGCGCCGCGCGTCGAGATCATCCAGCACCCCGACGTCAAGCGCATGCTGATGATGCAGAAGGCGTTCGCCGAGGGCCTGCGAGCGATCGTCCTCTGGACCGCGCACGTCCAGGATCAGGTCGCGCTGCGCGGCGGCCACGGCAACCAGGAGGCGCGTCCGCTCGACGCCCTCAACGACTTCATGCTGCCGCTCATCAAGGGCTACGCGTCGGAGAAGGTGTACGAGCTGCTCGCGACGTCGCTGCAGTGCTTCGGCGGCTCGGGCTACTGCGAGGACTATCCGATCGAGCAGTACATCCGCGACCAGAAGATCGACTCGCTCTACGAGGGCACGACGCACATCCAGGCGCTCGACCTGTTCTTCCGCAAGATCGGCCGCGATCGCGGCGCGACGCTGCAGGCGCTCGTCGGTCAGATCACGGCGACGATCGACGGCCTGCCGCCGGAGCTCGCGACCGAGAAGGCCGCGCTCCTCGCCGCGGTCAGCGACGTGCAGGGCATCATGATGACGATGATGGGCAAGCTCGGTCAGAGCGTCTATCACGTCGGCTTCCAGGGCAATCGCATCCTCTTCTCGCTCGCCGAGCTCGTGATCGGCTGGCGTCTCGCGATCAACGCGAAGGTCGCGGTCGCGAAGCTGCCGGATGCGGTCGGCGACGACGTCGCGTTCTACACGGGCAAGCTCGCCGCGTCGAAGTGGTACGCGAAGAACGTGCTGCCGGGCCTCGCGCACACCCGCAAGCTCGTCGAGCAGGGTGACCTCGACCTCATGGAGGTCGCGGACGACTGCTGGTGACGCCTCGCGTCCAGTCGATGCTTCGCCGCGAGCTCGCGGCGCGCGGCCACAACCGGCAGACCGGTGCGTCGCGACATGGCTCGATCAAGGTCGTGATCAAGGCGCTGTCGGACTAGCTACTGCTCGAACCGCGCGCGCAGCGCCAGCACCTTCGCGCGCAGGACCTCACCCTTGGTGGGATCGACCATTGCCACGTAGCTGGCGTAGCCGAGGGCGGCCTCGAGGACATTGGCCTCGCTGTGGCCCCAGCGCTTGCCGGCGGGGCCATCCTTCTCGATCTGGAACAGGAGGGCGCGGAACCGGCGGAGGTCGTCACGTGGGACACCCGGACGATCGTTGACGACGACGCCGGTGACCTCCTGGCGGCGACCGCGCCGGACGACGCGCACCTTGTCGGGATGGACGGCGAAGCCCTCGGTCGCGACCAGCTTGCGGAGGAACGCGAGCATCTTGCCGACGGGCGCGTTGCGATCGCGCGTCGACACGGTCAGGTCGTCGG
>JAEWJO010000764.1 GCA_023386455.1 Pseudomonadota bacterium | reverse complement strand
GCCCCGGGCGCCGGCCCGGTCGACGGCGGGCCGAAGACCTCACCGGTCCGCTACGTCGGCCTTGGCCTCGGCGTCGCCGGCGCGGCCGTGTTCGGCGTCGGCGTCTACTACGGCCTCCACGCGAAGTCGATCAGCGACGAGATCACGAACCACCCGATGAACGAGCCGTGGGAAGGCAACATCAAGGACCTCGAGCAAGAGGGCAAGGACTCCGAGAAGAAGCAGATCATGTTCATGATCGGCGGCGGCGCGGCGATGGTCGCCGGCACTGCCCTCTTCTTCATCATGGCGCCGAAGAAGCCCGCCGAGAGCGGCGTCGTGTTCGCGCCGATCGCGACGCCCGACTCGATGGGCATCGCCGCATCGGGCCGCTTCTAGATCACTGCAGGACGTCGTCGAGCGTCAGCGTGACGTTGTCGGCGGGAATCTTCACCTTGATCGAACCGGTGACGTCGCCGGGCTGCTTCGAGATCGCGTCGCCATCCTGGTCGTAGCGCGCGGTGACGACGACGTCACCGGTGAGCGCGGTGCCGGCGATCATCGCCTGCGCCTCGGTCATCTCGAACGGCAGCTGATCCTTCTGCCAGGTCAGCTTCTCGACGGCGAGCGGCGGACCGCTCGGTGCACCGTCGGGACCGGCCTTCTTGACGATCACGAACACGGCGCCGCCGGCGGCCGCGCGATCCTTCGCCTTCGCATGGACCTTGATGACGCCCTTCACGTGGTTCGCGGGATCGATCTTGCGATTGGGATCCGGCGCCGGCAGGCCCATCTGCGTGACGTCGGGGCTGCTGCCACCGTGCGGGTTCTCGATGTTCATGCCGGCGTGCGGGTCGCCACCGCCGCCCATGTCGAGGCCGGCGTGCGGGTTCGCGCCGGCGCCGCCCATCGCCATGCCGGCGTGCGGATTCGCGCCCGCATGCGGGTTCGCGCCGTTGACGTTCGGTGCGCTCGGCATCGCGCTGTTGTCCGCGCTCCATTCCTGCGCGGGCGGAAGCCCCTGCTTCTTGTTCTCCTTGCAGGCGGCGAGCGAACCGATGGCGATTGCGACGAGGAAGAACCGACCCATAGCGCCGGAGTCTAGCAGCGTCAGACCCACCGTGCCGTCGTGGTGATCGTTGTCAGGATCTGTCCGGGACCCGGCCACGGCTCGCCGAGCCAGGCCTGGTAGCGCGCGGCCGCGGGCCCCGGATCGCCGACGGTCGCGATCTCGTAGCGCGTCGCAGGGGCCGAGCTGATGACGATCGGAAGCTCCAGGAGGCGACCTCGCCGGAACAGCGCGAACTTCACCTCCTCGCCGATCTTGCGCGATACCAGGAGGTTCCTGAGCTCGCCGTCGCTCGTCGCCCGGAAGCCGTCGACGGCGAGCAGCTCGTCGCCCGGGGAGATGCCACCGACCTGCGCGGGCGAGCCGTCGAACACGCCGGTGACCTTGTTGCCCGACGCGGTGACGCCGAGCCAGGTGCCCTGCGCGCCGTCGGTCGCGGTCGCCGGATCGGCGGACACGCGCAGCTCGAGGCCGACGAACGCGAGCTCCTCGCGCAGATCCGGATCCTCGGTGCCGCGAATGAGACGCGCGAACGAGTCGCCCATGCCGAGCCCGGTCGCCTCCTCGAAGATCGGCTGCAGCTCCTCGGGATGCGGCTCGCGCGTCGCGCCGTACTTCGTCCAGAGCAGGCGCAACACGTCGTCGAGCGACCGCGTGGCCTCGGTGCGGCGGCGGATCTGGAGGTCGAGCGCGAACATCACGAGCCCGCCCTTCAGGTAGTAGCTGACCGTCGTGTTGAGGTTCGACTCGTCCGGCTTGTACAGCTTGATCCACGCGTCGAACGAGCTCTCCTCGAGGCTCTGCCGCATGCGGCCCGGCGTCGCCATGAGGCGCGCGTAGTCGTCGAGGACCTTGTCGAGATAGCTCTTCGCGGTGATCCGGCCCGACGAGCGCAGCGCGAACCGATCGTAGTGGCTCGTGATGCCTTCCATGACCCACAAGCAGCGCGTGTACGCCTCGCGCGAGTAGTCGAAGTCGAGGAGCGCGCGCGGCGCGATCCGCTTGCCGTTCCACGCGTGGAACAGCTCGTGCGACAGGAGCTCGAGCAGGCCTTCGTACGCCTTGCGCGTCGCGGCGAAGTGCGGATGGAACAGATTCACGCTCGACGCGCGGTGCTCGAGGCCGCCGTAGCCCTCGTGCGTGAGCATCAGGATGAACGTGTAGTCCGGGAACGGCGCCTCGCCGAACCGGCGCAGGTGATCGTCGACGATCGCCGCCAGATCGGTGACGAGTCGCTGCTCGTCGAACATGCCGCCGCGCGAGCGTTCGCCGTAGATCGCGAGCTTGCACGGCACCTGCGACGGCACGTTGTACGAGCGCGTCGGGCCGATGTGGACGGGATGATCGAACAGCTCGTCGATCGAGTCGCACGCGATCCGGCTGCCGGTGCCGCGGCGGCGCGCGACGGCCGGCGCCGACGTCTCGCCGACCGGCGGGGCCGCGGTCGTCAGCGTCCACGCATCGGGGAAGTGGAACGTGACGTCGCACGTCGCGCCGCGCATCGTCGTCGGATAGACGAAGGTCGCCGGGCCATGGAAGAACGCGTGGTCGGCGTCGATGTGGTTCGTGCGGACCGTCAGGTCGTGGCCGTAGAGGCCGTAGCGGACCGTCAGCTCCTTCGCGCCGGCGAGCTCGATGCGCCAGGTCTGCTTGTCGACCTTCGCCACCTTGCGCGGCCTGCCATCCTCGCCATTTGCCTCGAGGTCGCGCACGAAGCGCGCGTAGTCGCGAATCAGATAGCTTCCCGGGCACCAGGCCGGAAGCGTGATGTCGACGGTCCCCTCGGTCTCTGGAGCGAACACCAGCTCGATGTCGGCGGTATGGCGCACCGGAGCATCGACGCGGACCGTGTAGCGAAGGGTCGACATTCTTGGTGGTTAGCATAGCTGCTACACTCACGGCGTGCGGGTGGCCCTGATCCTCGTCGGTGCCGTGCTCTGTGCGAGCGCGGGAGCAGCACCGCGCGCGGGCAAGGTCGTGCGGGTCGAGCGCCGTCCGGCGGGCCTCACGGGCACGCCTCGCTACTGCACCGTCTCGGTCAACGACAACGTCGGCTACTGCATCACGTCGACACCTCCCGAGGTCGGCGCGCGGATGACCATCGTCGACAACGCGCGGGTCCTCGGCACGATCCGGATCAGCCAGGTGCAGGCGATCTCCGACGGCTGCAACCAGAACACCTCGTGGATGACGCAGGGCACGCTCGAGAGCGGCGATCTCTCCGCGCCGCAGGGCGCGATCATCGGCGTCCTCGACGTCGGCCTCGACCCCCGCAACGCGAAGCTCGTGAACGTCGACAAGTCGCCGGCGGGGCATCCCCTCGGAACCGATACGATCTACGCGATCGACAACAACAACGACGGCGCCGCCGACCTCGAGTTCGTCCAGTTCGGCTGCGACGATGCCGGAAATACCTCGACGATGCCGACCGGCCTGTGCAACGAGGTCTGGTCTGCGAAGGCGCCCCGGGGTATGGAGCGGGTTCGTGCCGACCGTGTCCGGACCTGTTATTAGATGAACCGTCGCGACCTCCTGGCCGCTGAACGCGGCACGCTGTTCAAGGAAGCCGAGACGCGGATCGCGCTCGTGTATCCGAGCCCGTATCGCGTGGCGATGTCGTCGCTCGGCTACCAGCAGATCTACCGGACGCTGCACGACATGCCGGGTGTCGCCGCCGATCGCGCGATGCTGCCCGATCCCGACGACGCGAAGACCCAGCGCTTCGAGACGCTCGAGACCGGCGCGCCGGTCGGCAGCTACCCTCTCCTCGCCTACTCGGTCGCGTACGAGCTCGAGATCGCCGGCGTCGTCGAGACGCTCGAGCTCGCGAGCATCCCGCCGCTGCGCGACGACCGCGACAACCGCCACCCGCTGGTCATCGGCGGCGGCCCGCTGACCTTCTCCAATCCCGCGCCGCTCGCGCCGTTCTGCGACGTGATCATCGTCGGCGAGGGCGAGGAGCTCGTCGTCGAGCTCGTCACGCTCGCGCGCGAGGTCGGCTTCGTCCGCGACCGCCTGTGGGACGCGCTCGCCGGCAAGCCCGGCTACTACCTGCCGCACGTCCACGGCGAGACCGTGCCGAAGGTCGCCGCGGTCGACAACGCGCTCCTCCCTGCCCGCTCGGTGATCGCGACGCCGCACACCGAGCTCGCCGACATGTTCATGACCGAGGCCGCGCGCGGCTGCTCGCGCGGCTGCACGTACTGCGTGATGCGCCGATCGACGAACGGTGGCATGCGCATCGTCGATCGCGCGCGGATCATCGCCGGGATCCCGGAGGGCACGACGAAGGTCGGCCTCGTCGGCGCCGCCGTCACCGATCACCCCGACATCGCCGCGATCGTCGCCGACGTCGTCGCCGGCGGCCGCAAGGTCGGCATCTCGAGCCTGCGCGCCGACAAGATGAGCGACGAGCTCGTCGGCCTGCTCGCCCGTGGCGGCTACCGCACGCTGACCGTCGCCGCCGACGGCGCGAGCGAGCGCATGCGCCGCGTCATCGAGCGATCGACGCGCGCCGAGCACCTCGTCAACTGCGCGCGCTTCGTCCACGCCAACCGCCTCCACACGCTCAAGGTCTACATGATGCTCGGCGTGCCGAGCGAGACCGACGCCGACGTCGACGAGCTCGTCGCGCTGTCGAAGGAGCTCGCGGCGATCCATCCGCGTGTCGCGTACGGCCTCGCGCCGTTCGTCGCCAAGCGCAACACGCCGCTCGACGGCACCGACTTCGCCGGCATCGACGTCGTCGAGTCGCGCCTCGCCCGCCTGCGCAAGGGCCTCGGTGCCGCCGGCCTCGGCGGCAAGGTCGAGGTCCGGCCGACCTCGGCGCGCTGGGCCTGGGTCGAGTACATGATCGCCCAGGGCGAATCGTCCGCCGGCCTCGCCGTGATGGACGCCTATCGCGCCGGCGGGAGCTTCGCTGCCTACAAGAAAGCATTCGAGAAACGCGGCGTCGTACCGACCGGTCCGCGCGCTCGCGTGCCGTCGAGCCTCGAGCTGATCGCGCTCAAGAAGAAGCGCCTCGCGAGCTGAGCGTCGCTCGCCTGTAGAAGACGGCGTGCATCGATATGCGGCACGGCGCCGGCACTTCTGCGCGGTTCGTTCGAGCTACATGTTGTCCGTTCGGCGGATGGGTAACAGGGCCGAACGGGGGACTCATGGTTTCGAAGACAACGTTCGTCGCGCTCTCTGTGACCGTCATGGCTGCATGCGTCGACCCGCCGGCCGACACGAGCACGGGTGAGAGCGCCATCAAGAACAACGGGCACCTTGCCCTGTCGACGCAGTTTCTCTCGGTGGTCGAGGTGGACACGACCTTCGGGACGACAGGCTTCCAAGGTGTGTGCACGGGCACCCTGATTGCCCCCAACGTCGTCGTCACGGCGGCCCATTGCACGTGCGACGACGACCACAATTGCTACTCCGGGGCGACGGTGAGGTTCCGTCCTGACCCTGCGAACCCGACGACGAGCCCGACCCGCACGGGAACGATCTCCCGCCATCCCGGCTTCGACGACAGCGCCATCTGGTGCGACTACTGCGACGACATCGCGGTCGTCGTGCTGAGCAGCGCGGCGCCTTCCTACGTTCCGATCGCGCAGCTGGAGCGCTTCCATCATCCAGAGGGGACCAAGGTCGTCACCGTCGGGCACGGGCACACGGGCACCGACTGCCAGTACCCGCTCCAGACGGGCAACCCGTTGCCGCCGCCGTTCTGGGAGTACAACACGATCGACGAGTACGACAGCGGCTCTGTCATCTACGACGACTACGTCACATGCGATGGTGACTCCGGCGGCCCGACCTTCATCTACGACGGCAATCTCGATTCCGGACGGCTCTACGCCGTCACCAAGGGTCACACGGACCTGATCGGTCCGCGCGGTGTCGGCGCCCTGATCGGCGATCACTACTCGTGGCTCTCGCCATTCCTGCCGTCGTCGGTCACGCAGACGTGGTGGATCACGTCCGTGCAGAACTACGTGGGCCTCGACTTCAGCCCTTCGACGTGGAAGCCGATCGCCGGCGACTTCAACGCCGATGGCAAGACCGACTACGCGCAGCTCGGAGAGACCGGCCGCTACGTTTACACGCGCAGCGGTAACGAGTTCACGCAATCGTTTCAGAGCTACCTGCCGCCGATCGTCAGCTTCTCGACCGGCTGGGAGCCAATCGCCGGCGACTTCAACAACGATTCGAGAACGGACTTCGCGCGACTCGGGCCGACCGGCGCGTGGATCTTCTACAGCACCGGCAGCGGATTCACGCAGCAGATCAGCCCTGCCTACATCGGCGTGAACTTCGGAAATCCGTCGAGCTACCAGACGATCACGGGCGACTTCAACGGCGACCACCGGATGGACTACGGCCGACTCGGCGCGGATCGCGCGTACTTCTTCTACTCGACCGGAACCTCGTGGACGCAGCAGACCCTGATGTACGCGGGGTTGAACTTCGGGCTCCCGTCACAGTGGAAGCCGATCACCGGAGACTTCAATGGCGATGGGTACGCCGACTACGGACGCACGGGCGACACCGGCACCTGGTTCTTCTTCGGCGGCCCGTCTGGATTCAGCTACTACAACTACTCGTTTCACGCCTACCAGTCACCGATCATTGGCTTCGGCTGGTCGTCGGCGTGGGAGCCGATCACCGGCGACTTCGACGGCAACGGCTACACCGACTACGCGCGCGTTGGCGGAACGGGCGCCTGGGTGTTCCTGAACTACAGCTGGGGAACCAGCCAGGGCTTCCAGGTCTACAACTCGCTCGATTTCGGTAACCCCTCGGCCTGGCAGACGATCACGGGCGACTTCAACAATGACAACCGGACCGACTACGCGCGCCTGGGAGGCACAGCCGCGTGGTTCTTCCTCACGACCGGCGGCGGCAACTTCACCCAGAAGGTCCAGAGCTACAACGGATTGGACTTCGGACTCCCGTCGACGTACCGGAGCATCGTTGGTGACTTCAACCACGACCTGAAGGGCGACTATGCCCGCCTCGGCGGAACCAAGTCGTTCTTCTTCCTGAGGCTCTGACGCTCGGCCGTGGTGCGCAGGCGGCGTGTTGCGCGATCGCCACACAGCGGTTTGTCGTTGCCGGATTGGATCGTCTCGTCCAGCATGGTGTCCATGCGGTTCGCGCTCAGCATTGCCCTCGTCGCGAGCATGACAACCATCGCTGCAGCCAACAGCCGGCTGCCTGGCTATCACGGCTCGTCCGACTCTGACTCTGACTCTGACGACGCGCGGCCCGGCGCGATGCTGCGGTTCGGCCTCACGTACGGCGTCGATCGCAATGCACCCGAGGCACGCGAGGTCGGCCCGATGATCGCGGTCGGCGCGCGCTCCGGCCGCTTCGGCGCCGAGGCGAACTACACG
>JAEWJO010000690.1 GCA_023386455.1 Pseudomonadota bacterium | reverse complement strand
ATCGTGTAGATTGAAGTGGTGCCCAGGTCCGAGGAGCGAGCGAAATGACGGTTGTGGGGGGCAGCACCGCGACGACGAAGCACCTCGGTCGCGTGCTCGTTGTCGATGACGACATCGCGATCCGTCGCGTGTGCGCGCGCGTACTCGGTGGTGAAGGCTGGGCGGTGACGCTCGCCGACGACGGCAGGAAGGCGATCGCCGAGCTCGAGAGCAGTCCGCAGCCGTACGACTGCGTGCTCTCGGACGTCAACATGCCGGAGCTCGACGGCTTCGAGCTCGTCCAGGCCGTTCGTAAGCGCGACGACGACATCCCGGTCCTCCTGATGACGGGCGATCCGTCGCTCGACGGGGCGGTGCGCGCGATCGACTACGGCGCGGTCTCGTACATCACGAAGCCGTTCTCGCAGGAGGCGCTCGCGACGGCGGTCGCCCGCGCAGCTCGCCGTCACGGTGTCACGCGGATGCGCCGGCGCGCCGACTCGTTCATGCGCGCGCTGCTCGGCAGCGACCCCGAGGCGATCGAGTCGAGGTTCGCGCGAGCGATCGAGTCGTCGTGGATGGCGTTCCAGCCGATCATCGACGTGCATCGCAAGAAGATTTTCGCGTACGAGGCGCTGCTGCGCACCGACGAGGAATCGCTGCGCCGCACCGACATCTTCATCGCGACGGCCGAGCGGCTCGACAAGATCCATCTGCTCGGTCGCACGGTTCGCAGCCACGTCGCGCGCGCGGCCGCCGACGCGCCCGGTGACGCGCTGCTGTTCGTCAACGTGCACGGCCTCGAGCTCACGGACGAGGCGCTGTTCTCCGAGGACTCGCCGCTCGCGAAGCTCGCACCCCGCGTCGTCCTCGAGATCACCGAGCGCACGGGACTCGACCCGGCGGCCGGCCCGACGCGCGTCGCGATGCTGCGCAAGCTCGGCTATCGAATCGCCGTCGACGATCTCGGCGCGGGCTACGCTGCACTCGGCGCGCTCGCGACGCTCGAGCCGGAGATCGTGAAGCTCGACATGTCGCTCGTGCGCGACATCGATCGCCATCCGACGAAGCGCCGCGTCGTCGCCGCGATCGCGAACCTCGTCGTCGAGCTCGGTGGACGCGTCGTCGCCGAGGGCGTCGAGACCGACGCCGAGCGCCAGGCGTGCATCGACTCCGGAATCGATCTGCTCCAGGGCTATCTGTTCGCGAAGCCCGCGCGCGCGTTTCAGCCGGTCCCGCTGTGAGCGTCGCGGCCCGGTGCCGCGCTCGCCAGCAGATCGCCGAGGATGCGCCACGTGAGGCCCCAGATCGTGTAGTCCTCGAAGCGCCAGCTCGGGAACATGCGGTCGGTGCCGGGATACGTGTACTGCGCGTCGAGCGACCCCGACGCCGCGAGCTCGATCGGTAGCCAGAACGCGGCTTCGGCCTCGGGCCCGGGCAACGGCGTCACCGCCTCCGTCGTCGCGAACACGAACGGCGTCACCTGCACGCCGAGCGGCCCCGACATGAACGGCTGGAGCACAGGCAGCGTACCGAGCACGCGCGTACCCTCGAGATCGACCCCGAGCTCCTCGTGCGTCTCGCGGATGGCGGTCGCGAGCAGGTGAGGATCCGTCCGCGAGAATCGACCGCCTGGTAACGAGATGTGACCCGACCACGGATCGCCGTCGCGCTCGACGCGCTTCATGAGGAGGACTCGCGGTCCCGGCGGCTCGTCGTGAAGGAGGACCGCGACCGCGGCGCACTTGCGGCCGTCATCCGGAGGGCATGGCGGCTCGCCGAGCGTCAGCTTGCCAACCAGCTGCTCGATGAACGGCGACACGATCCCAGGATAGCGGATCGCATAGGATGCGGCAGTCATGGATCAGCGCCTATTCGACTCGCTCGGGATCTCCGTCCCCGTCGTCGGACTGGGCACGTGGAAGATGGAGGGCGACGACCGCCGCGAGGCGATCGACGCGATCCGACACGCGGTCGATATCGGCCTGACACACATCGACACCGCGGAGCTGTACGGGAGCGGCAAGGTCGAGTCGATCGTCGGCGAGGCGCTCGACGGCTCGCGCGATCGCGTGTTCCTCGTCTCGAAGGTCCTGCCACGTAACGCGACGTACGGCGGCACGATCAAGGCCTGCGAGGCGAGCCTGAAGCGCCTGCGCACCGATCACCTCGACGTCTATCTGCTCCACTGGCGCGAGGATCTGCCGCTCGAGCCGACGTTTCGCGCATTCGAGGAGCTGAAGGCGCAGGGCAAGATCCGCGCGTGGGGCGTCTCGAACTTCGATCCGGACGATCTCGAGGAAGCGCACCGGCTCGTCGGCGACGGCCACATCGCGTGCAACCAGGTGCTCTATCACCTCGGCGATCGCACGGTCGAGCACCGGGTGATCCCGTGGTGCGAGGAGCATGGCGTCGCCGTCGTCGCGTACAGCCCGTTCGGCGGCGCCGGCGCGTTTCACACGAACAAGACGCTCGACGATGTGGCCGCGCGCCACGGCGCGACGCCGCGCCAGGTCGCGCTCGCGTTTCTGACGCGCGTGCCGCCGGTGTTCGCGATTCCCAAGTCGAGCAGCGTCGCGCACGTCGACGAGCTCGCCCGAGCGCGTGATCTCGCGCTCACCAATGCCGATCTTGCCGCGATCGACCAGGCATTCCCGTGCGGCCCGTGGAGAGGACTTCCGACGCTATGAGCAACCGCGAATTCGATCTCGTCGTGTTCGGTGCGACCGGTTTCACCGGCAGGTTGGTCGCCGAGTACATCGCCCGGCAGAAGCCGAAGAAGTGGGCGATCGCCGGCCGCAACAAGGACAAGCTCGCCGGGCTCGGCTTCGACGTCCCGATCGTCGTCGTCGATGCGATGGATCCGGCGGCGTGTACCGACGTCGCGCGCCGCACGAAGGTCGTCTGCACGACCGTCGGTCCGTATACCAAGTACGGCGCTGCGCTCGTCGGTGCGTGTGCCGACGCGGGCACGCACTACTGCGATCTCACCGGCGAGGTGAACTTCATGCGCGCGACGATCGACGCGCATCACGATCGCGCGAAGCAGACCGGCGCGCGCATCGTCCACACGTGCGGATTCGACTCGATCCCGAGCGACCTCGGCACGTGGGCGACACAGCAGGAGTTCAAGGCGCGCTTCGGTCACTACGCCGAGAAGGTCAGCGCGTTCTTCGGCGAGACGAGCGGCGGCATGTCGGGCGGCACCGCGGCAAGCGGCTTCGCGATCGCCGATGCGATGAGCGATCCGGCCGTGCGCCGCATCATGCGCAACCCGCACGCGCTCGATCCCGATCCGGACGGCCCGCACCCGAAGGGCGACAACCGCCTCCTCGGCTGGGATCCGACGCTGAAGATGTTCTTCGTGCCGTTCTTCATGGCGGCGACGAACTCCCCTGTCGTCCGCCGCGGCCACGCGCTCGCGGGCTATCCGTGGGGCCGAGACTTCGTCTACCGCGAGGTGATGTCGACGCCGGGCAACCCGCGCGGCGCGATCATGGCGGCGACGATCACCGGCGGCCTCGCGGCACTTGCCGCGGCGATGAAGCGACCGGCCCTGCGTGCGCAGCTGCAGAAGCGCGCGCCGAAGCCGGGCGAGGGCCCGTCGCAGGCGAAGCGCGAGAAGGGCCACTGGAAGGTGCGCTTCGTCGCCGAGGGCGGTGGCGAGAAGCTGATCTACATCGTCGCAGATCGCGATGGCGACCCGGGCTACCAGTCGACGGCGAAGATGCTCGGCGAGTCGGCTCTGTGCCTGGCGTACGACGCGCTCGAATCGCCGGGCGGCGTGCAGACCCCGTCGGTCGCCATGGATGGTCATCTGCTCGCTCGCCTCCGCCGCGCCGGCCTGATCTTCGAGCCCGCCGAGAAGCAGCCGGTGGCAGCGACCCCGAATCGCGCTGCGAGCTGAGGCTCACCTCGACGTCAACGTCGACGCGGGGCCGGGATACAATCGCCGCGGTGGCGTACCGGATTCTTGCGTGGTTCCTGCGGGTCGTCACACGGGTGTTCTTCCGGCAGATCGAGGTCGTCGGCCTCGAGCACGTGCCGCGCACCGGGCCGGTGCTGTTTGCCGGCAATCACCCGAACTCGCTGATCGATCCGATCCTCATCATCACGACGTGCGGCCGAAAGGTTCACTTCGCCGCGAAGGACACGCTGTTCAAGGGCCGGCTCATGCGCGGGCTGTTGCGCGGCCTCGGCTGCGTGCCGATCAAGCGGCGCGATGATCACGACGGCAAGCCGCGCGACAGTGCGCCGAATGTTCCGGGCGGAGCTCCTGTCGACAACGATGCCGCATTCGAGGCGATGTTCGGCGTGCTCGCGGACAACGGCGCGATCGGTATCTTCCCCGAGGGGCTGTCGCACGACGAGTCCCAGCTCGCGCGGCTCAAGACCGGCGCGGCCCGGCTCGCGCTCGGTGGTGCACAGCGCACGTCGCGGCCGATCCAGATAGTGCCATGCGGGCTCACGATCATTCACCCGAAGCGGTTCCGCAGCCGCGTGCTCGTCCAGTTCGGGCCGCCGCTCGCGGTACCTGCGACGCGGCCGAACACCACCGACGAGGTACGCGAGCTGACGGGCGAGATCGAGGCCGCGCTCCGGCGGCTCACGGTCAACGCACCTGACTGGGACACCGTGCGCGCACTCGACGTGGTGCGCCGGCTCTACCAGCCCCAGGAGATCTCGATCGAGGATCGCGTCGAGCTCGCGCGCCGGTTCAACGCGTACTACGGCGCGGT
>JAEWJO010000494.1 GCA_023386455.1 Pseudomonadota bacterium | reverse complement strand
GCGTGACGACCTGCTTGGCCGGGAACCGGGCGCGTGGGAGGTCGAGCGAGCCGGTCGGCGGGCGCGCGCCGAGCAGCGTGACGTCCGCGGAGTCGATCGAGGGCGCGACGTCGGGGCCGCGATCGACGACGGAGATCGGCGACAGGACGTCGATCACCGCGGTGCGCGCGCCGGGCAGGCCGGCGATCTGGACGCCGACGACGAGGGCGCCGCTCGCGGTCTCGACGGTCGTCGGGAACGCGTCACCGGAGAAGTCGTTGGTCTCGAAGCTGCTCGTGACGTAGTCGCAGCCCGCCGCCGGGACGAGGAGCGCGAGCGCGACAGCGAGCGGCGCGCGATGCATCACCAGGGCAGCTCGCGGACCAGTGCCTTGCGGCCGTCGATCTCGACGGTGCCGCCGACGTCCCACACGGTGCGGTGCAGGTAGCCGAGGGCGAGCGTCGTGCCGTCGCCCATCGGCAGCGACGAGGTGACCTCGCCGGCCTTGTCCTTGGACGCGTGCTTGATCTGGGTCGCCTTCGCGATCGGCGCGTCGCCCTCGACGACGAGACCGCGCAGCATCCGCGCGGAGTTGCCCTGCGCGTGGACGCGGAAGACCGGCTCCTGGCCGACGTAGCAGCCCTTCTGGTAGTCGAGGAACTGCGCGAGCGGCGTCTCGAACGGGAAGTGATCGTCGTCGACGTCGACGCCGTAGCGCAAGAAGCCGCCGCGGATTCGCAGGCGCTCGACCTGCGGATCGGTCTCCGCGAGCAGCGCGCCCTCGCCGTGGTTGCCCTCGACGATCGGCGCGCGCCACACCGAGACCGGATCGTCCCAGCGCTGGTGTGCCGGTCCGGTGATCGGCTCGAACGTGACGTCGTCCATCACGGCGTAGCGCTCGAGCAGTGCCCGTGTCGGGTCGGTGAGCGACGGCTCGGTCGCGATCAGGAATGCATCGCCGACCCGCGCGATGTCGATGACCGACAGCACGCGACCCTTCGGGTTCAGGATCGCGCCCCAGCCGTGCGCTCCGTCGGCGAGCGACTCGACGTTGACGGTCGTGAGACCCTGGAGAAAGCGAACACGATCGCCACCGGTGACGCGCAGGCGCCCCCAGCTCGAGCGATCGATCAGAACGGGACCGTGGGCGATCATCGGGTACCTCTTCCTGCCGCGCGCAGGCGTTCGGCGCGGCGACCCTCGGCCTCGCCGTGGCGCCGGCGATCTTCGTCGGTGACGAGCTCGAGCGCCGAGATCGGGCGAGGCTTGCCGAGCGCGTCGACCGCGACGAACGTCAGGTAGGCCTTCGTGACGTAGCGCCGATCGCGACGGACCATGTCCTCGGTCTCGACGCGACAGCCGACCTCCATCGAGGTCCTCGACGTGTAGTTGACCTGCGCTTGCAGGACCACGATCTCGCCGACCTGGACAGGCGACATGAAATCGAGGCGGTCGATCGACGCGGTGAGCACGGCACCGGCGGCGTGGCGCATGGCCGCGACACCGGCGCAGACGTCGATCCACTGCATCATGATGCCGCCGAACATGACGCCGGCGACACCATTGGTGTGCATCGGCATCACGATCTGCGTCATCACGCAGCGTGTTTGCTCGGGGGTCACAGCGAGAGCTTACCCACGGCAATCGAGCTGGGCCACTCGGCCCAGGCGCTACTTCGACTTCTTCGGCTTCTCGCTCGCGGGCTTCTTGGCAGCCTTGGCTGCCGTGATCCGCGTCGCCGTACGGCGCTTGAGCTTGGCCTGGCGCTTCTTGCGCCGCATCTTCCAGGTTTTGCGATTGTCTCCGCGTCCCATAGTGGCGGTGCTTATAACTCAGAACTGTGCGCGAGCGGCAAAGTAGAAGTGGATTCTTCCGCGGGGGTCGTCGCCGAGGCGCGGGCGGAGCGGGACGGCGTACTCGAGGGCGGCGACACCGAACGGGGTGAGCGCGCGCAGACCCATGCCGACCGAGGGTCGCACTGCCGCGATATCGGTCGGAATCACGTCCCAGGAGCGCTCGATGTCGACGGTCTTCCAGGAGTTCGTGATGAGGCCGGCGTCGGCAAACATCGCGCCCGCGAAGATCTTCCAGATGCGCAGCTGGGCATCGACGCTGCCGAGGACGCGGATGTTGCCGCCGGCGGGGATCACCCGGATCTGGGTGATGTTGTCGAGCGGCGGCACGCCGACCTGGACGAGCTCGGTCGCGAGCCGATCGTCCGAGTAGCCGCGTACCGTCGGGTCGCCACCGGCGAAGAACCGCTCGACCTCCGGCAGCAGCACGGCGCCCGAGAGCGGGATGCCCTGGTCGTAGCGGCCGTCGAGCCGGATCATCAGGTTGTCTCCGACGAGGAAGAACTTCGAGGCCGAGCCCGAGACCTTCATGAAGGTGTCCTGGCCGAGCAGGTACGGAGACGCGTACGACACGCTCGCCTCGAGCCGATAGCCGCCCTCCGGAGACAGCGGATTGAGCTTGCCGGTGCGATCGATGCGGTGCTCGAGCTCGATCGTCACGCCGATCGCGCCGGTCCGCGTCGAGATCGCGACCTGCGACTCGTCCATGTCGGCACCGATCGGCCGGAGCGCATCGACGTTGCGGCTGCGCAGGCGGAAGTCGTAGTGCGCGCCGATCGTGAGCGGATGGTTTCGCCAGTCGGCGAACTGGCGCGTGAGCCCGACGCTGAAGCCCTTCGTGGTCAGGATGCCGAAGCGCGGCGTGTCCTGCTCGCGATACGTGCCGGTCAGGTCGGTGGTGAACCAGTGACCGACGAGGTACGACGGGATCCGGAACGCACCCTCGACCTCCTGCAGCTTCGTGCCGAGCGTCGTCGAGGCGAGGAAGCGCAGGCCGCGGCCGAGGAGGTTGCGCTGACCGAGGCGAAACGTGCCGAACAGGCCGTTGAAGCTCGAGAGGCCGAACTCGAGGCTGATGTCGGCAAGGTAGTCGAAGCGCTCCTCGATTCTGACGATCGCGTTGACGACCTCGCTGTCGCACGTCCGCTGCTGGCCCTCGCAGTCGAGCTCCGGCAGGTCGATGTTGACGGCGTCGAACAGGCCGGTGTTGCGGAGGCGGCGAGCCCCGTCGGCGAGCGCGTCGCTCGTCAGGGGCGCACCCTCCTCGAGCTGGAGCTCGCCGAGGATGACCTTCTCCTTCGTGCGGAAGTTGCCGCGCAGGATCACCTTCCCGATCCTGAGCGGCTCGGCGGACTTGATCGTGTAGCGCGCCTCGACGCGATCGACGCCGAACGGCACGGCGGTGAGCTCGACCTGTGCGCGGGTGCGGCCGTTCTTGAACAGGAACTCGCGCAGCCCGTCTCGCGTCGTCGCGACGTCATCGACGCGGTACGCGAGCGTATTCGCGCGCGCGGTGCAGCCGGGCTCCTTCGCGCGGACGGCCACCTCGGGCTGCTTCAGCTCGCCCGCGAGCTCGGAGAGCAGCATCGCGCACAGCTCGTCATCGATCGGCTTGTCGTTCGCGCCGACGATGACAACGCGCGACAGCAGCGTCGGCTTGCCCTCGTCGATCGTGAACCGCACGTAGAGCGCGTTCGAGTCGTCGGTGCCGAGCAGCGCCGCGGTCAGCGCCGCGTTGTCGAGGCCGGCCTTCGTGATGCTCGCGCTCGGATAGACCTGCGCGTTCGGATAGCCGGCGCGCCGGTACGCTTCCTTGATCCGGTCCTGGTCGGTGATCAGCTCGGCCGAGGTCGCCGACGCGGACGTGCCGAACAGCGGGTTGCCCGCGTTCGCGACCTTCGTCGCGACGAGCTTCGCGAGCTCGTCGTCCTTCATCACCGACGTGTTACCGACGAACTCGACCGACGTGACGCGGCGCTGGCGGCCCGGCGCGAGGTGGAACGTGATGCGATCGAAGTGGACGCCGGGATCGCTCGAGTTCGGGCGCGGCTCGACGTCGATGCGGTCGCGCGTCGCCGTGACGAGTGCGTCGAAGTAGCCCTTGGTCTGCAAGAACGTCGTCAGGTCGCGCGCCGAGTTGGCGACCTCGACGTCGTCGGCGCTGCCGGCCGCATCGAACGTCAGCTGCTTGCGCAGGTCGCCGTCGCTGATCGCGTCGCGGTCGTGCCCCTCGAACTCGATCTGGACCTTGCGTCGCTGGTCGATCGTGATGATCGGGTTGACCGTCTTCGTGCGGCGATCGAGCGTCGTGCTCGGGTCGCTCGAGACGATGCGGACGCTCGGATAGCCGGCGCGCTGGAACCGCTCGCGCAGCGCCTGGAGGTCGCTCTGGTGCTGCGTGCGGGTGAACGGCGCGGTGCCGACGCAGACCTTCAGCAGGCAGAACTTCGTGTGCTTGAACTGGTCCTTGATGTCGTCCTCGCGGATCGCGAGCTCCTCGACCGTGTTCTTCGTCGGGTCGACGCAGCGTCCTCGCTTGTCGCGCTGACTGCCGGCCGGGCAGCTGATCGTGATCTTGCCGACGGTGTACGGCGTCGCGAGCTGGATCTTCACGCGCAGGCTCGCCCGCGCGAGCTCCATCACCGGAATGATCGTGACGGTCGCGTCGAAGTAGCCCTCGTCGTGCAGGTACTCCTCGATCCGGCGGCGCTCGTCGAGCAGCGCGCACTGCCGGCGGATCGGCTCCCACGGCAGGTACGAGCCGGTGCGAATGCCCATGCGCTGCCGGACGTCGTCGTCGAGCTGCTTGTCGGCGATGCTCGTGATGCCCCAGTAGCTGCGATCGACGTTGACCTCGACCTTGCGGACGAGCGGGAGCGGCGCCAGCTCGAGGACGAGGCGCGTGCCGTTCGGCAGATCCTCGGTGCGGAAGTCGACGAGCTGATAGCCGAACCGCGCGACGACCTGCGCGACCTGGGGCAGCGTCGCGGCCGAGAGCGAGGTCCGGTAGTGCGAGAGCGTCGGCTCGAGCAGCTTGTGGACGGTCTCCTTCGGCTCGACGAGGCGGCCGACGATCGCGAACTCCGTCCACGGGATCGGCGTCGCGAGGCTCGGCCCGGTGCGAGTCCCGGTGAGCAGCGCTCCGGGCGTCACGTCGAGCGGCAGGCACGACGCGGTGTCGACACGGCTCGGTGTGACCGCATCGTCGTCGCCGGGAACGGGTGCTTCGGGCTGCGCCTGTGCTGGATCGGGGAGCTGGGCCCACGCGACGCGCGTGGTGAGCAGCAGGAGGATCAGCGCAGCTCTCACGGAGGGATGACCAGACGATAGACGAGCTTGCCCTGGAGATCCTGGATATCGGGCTCGGCGGGATCGTAGTAGTTCTTGTCGAGGTAGCCGCCCTGGATCGTCAGCTGGTCATCGGTGATGACCTTCCATGGCAGGTGGATCGGCGTCTTGACCTCGGCGCGGATGTTGATGGTGCTGCCGCGGACCGTCTGCTCGGCATCGCCGAGGAGCTTCACGTTCTCGAACGCCTTCTTCTCCGCCTTCACGCCGACCGATCCGAACCCGATCTCGAAGCGCAGCACGTCGAGCCCGGTCAGCCCGAGGAGCGTGTTGCCGAGCTGCTGGCTCACCCAGTCGCCGGCGAGGTCCTTGACGAGCTGGTCGCCGACGCCACCGGACGGGTTCGTCGAGATGTCGCCGCGCGTCGGGTCGTTGCCGAGCGTCGTCTCGTCGCCGAGCGATCGCCGGAGCTGCTCGGGGCTGCGGCCGAGCAGCAGCAGCGCGAGCGTCTGTGACTTGTTGTAGCCCGTCGACGTCCGGAGGTCCCAGGACGGCTTCTCGAGCGTGCCGGAGATCGTGACCGTGATCGTGTGGGTCGTGCCGGACAGGTCGGTGTAGTCGGGCGCGTCACTCTGGATCTCGAGCGACGGGTTGCTCGCCTTGTCGTTCTCGGCGAAGTCGATCGATCCGGTCGTGCGCGTGAACCGCGCGCGCGTGCCGGGGATCTTGAAGTCGCCGCGCTGGACCCGGATCGAGCCCGACAGGCGAGGATCGCGCGGCGAGCCGCGGAGCAGCAGGCGAGGGCCGGCGAGCTCGATGTTCGCGATGTTGTTCTCGACGCTGAACCGCCGCACCTCGAGGCCGAGATCGAGGTCGGCGTTGCCGATCGACGGGTACTCGTCCCAGAACGGCTTCGCGG
Organism: Pseudomonadota bacterium; assembly: GCA_023386455.1. Taxonomy (GTDB): domain Bacteria; phylum Myxococcota_A; class Polyangia; order Haliangiales; family Haliangiaceae; genus JABFXX01. The sequence goes on along the minus strand of JAEWJO010000494.1, from coordinate 5,810 downwards.
GCGCCGCCGCGTCGGGCGCGGGGCGAATGACCTCCGTCAGCACGAAGTTGCGGCGGTAGCTGCCGTTGATGATCGCGACGTTGCCGCGCGCGCGCCACGCGGTGTCGGGTCCCGGCAGCGAGAGCTGCACGTTCTTCGCCGACAGGATCAGGTCGAACGAGCCGGGCACGCGGTACGGGATGTTCTCGGCGTCGAGGCCGACGTCGGCGAAGTCGAGCTTGCCGTCGGTGAGCACGACACGGCCGCGGATGTTGTCGATCTTGCCCTCGGAGTCGATCGTCAGCGACAGCGGGTTGTCGCGGAAGTCGATCTCGTAGGTGCGGTGCGCGCCGCTCTCCTTCGTCGTCCGGTCGTTCGTGCCCGCGAGCTGCGCGAGCTCGCGCCGGACGCCGCGTGGCGAGATCGCGAGCGGCTGCGCGCGCGCGCCTTGCTCGGGATCGAACGTGATCTGGGCGTCGACGAGCGGCAGCGCGCCCTTGCCGAACAGCGTGCCTTCGATCCGCGCGAGGCCGGTCGCCTGCGCGAGCGCACTCGGCGCGATCGCCGACAGCATCTTGCCGGCGATCTTGCCCTCGATCTTCACACCCCAGCTCGCCGGCGTGAACCCCGCCAGCGCGATCGAGCCAGACACGTTCAGCTCGCCTCGCTCGTCCTTGCGCTCGTCCTTGACGTTGATCACGAAGCTCGAGAGACCGACGTTGCCGTTCGCGATCTTGATCTGCGCGCCCGGCACCTTCTCGCCATCGACGACGCGCGGCCCGAGCACCTGGAGCACCGAGTCGCCGCCGGGGAGCCGCAGGCTGATCGTGCCGTTCTCGACGACGTCGAGCGACGCCTGGTAGTTCGGCTTGTCGAACGTGCCCTTGACGCTCGCGTTGAGCTCGAGGTTGCCGGCGATCGCGTCGACCTGGTTCTCGAGCAGCGGCGTCAGACGCGCGAGGTCGAGCGTGCCGACCGAGTTCGTCGCGAGGTTCCAGCTCTGCGCGACGAGATCCATCTGGCCGGCCTTCGCCGTGCCGCTGACCTTGATGATGCCGGCGGGCGTGTCGAGGAACGCGGGGCAGGGCTGGCGGCCCGACGCGACCGCGTACTTGCGGCACGCGAGCTCGAGCGTCGTCGGCGTCACGCGCAGCGACATCGCGAACGCGCCGCTCGCCGCGGGGACGAGCTCGAGGTGGATCGGCATCAGCCGGCCCTCGCGATTGCGGTGGTTGACGATCGTCTCGACCTCGGCGAGCTCGATCCACGCCTCCGGCTCGATCGGGTGCGCCGGCTTCAGCTCGGTGCGAACCGTCACCGTGCCGGTCGCCCATGCCTGCACGACCTCGGACAGCCCGAGCTTCTTCGTCAGGTCGACGAAGTGATCGATCTCGATCCGCCGGCCGCTGAGCGCGATGTCGACGGGAAACGGCCTCGCGGTGCCGATGATCGCGTCGATGTTCAGCTGGCCGGCCATCGCCTGGCCGTAGACGCGCACGGCGCCGACGTTGTTGAACGTCGTCGGGATGACGCCGAGCTGTGCGTCGCCGATGTACGCGTTGGCGAGCCACGCGCGGGTCAAGTTGATCGTGCTGCCGATCTCGACCGATGGCGCGTCGCGATCGCCGCCGAGATGGATCGTCGCGGACACGAGGCCGCCGAGGTTGCCCTTGCCGATGAACGGATCGAGCACCGCGAGCGGGAGGTCGTCGAGCGCGACCGTGCCGCCGAGCCGCCGACCGACGGTGACGCGGCCGATCTTCGTCGGTGGAACGTCGGCGATCGTCGCCGCGAACCGGCCGCCGAGCTCGCGGTCGGCCGACACCACGGCGCACGTGCCGCCCTTCCTGGCCTCCTCGCACTGCGTGCGCGCGGTCGGCGCGAGCCGGCTCGCCGCCCATGCCGGCCGACAGCGGCTGTCGTCGCTGCGGTTCACGCACACCGTCGCGCCCGTGTAGTTCTCGCCGGCGAAGTTCACCTTCTTCGCCGACGCGTACACCTGGAAGTACTGCGCCCAGTCGAAGGGCTCGCGTGTCTTCACGATCGTCGTCGGTTTGACGTCGACCTCGATCGTGTCGATCGTGCCCTTCAGCGTGCCCGCGAGCCCGCACAGCTTGCTGCTCTCGAGCCGCTTGCCCTCGATGTGGAGCCGCTCGATCCGCGGCAGCCCGTCCTGCGGGATCGTCAGCCGGCCGCTGCCGTTGATCGAGCCGCCGAGGCCGGAGCTCGCGATCGAGTGGATCGTCGCGACGCCGGTCGACGCCGTGTACGTCGCGTTGACCGAGAGCTTGTCCATGCACGGCACACCGGCGAGTGACGTCTGCACCGTCACCGTCGGCGACTTGTAGTTGCCGGTGATCGTCACCGTCGAGTTGCCGCTGCCGCCACCGGTGCCGCCGCCTTGCGCCGTCGGGATGCTGCGTCGCAGCTGCCGGGCCGGGCCGCCACGTGGGCCCGCACGCGCGAACATCACGCCGCCGCGGGGACCGCCGGTCGAGGACTGATCCTGCGCGGTGTTCGCGCCGCCGCACGCGCTCTCGGCGAAGCGGGGCAGGCCGAACCGCTCGAGCCACATCCCGAGATCGGGGAAGCAGCCGTCGACGCGGAGGAAGATGTTGTCGGTCTCCTTCACGGTGTTGACCCAGCCGTCGAACACGGCGTGGCTCTTGCCCGCCTCGATCGCCACCTTCTGGATGTGGATCTCCTCGAAGTCGTCGTCGGTGAACAGCCGGCCGCGGTGGACGCGGATGCTCTTCTCCTTCTCCGTCCGGCCGAGCGCGAGGTCGAAGTCCTTCAGCTCGAACCCGAGCTCGCTGTCGCCCTCGGCCGTCAGCTTGCCGGCGAGGAAGCGACCGGCGGCCGCCGCCGTCTTCTTCGGCAGAAACCGTCCGATGTCGATCGGCTTCGTGATGTCGACGCTCGCCTTCACGCGCCAGGGCTTCAGCTGGAACGTCGCGCCGACCATCACCTCGCCGGGCTCCTTGCCGCCGCGGATCAGCGCCTTCGTGCGATCGATCGAGCCCTGCTCGTTGACGAGGTCGATGTCGCCGTGGACCTCGGCGAGCGTCAGCCGCACCGGCTGCTCGACCTGCGAGAGCGGGACGTCGAAGTCGAGCCCCTCGAGATCGAGCGACACCTTCGGGTTCGCGATGAATGGACCCGACAGCTTGATCGTGCCGTTCAGGTTGTCGCCGCCCAGCGTCGACTTGATGCACGTGCGTAGCGTCGGCCCGAGGTTCTTCACCGCGAGCGCGAGGTCCCACTTGCCGTCGTACGGACGGTCCCACCACTCGAGCAGGCTGCCCGTCAGGTGGACGTCGGCGCCATCCTGCTCGGTCGGGTTCGGCGCGCTGGTCGTCTTGCACGGCAGCGTGTGCATCTGCACGTCGAGCTCGAGGTTGTTCGCGACGTAGTCCTTCTTGCCCCATTGATCGGGGAGCTGCGCGAGCCGGTTGACGACGATCGACGACAGCTCCAGCTCGTAGAGCGCCTTGCGCCCGGCGTTCCACGCCGTGTTGATGCGCTGGCCCGGCAGCACGAACGAGCCGCGCGGTCCTTCGTCGAGGATCCGCAGGTACGCGTGCTTGCCGGTCAGCGCGAGCCGCACGTAGAACTTCGGCACGAGCGGGTCGATCGCGTTCATGTGCAGGTACGACGCCTGATCGTCGATGCCCGACTCGGGGTTCGTCGCCGGCGTCGCGTCGACGTCGACGCCCTCGATGCGCGCCGCGAGCCCGTAGCCGACGTTGCCGTCCTTGCCCGGGAACGGCGCGAACTGCACCGTGAGGTTCACGTCCTTGACGTGAAAGTCGCGCAGCTCGAACTTCGGTGGCGGCTTGTCCGCGTAGATGCCGGCGCGGAAGCCCGCCTTCATCCGCGGGTAGAACGCGGTGAGAAAGCTCACGATCGTCCGGTCGTAGGCGTGGAGCGGGTAGGGCTCGCTCGTCTGCTCGAGCAGCGCCTCGCCGCCGTAGACCCAGACGTGGCGGAACACGAGATCGTGGTTGCCGAACAGCGCGGCGTGAACGTCGATCTCGGCCTCGACGCGCGGTGCGTCGAGGAGCAGCTTCCGCGGCTTGCGCTTCGACGATGGGTCGGGGTCAGGCCTGTCATCGAGCGTACAGTCTTCGTTGGGGTCGCCGAGGCGGCGCTCGTCGAGGGGGGCGAGCTCCGACGAGAGTGCGCAGTCGTCCCACACCTTCACGTCGTGGATCACGACCTTGGCCCAGCCGCCCGTGACGACGGTCTTCAACGAGCGGACCTCCCACTCGACGGACCCGATCGCGATGCGGCCGCGCATCCGCTTGTTGAGGATCGACGCGATGTTGTCGCCGAGATCGTTCCCCTCCCACTCGACGCGCAGGTACGCGAACGCGCTGCTGATGACGAGCAGCACCGCGATAGCCGTGATGGCGAGCCACCGGCGTCTGCGTCGGCGGGAGCGACCCAACGTGGTCCGGACGCTATCACGGCCCTCGATGTTCATCTGAGGGGGCAATGGTTCTTCACATCGGCGAGATTCGCACCACGCTTCGTCGCGATCGCCTCACTTCTCGATGGCATTCGGGAGGTCGGCGCCTATACTGGGAGGGAACGACCTAAAGCGAGGGAATCGAGATGTCTGTCGATACGCCGCCCGAGCCCGAACGTTCCGCCGTCCTCCGTCGCGAAGCGCTGCTTCCGAACGAACGCAGTCGAGGTCTCGGCACAGTCGCCGTGGTCTGTACGATGGCCGGAGTTGCCTCCGGTCTCGCGCTCGCGACGACCTTGATGGCGATGCAAGTCGCCGATTCGATGACAGTGCGAACCTGTCCGTACCGCGTTGTCGCCGCGGACGTCCAGCAAGCCGAGGTCCGCCCGGACCACGGCTTCCTCGGCATCCGCTACGTGTTCCGCGGCGGTGTCGCCGAGATCGATAGCGTGCTGCCGGGAACGCCTGCAGAGGCAATTCGCCTGCAGCCCGGCGATCACGTCGTCTCGATCGACGGCGCGCCGATCCGCAGTGCGAACGACCTGCAGGAGCGCATCTACGGCAACCAGCCGGGTGCGCAGCCCTCGCTCGTCGTCGAGCGCAACGGTGATTTTGCGACGGTGCGTCCGACCCTCGCGGCGTGGCCGATCGTCTCCTACTGAAAAGCCGTCGACGTCGTTACCGACGTCGTTACGGGCAGTAGCTCGACGGCGTGCCCTCTCGCAGGAGCACGCAGGTCGAGACCGTCTGCTCGTCGTTCTCCACGGAGATGACGAGCGCGTCGCCCGCGGAGGCCGGGACCGCACCCGTGGGGCCGATGCTGCCGTCGGCGTTCACGACGTCGATCGTGCCGTGGCCGACCGTCCGGTTGAAGACGTAGGCAACGCCACCCTTGTACGCGTCCGTCGCGGGATAGCTGAGAGACGCCGACGTGATGAGCCCGTCCGGGCCCGCCGTCGTGTTGAACGTCATCTTCGCCGGGTCGGGCGGCGGGATCGGGATCGAGGGCGTGACACACCCGGCCAGGCCCGTGAGGCCGGCGAGCACGAGGAGAGTGTACAGGCGCCGCATGGATCCCGAACCTGCGGTACAGCAAGCCGCGGTCCAGACGAGCCTACAGGATCTCCGCCACTTACGAAAACACCCTGCCAATTGTGTTGGCAGGGCGTCACCGGGGGTGACCGCTCGGGTCGCGCTTCGCGCTCCGCCCGCCTTGGCGGGCCCACACTTCGTGTGGCCGAGCTCGCCTGCCTACGCTCGTCGGGAACGCGCCTTACGGCGCTTCCGACGGCGTGTGGCAGGGCGTCACCGGGGGTGACCGCTCGGGTCGCGCTTCGCGCTCCGGGCGGAGGCCTCAGGG
>JAEWJO010000481.1 GCA_023386455.1 Pseudomonadota bacterium | reverse complement strand
CCCGCGGACCAGGGACTCGCGGGCCGACGCGGCGACGTCGCCGTCGACGAGCTCGGCGGCCGGTCTCGCCGTCCTCGTACCTTCGTCCGTGATCAGCCGCAGCAGGATCCCGCGCGCGGCTCGTCGCTCGCGTTCGCCGAGCGCGAGGAGTACCCGGTCTGCATGGCGCGCGAGTGCGCCGCCGACGCCGCCGAGCTGGGCGAGCGAGCTCGCACGAAGCGTATCGTCGTCGCGCTCGCGGGCAGCCCACAGCACCGCGAGCGTGAACTGGAGCAGGGGCAGCGCCGCAGGTGCTTCCGCGACCGAGCTCGCGAGCTCGTCGACCATCGCCGGGGACTCGAACCGAACGCCCTTGATCCGCGCGGGACTCTCGATCGCCTCTCGTACGTCGCTCGCGGAGAGGGCGCGCAGGAGGTGCAGGCCGCGCGACAGCGGCGACGCCAGTCCGGGCAACGCGGCGACGCGCGTGAGGAAGTCACCGCGGACTGCGAGCAGCACGCGAACGTTCGGATGGTCATCTGCCAGCGCGGCGAGCAACGCGCCGGCGTGCTCGGCCTGCGCCCGGTCGGCGAGGGTGATCAGCTCCTCGCACTGGTCGACGAAGACGAGGAGCCCGTGATCGGCGCGTGGGATCGCTGCGCGCGCCGGTTCGGCGGCGCCGGCCTGGAGGCCCAGCGCGTCGACGAGCGTCGTGAATGGATGCCGGCCCGGCGATACCGCGATCGCGCGCCACGTCCGCTCGTCGAGCGCCCCGCCGGTGATCGCGGCGACGACCCCAGCTCGGCACAGCGACGACTTGCCGATGCCCGAGTCGCCCGTGATCGCGATCATCGACTCGGTGCGCAGCTTGTCGACGATCGACGCGATGTCGGTGTCGCGGCCGAAGAACAAGCCGCGGTGGCTCGCGTCGAACGGCGCGAGCCCGCGATAGGGATTGCCGTCCGGAATCGACGGGCCGCCCGCGAGACCTTGCTCGATGACGTACGCGAGCTCGTCGGCAGATTCCCAGCGCGCAGCGGAGTCGCGGGCGAGGCAGCGTGCGACGGCGTCGGCAAGCCATGGCGGGATGTCGGGAACCGCTGTCACCACGCTTGGCGCGTCGCACGTGGTCACCGTGGCCTCGAGCTCTGCGAGGTCCGCGCCCTCGAACGGCGGCGCACCGGTGAGCAGCTCGTACAGCATGACCCCGAGCGCGTAGAGATCGCTGCGGACCGTCGCGGCCTCGCCACGCCACAGCTCCGGCGCGAGATAGCGCGGTGTGCCGACGAGCGCACCGGCGGCGGTACCGGGCCCGTCCGGCCGCGCTGGTGCATCCGACCCATCGAGCGTCGCCGCCTGCGCTGGATCCGCTGTCCGCGCCGGATCGAGCGTCGCATGCGGATCGTCACGAGACGGGGCGACGCGGGGCCAGCCAGGGCCGCGGAACGCGTCCCGCTCGTTCGAGAGCTTCGCCACCCCGAAGTCGAGGATCCTCACGCGGCTTCGCTCGTCGAGCATCACGTTCGCGGGCTTGATGTCGCGGTGCAAGATGCCGCGGTGGTGGGCGGCGGCGACCCCGCGCGCGACGCCGAGTGCGAGGTCGCAGACGCGTCTCCACGGCAGCGGGCAGGCAAGGCGGTCGAGGCTCGTGCCGACGACCAGCTCCTGCACCAGATAGGGACGCCCGTCCTTCGTCGTCCCGACGCGATGGACCGAGACGAGGGTTGGATGAGACAGGCGAGCGATCGCCCGGGCCTCGGTCAGGAATCGCTCGCGACTCGCGGCATCGGGGTCCCGCGCGCCGATGAGCTTGATCGCGACACGCCGGTCGAGGACCGTATCGTGCGCGAGGTACACCATGCCCATGCCGCCCTTGCCGAGCGGGCGGATGAGCTGGAACTCGTCGAGGTCCGCCGTCATCGCCTCGCGGCGGTCCACTCCGCGGCCGTGATGCGGTAGCGCTTGAGCTTGGTGACGAACGTGCGCAGCGGCATCTCGATCAGCGCCGCGGCCTGGTTCTGGACGCCGTTGGTCTCGCGGAGTGCTTCGACGATCCGCTGGCGTTCGAGCTCCTGCACCTCGTCGGCGATCGGCCGGAACCGACGTGCCGGATCGGGCCGCACCGCCACCGATGCGCTCGCGGCCGGCGGCATCTGCATCATCGCGGCGCTCGACGCGATCGGCTCCGCGCGCTCCGCCGCGGCACGCGCGACGGCCGTCACGCTCGCCGGGAGATGCCAGAGGTCGACCTCCAGGCCGGTCTCGGGCACGGTCGCGGCCGCGTAGCTCATCGCGTGCTTGAGCTCCCGGACGTTGCCCGGCCAGCGGTGCAGCAGCAGGGCCTGCGTCGCGGCCACCGAGAGCGACAGCGCGCAGCGCTCCAGCGCCCGGCATGCATCCTCGAGAAGACGCCCCGCGAGGAGCACGAGGTCGCGCGGCCGGTCCCGCAGCGGCGGCAGCACGAGCTGGCCCGCGGCGAGACGGAAGTAGAGGTCGCGGCGAAACTTGCCCGCCTCGATGTCCGCGTCGAGGTCGCGGTTGGTCGCGGCGATCACGCGCACGTCGATCGGGCGCGGCCTCACGTCGCCAACGCGCGTCAGCTCCTGGTTCTCGAGCACGCGGAGTAGCTTTGCCTGGACGGGCAGGGGCAGGTCGCCGACCTCGTCGAGGAAGACGGAGCCGCCGTTCGCGAGCTCGAGCTGCCCGAGCTTTGCCGTTGCCGCCCCGGAGAATGCGCCCTTCTCGTGACCGAACAGCTCGCTCTCGGCGAGCGATTCGGGGATCGCGGCACAGTTGATCGCGACCAGCGGTCCACTCCTCTCCGAGAACTGGTGCACCGCCGCGGCGGCGAGCTCCTTGCCGACACCCGTCTCACCGCGAACCAGGATCGGAAATCCACTGCGCGCGAGACGCTTCGCGAGATCGTAGATCTGGATCATCGCGGGGTCGGCGAACACGATCTCCCGGCCGCGTACGGCCAGCGAACGCACGGACTGGCGCACGTGCGCGATCGTGAAGGGCGCTGCGCTCTCGGCCGCCGCCCGCGCCGACGACAGCAGGGAATCGGCATCGATGCCATCGCTGGGCGACATCGCGATGCCCGCGGCGACGCTCGGCGCGACCGTGGCGAACGCGATCAGCAGTCGCTGGATCACGTTCTCGAGGTCATCGATCGTGATCTCGGGGAAGATGATCGCGAGCTCGTGCTCGGAGAGCATGGCGGCGAGATCCATCAGCCGTAGCTGACCGGCGAGTGCGGCGCCGATCCGAGCGCGATCGAACGCCGCGGATGCGCGAAGCACGCATACTCCCAGCTCGCGGTGATAGCGGAGCCCGCGCTCGATCTCCTCCTCGAGTCGCGCGTGCAGCGCACCTGCGTCGGCGAGCGCGCGTGCGCCGGCCATGCGCGACGGCCGGTGCACGACGAGCAGCGTCTTGCCGATGGTGATGACGTCGCCAGATGCCAGGAGTCGCGGACCCGACAGCCGCTTGCCGTTGACGAGCGTTCCATGACGGCTGCCCAGATCGAGGATGCGCAGGCCATCGGGCACGACCATGATCTGGGCGTGCCTGCGACTCACGAGCTCGTCGTCGAGCCGTAGCGTGGCCTCGGGCGAGCGGCCAGCCACGAGCTCACCCGACCGCGGGAGCTCGCAGCGCCACGACCGTTCACCGTCGATGCACAGCAGGTAGTCCTGTTCGTCCGCGGCGCGAGGACCTGCGGTCGAATCGCCACCCGCCTTCGGCGGACCGTCCACCATCCATACGTTGATACTGTGCCTGCCTGTCGACCACAAGGTGAGGTGCGTCGCGGGTCAGTTGTTGTCCATCGTTGTCGTCGCGGTGTTGCGGAAGCTCGGACCCTTCGGGCCGACCATCGTGGTCTCGAACCCATTCCAGCCGGTCCAGACCGCGATCACGAATGCCTGCTCGTTGCCGGTGCACGAGTCATTGCCGTCGTTGGGGCAGTAGAACACCGGCGAGCCGGAGTGGCCGTAGCCGCCGTCGATCTTGAAGTTGATCTTCTGGTTGGCGATCGCGCCGAGCTCGCCGACGCTGTTCAGCCACATGTTGTCGACGATCGCGCCGTTGATGTTGTCGTTACAGTTCGGCGCGAACTGCGGGAACGCGAGGTTGTCGATGTGGTCGACGTTCCCCAGCGTCGTGTCGCTCGCACCGGCGATGTCCATGTCGGAGAACGGCGCGGTGAGTGGCGCGGCGAGCTTCAGCAGCGCCCAGTCGTCCTTCGGATCCCAGGACGTCGTGTAGCCGCCGTCCCAGAACCGCGCGGACAGACCGATGATGGTCGGGCCGACCCCATCCCAGCGGGCGACGGTCATCGTGTTGCGAGGGATGAGGTTCTGGTTGCTGTCGAAGATGCAGTGGGCGGAGGTGAGCACCCACTCGCTGCGCAGGATCACGCCGGTGCACGCGGTCGCCCCCGAGACCCGCACGTCGACGACTGCCTTGCGGCGCGACGATGTCGTCGGGTCGACGAGCACGCGATCGTCGTCGCCCATGTAGTAGTGGTTGTCGCAGGAGCTTCCGGTCCACGAGTTCGTCTGGATCGTACGCAGGCTTCCGACAGGCTCCACCGCCGGCGTCGCACGCGGAGGACGCACCGTCGATCGGCTGTGGTCGCGATCGATCGACTCGCTATCGTGCTTCGCGATCTGATCGCGCACGATCGGCATGTCGACCGCGGCGACGCGCCACAGCGATCCGTCGGCATCCTCACGCATGACCGCGCGGATCTGCTCCTCGTCGGACTCGAGGCGCGGCTCGGCGACGATGTAGCTCATCGACGTCATCGGCAGGGGCACCCACGAGTGGCGCGCCTGGCCGACGTACGACCAGGTGAACGCACCCTCGTGCTTCGTCGTGGTGGCGTTGCGGCCGGGCAGTGCTTCGCGCGAGTAGGTGCCGTCGCCGTGATCGATCACGTTCGCGACGGGCTCGGGGTCGGTGCAGGCAGCGAGAACGAACGGGACGAGAAGTAGATGTTTCTGCATGGGCCATCCGCGTCAGCAACGGTCGTGCCGCCGCGAACGTGCGAGCGATGCGTGCTGGAGCGGGAAGCTGGCAGCGCCGCGCGCCCCGGTGGCCTCTCGAGCGGCGACAACGGCGCGCTGAAACGGCGTCGCGTGCGAGGTTCGCGTTCGTGTCCGCCCTGGACACGCCGCATTCGACGATGCGCGCTGGAATGCGCTCTGCAACGGTCGCGAGCCGAACCTTTCAAGGAGACCGTGATGAAGAAGCTACTCGCTACCTTTGTTCTCTGCGTGACCACGGCGTTCGGTGCAAGCCCCGCATTCGCGAACAAGTACATCGCCGACATCAACTGGAGCCAGCTCGACTGCGTCGTGATCCCGGGCTACGTAATGCGCCTCGAACGGCTCGGTGACTACCTGGATGATGCGGCGGCCGAGGAGCGGGAGAACGGCAATGACGGCCTCGCCACCGTGCTGCAGACCGCGGCCAACGAGGCGCACCTCGAGGCGGACCAGGGTCAGCTCGCGTATCAGTCCGGCGACTGCAAGGACTGAGGCACGTCAGCGCTCGCCGGCGCGGACCGCGCGCAGCTCGCCCGACGCGCCGGGCTCGGCCACCGGGGTCAGGACCGGCCGGGCGACCGTCACGCGCACGTCGAGCCCGAGCTCGTCCTTCAGCATGTCGGTCTTGCGCAGGAGGCGCGTGTCGTCGCGGCTCGGCCCGTCGCGGACGACGAGGTCGAGCACGATCGCCTCGCCCATGCGCGTGCACACGACCTGCTCGACACGCGAGCGGTGATCGGTGTCGAGGCTGTCGGCGACGCGCAGGAGCGCGGTCAGCTTGCGCAGCTGGCCGCGGAGCTCCTTCGGCAGCGGCGAGCCGTTGATGATCTCCTTGGCCCGGCCGGCATCCTTGCGGTGGCAGCGCGCCATCAACGCGACCATCTCGCGCCCGGTGTCGTCGAGGCCTGGGATGCGACCCCAGCGGATCATGTATTCGGAGTGCTTGTGGTGGCCGCGCTGGTTCACGACCTCGCCGACGTCGTGGAGCAGGGCGGCGACCTCGAGCAGCACGCCGCGGCTGTCGGGAATGCCGTGGACGTCGCGCAGCTGATGGAACAGGGCGCGTGCGAGCAGGCGGACGTGCTCGCCATGGGTCGTGTCGTGATCGACGCGGTTGGCAAAGCTGCGGGCTGCCGTCAGCAGCGCCTTGTCGTGCGCGCCCTCGACCTTTGCCTGCTCCTCGCGCGCGGTCTCGCCGAGCTCGATGAGGACGCCTTCGCGGACACCGACGCCGGGCGCGACGAGCTTGCCGAGGCCGAGCTGGCGCGCGGCGGTCGCGAGGACGAGTGCGGCGATCCCGATGACCTCGGCGCGGTCGCGCTTGATGCCGAGCTTGACGATGCGCTGCTCGACGGTCGAGCTGACGATATCCGGCAGTGCCTTCTCGAGGTCGGCGAGCTCGAAGCCCGAGCCATCGGGCGAGAGGATCTTCGCGAGCGCCTCGGCGTTGCCGCCGGTGATCGCGGCCACGCCGGCAGCGCCGCCGTTCTTGGCGATCGTGTGCATGAGCGTCGCCGTGTAGCGGCGCACCATGCCGGCCTCTGCATCGCCGATCGCGCCGTCGAGGCCGAACGTCTCGAGCAGGCGGACGGTGCCGACGGGCAGCGAGTATCCGCGCCACACGCTGCCCTGGCGCAGGTTGACCTCGAGGCTGCCGCCGCCGAGGTCGAGGATCGCGCGGGGCAGGTGCTGCGGCCCGAACGCCCGCATGACGGACTTGCGGACGAGGCGCGCCTCTTCCTCGCCCTCGATGACGTCGAGCTCGATGCCGGCCTCGTGATAGAGGCGGTGGAGCAAGACGTCGCGGTTGCTCGAGTTGCGGACCGCACTCGTCGCGACGGCGCGGTAGATGCTGACGCCGTGGTGGTCGAACCGCTGGCGAAAGTGGACGAACGCGGCGACCGCGGCGTCGATCGTCGAGTTGTCGAGCTCGCCGCGCGTGAACGCGTTGTGGCCCAGGCGCACGGGGATGCGCTCGGCCTCGATGCGAACGAGCTCCGCCGGCGCGAGCTCGGCGATGACGACCCGGATCGCATTCGAGCCGGCGTCGATCGCGCCGAGCGTTACGCGCGTGGCCACGTCGACAAGCTATCCCAAGCGACTCGGCGCGTCGACGATGAAAGATCTCCGGCGATCTCGTAACGCCGGACGCTACTTATTGGGAGGCGCCTTGCCTGGACCCATCATGCCCGGCGGGCCCGCGGTCTCCGGGACCTTGATCTTGTCGGCCTTCGTCGCGCCCGAGAGCACCTCGACCTTGATGCCGTCGGAGAGACCGAGCTGGACGTCCTTCTTCACGAACGTCTGCGGGCCGACCTCGACCTCGACGAACGGCTTGTCGTCCTTGTACTGGACGAGCGCCTCGCGAATCGCGAAGACCTGCTTCTTCTCGTCGAGCACGATGTCGGCGTTCGCGCTGTAGTTCGCGCGGATCTGGAGGCCCGGCTTCGGCGTGACCGCGGCCTTGATCTCGAACTGGATCGCGCCGTCGATCGTCTTGCCCTTGGGCGAGATGTACTCGAGCTTGCCGTCGAGCATCTCCTTCTCGATCGCGCCCACCTTGATCGCGAGCTTCATGCCCTCCTTGATCTTGGCGACCTCGGCCTCGTCGACGTGACCCTCGAAGATCATGTCGTCCATGTCGGCGACGACGGCGACGGTCGTGCCGGGGTTGAAGTTGTTCGCCTGGATCACCGAGAAGCCGACCTTGACCGGCACGTCGATCACCATGCCCGAGGCCGTCGCGGTGACGATCAGCGTCGACGACTTGCCCTGGCCGCGCGTCGCGCCTTCCTTGACGAGCTGGAGGTTCGAGCCGGCGGTCGCGAGCTCCTGCTGCCGCAGCGCGAACTCGGTGCGGTACTTCTGCAGCTCGGCATCGGCGACGACGCCCTTCTTGTAGAGCTCCTCGTTGCGCGTGAGCTCGCGCTTGGCGTTGTCGAACGCGATCTGCGCGGTGCGGACACCAGCCTCGGCCTGGTTGATCTGCATCGCGTCGGGGACGATCGAGATCTTGCCGAGCGGATCGCCTTCCTTCACCTTCGCGCCCGGCTCGACGTAGAGCTCGCTGAGCACGCCGGTGACCTTGGGCTTCACCTCGACCTCGCGGCGAGGCACGATCGAACCGGTCGCGACCGTCTTCTTCGTGATGTCGGCGACCTCGCCGCTCTCCGTCTGGAACACGACCGGCTTGGCCTTGCTCTTCTTGTACAGGTAGAAGAACGCGGCGCCGATGATGAGGACGACGACGGCTGCAAGTAGATAGCTCAGTACTCTCTTCATAGTCACTCCGCCCGAAGTGCCTCGATCGGCTTGATCGAGGCGGCGTGAGAAGCGGGCATGATGCCGGCAACGGCGCCGGCTCCAACGAGGATGGCGACGGCCCACAGCACGGTCGACAGCGCGACCTGCGGCGGACCCATCGGCGAGTCAGTGGAATTTGCGAGGATCGCCTCGGTGCCGGCGAGGAGGCCGACGCCGGCCGCGACGCCGATGAGGCCGGCGATCAGCGTCAGCACGATGGACTCCTTCATCACCATCGAGATGATCGAGAGCGGGCTGGCACCGAGCGCCTTGCGGACGCCGATCTCCTTCGTCCGCTCCTTCACGGTGATCAGCATGATGTTCGACACGCCGACGACGCCGGCGAGCAGCGTCAGGCCGCCGACGATCCACGACAGCCACCACAGCACCGAGAAGAACGTCTGCAGCTTGCCGAACATGACGAACGCGTTGAACGAGCCGATCGCGAGCCGATCGGTCGGCGCGATGCGGTGGTGGCGCGAGAGCGCCTCGCGCACCTGGCGCTCGAGCTCGGGACCGTCGGTGCCGGGCTTCGCGGTCATCGCGAAGAACCCGACGCGGTTGCCCATGTTGAACGCCGTCTTCAGCGTCGTGAACGGAACGAACGCGGTGTTCGCGTCGCGGTCACCCGCTTGACCGGAGCGCAGCGTGCGCGTGACGCCGACCACCTGGAAGTAGACGCCGCTGATCTTGACGTACTGGCCGATCGGGTCCTCGTCGGGCTTGAACAGCTGCTCGCGGATCGCCTTGCCGATCACGACGACCTTGCGGCTCTCCGTGATGTCGCGCGTGTTGATGAAGCGACCGGCGTCGTACTCGAACGCGATGATCTTCGCGAACTCCGGGTAGTCCGCCATCACGGTGAACGTGCCGCTCTTGGAGTCCTTCTGGACCGTGAAGTTGTTCATCCAGCCGCCGAGCTGCAGGCGCGGCGCGAGGTACTCGACGCCGGGCAGCCGGCGCAGGAGCTCGATGTCGTCGGTGTCGAACCGGACGCCACGGCCCGGCGGCAGGCCGTCGTACGCCTCGGTCGTCTGCTGGCCCCAGCAGAACAGCATGTTCGTCGCCATGCCCTTCATCTGGCGCTTGCTGCCGGTCTGGATCGACGATCCGAACCCGAGCATCGCCATCAGCATCAGGATTCCCCAGAACACGCCGAACGCGGTGAGGAACGTGCGCAACCGGTTGCTGCGCAGCGTCGCCCAGATCTCCTTCCATTTATCGAGGTCGAACATCTACTGGTCCCTCAATGCATGGATGGGGTTGACCTTCGCCGCGGCGCGCGCGGGGAAGTAACCGGCGAGCGCGCCGGCGAACACGAGGAACGCGGTCGCACCGATGCCGGTGCGCAGGTTGATGCTCGGGTTGACGATGAAGTCGTTGTCCATCTTGCCGAGCAGGCCGAGGATGCCGACGCCACCGGCGAGGCCGAGCAGGCCCGCGATCGCGGTCAGGAACACGGCCTCCTGGATGATCATGAAGACGATCGACGACGGCGTCGCGCCGAGTGCCTTGCGCACCCCGATCTCCTTCGTGCGCTCCTTCACCGCGATCATCATGATGTTCGAGACGCCGACGACGCCGGCGGCCAGCGTGCCGAGCCCGATCACGATCACGAACGTCGAGATCATCCAGAACAGCTTCTGGAACCGGCCGAACTGCTCGATGTTGTTGTGGACGCGGACGGCCTGGGAGTCGCTCGCGGCGAAGTTGTACTTCTCGGCGAGCTGACCGGTGATCTGCTCGATGATCGCCTTCGCCTCGGCCTCGCCGGCGTTGCCGACGGTGAACTCGAGCACGGACAGCTTCTCGCCGCCGTTGTACGCGAGCTGCGCCGTCGTCACCGGGATGTAGATCTTGCGCTCCTGCTCGTCGCCGCCCTGGTCGTGGAAGATGCCGACGACCTGGAAGGGCACGCCGCCCATGACGACCCACTCGCCGATCGCCTTCTCGCCGGGACCGAACAGGAAGTCGGCGACGACCTTCCCGACGACGGCCGACTTGCGCTTCTCGCGGATGTCGGCGGTCGTGAGGAATCGGCCCTGCACCATCTCCTGCGCCTCGAGGTAGTAGGTGTCGGCGTAGACGGCGTTGATCTCGAACGTGTTCGACTTCGCGCCGTGCGACACGGCGAGCGAGCTGCCCCAGCGCTGGCCGCCGATGTAGTGCTCGGCCGACAGGTGATCGATGCCCTCGACGTTCTTGGCCGCCTCGTAGTCCGCGTTCTCGAACTTGATGATGCGGCCGACGTCGTAGCCGCCGTGCGGAACCGACGTCTTGTTCGCCATCACCCACACCGCGTTCGTCGCGTCGCGGGCGAAGTTCTTCTTCATTCCGTGGTCGAGGCCGACGCCGAGCCCGAACAGGCTGACGAGCACGAGGATGCCCCACGCGACGCTGATCATCGTCAGCGCCGTGCGCAGCTTGTTGCGGCCGATCGTGACGAGGACCTCGGTCCACCGATCGAACGAGAACAGGTCGCGCCACTGGACGAGGCCGACCCACAGCATCCGCACGAGCGCGACCGCGATGACCACGAGGACGACGACCACGGCGACGACCGCGGCGACACCTGCGAGGATGCCGACGAGCTTGAGCGCGGCGACGAACATCAACCCGCTCCGCTGCCCGAGATGCTCGGATCGCTCGCCCGCTGTGCCGGCATACCCGGGTTCGACAGCGCCGCTTCGTGCGCGCCGACGACCTTGCCGTCCTTCAGGCGAATCGTCCGCTGGCAGCGCGACGCGACCTCCGGGTCGTGCGTGACGATCAGGACGGTGATGCCGGTCTGGTTGATCTCCGTCAACAGATCCATGATCTGGCGGCTCGTCTCGCTGTCGAGCGCGCCCGTCGGCTCGTCGGCGAGGATCAGCCGCGGCTTGCCGATCAGCGCGCGCGCGATCGCGACACGCTGCTTCTGACCGCCGGACATCTCCGACGGCACGTGGTCCGCCCAGTCGCGCAGGCCGACCCGCTCGAGGTACTGCATCGCGATCTGGTTGCGCTTGCGACGCGATACGCCCTGGTAATAGAGCGGGAGCGCGACGTTCTCGAGCGCCGTCTTGAACGGCAGCAGGTTGAACGACTGGAACACGAAGCCGATGAACCGGTTGCGGTACTCGGCGCTCTTGCTCTCCGACAGCTTGCGGATGATCGTGTCGCCGAGCCAGTACTCGCCCGAGTTGTAGTCGTCGAGGATGCCGAGGATGTTGAGCAGCGTCGACTTGCCGGAGCCCGACGCGCCCATGATCGCGACGAACTCGCCATCGGCGACCTCGAAGTCGACATCGCGCAAGACGTGGAGGCTGTGCGCCCCCACCTGGTAGTACTTGTTGACCTTGTTCAGGCGCAACACGACGGTGCGCCGAGGCTAGCGCGCCTCGGCTACGTGGGCCAGCACGCGACACGATGCGACACATGCGACAATTCGCGAGTCGCGTACGGTTCGTACCGTGGCCTACGTCAGCGAGGCGAGGGCTTCGTCCAGGCTCGATTTCGTCGCCGGCGCGAGCACGAGCTTGCCGCCGGCGCTGTCGATCTCGCAGGCGGGAGCCTGATCGCAGCGATCGAGGCAGGTCACCGGCGTGATCGAGAACGTCGCGCCCGCCGCATCGACCCACTTCTCGACGAGGTGGTCGAGCAGGTCGAGCGCGCCGTAGCGCTGGCAGTTGCCGGCGCAGACCCGGAGCTTCACCGGCGCGGTACCGGCGAGGCGCAGCTCGGTCGCGAGTGGAATCGCGGCGAGGTAGTGGCTCGGTGGCCGGCCGCGATCCTCGGCGAGCTCGACGAGCGCGGACAGCTGGACCTCCTCGCCCTCGGCGATGTCCTCGAGCTCGAGGCCCATCGACGCGAGGCGCGGGATCTCGACCTCCTCGTGCGTCGGCGAGCGCGTAGGGAGCTTGCTCACGGGTTCGACCACTCGAACTTCATCGGCACGCTCTCGACGACGATGCGCTCGCCGGGCGGCTTCTCGAGCTTGAGCTTCGCGAGCTCGCTGACGATGCAGAACCGGAGCACCGGATCGGCGGGCTCGTCGCGGCGAAGCGTGACCTCGCCGAACTGACCGTCGGGCGCGATCGCCGCCTGCGCGACGACCATGCCGCGGAGCTTGCGGTTCGTCGTCAGCTGCTTCTGGTAGCAGGCCTGGATCGGCTGCTGCGTCGACTCGAGCTTCGCCGAGATCTCGCTGCGGACCTCGGGCGTCATGCCCTTCTTCGCGCAGGCAGTCAGGGCGAGCGCGGCGACGACTCCGTGGACGATGACCTTATTCATCCTTCACCAGCACTTTCTTGGGACCCTGCTTGAGGATGTTGAACTCGACGCGGCGGTTCGCTTCGCGACCCTGGTCGCTCTCGTTGTCGGCAACCGGGCGATCGGGACCAAAGCCCTTCGGCTCCATGCGCGCGGCCTTGATGCCCTTGCTCGAGAGGTACTTCGCGACGGACTCGGCGCGCTGCTGCGAGAGCTTGCGGTTGAGCTCGGGCGATCCGGTCGCGTCGGTGTGACCCTCGACGGAGATCAGCTCGACCTGCGGATTGTCCTTCAGCATCTTCGCGACCTCGTCGAGCAGGCCGTGCGATTCGCTCTTGAGGTTGGCCTTGCCGGTCTCGAACTGCACCTTGTCCATGATCGCGATGTTCGATGCGGTGAGCACGACTCGCGCCGGACCTGGTGGCGGGCGTTCGGCCTTCACCTCGATCGTCGGGAACGGTTCCTGTTTGGCCGCAGGCATGAGCTGCGCGCAGCCGGTGAGCAAGACTGCTGCGAGTAGGAGTCGCATGAGGCGCATCGTAGGCTAAAACCGCGCGAGATGCTCACCGTCCATCACCTCAACAACTCGCGGTCGCAGCGCGTGCTCTGGCTGCTCGAGGAGCTCGCTGTCCCGTACGAGATCGTGAAGTACCAGCGCGATCCGAAGACGATGCTCGCGCCGCCCGAGCTGCAGAAGATCCATCCGCTCGGCAAGTCGCCGGTCGTCACCGACAACGGCGCGACGCTCGCCGAGTCGGCGGCGATCCTCGAGTACATCGTGGAGACGTATGGCGAGGGCAGGTTCGTGCCCGCGAAGGGGACGCCCGACTACAACCGCTACCGCTACTACATGCACTACGCGGAAGGCTCGCTGATGCCGATGCTGCTCGTGAAGCTGCTGATGGGCCGCGTGCGCAAGGCGCCCGCGCTCGTGCGCCCGATCGCGAAGGCGATCGCCGGCAAGGTCGACGACACGTTCACGAACCCGAACCTCGCACGCCACGTCGGGTTTCTCGCGAGCGAGCTCGCGAAGGCGCCGTACTTCGCGGGCCAGGAGCTGAGCGTCGCCGACATCCAGATGAGCTTCCCGATGGAGGCGATCGCGGCGCGCGTGCCGGACGTGCCCGCGGTGATCAAGGAGTACGTCGCGCGCATCCACGACCGGCCCGCGTTCAAGAAGGCGCTCGAGCGCGGCGGACCGTACGACGTGATGTCGTAGGCCGGCAAGCCGGCACGAGGTCACTGGCGGGCGTGCAGCGGGACGACGTAGTTCGCCTCGCCGGCGGCGATCGTGACCTCGACCTCGTCGAGGAGCTTCAACGCGGGGACGCCGAAGATGACGTCGTCGGTGGAGACGAAGCCCCACAGCTGGAGGAAGTACTGCCCGGCGGGGATGTTGCTCATCGCGAGCGTGCCCTCCGCGGTCGTCTGCATCTGTTGCGTGCGGCGTGCGAGCGTCCCGCCCTCGGTATCGTAGTAGACGCGCACGTTCGGCACGAACAGGTGCGAGCCGTTCTTGCCCGAGACCGGCGCGAGGTTCGCGATCGCGTTGGCGAGCGGGCGGTCCGCACAGTCGAGCGCGAGCGTGGCGAGCGTGTTCGAGCCCGGCAGGAACTGATCGCCGACGGACTCCAGGCGCTCTGCGAGCTCTGCTCGCGTCGCCGTCTGCAGCTCGAGCTGCGCGTCCGCGAGGTCGACGCGCTGGTAGAGGTGGACGTGGGCGAGGTAGCCGTCCTTCGATGCACGCGCGAACACGAGGTTCGGTCCGCCCGCGGTGTCGAGCGTGAACGCGCCCGCCTCGTCGGAGATCGTGGTCCCCAGCGGCGAGGTCAGCGCGACGTCGCTGTACAGGTCGACCGCGACAGCCTTCGCGCGCTCCTGCGTGCGCGTGTAGATCGTCGCGCCGGCGAACGTCTGCGGGCCCGCCGACTGCGCGACGTCGAACGGCGCGCACGCGAGGAACGGCGCGTCGAGCGTGCCGTCGGGGTTCACCGCGAGCACGGCGTCGGTCGGCATCTCGAAGCAGCCGCCGCCGCCGGCCGCCATGCACGCGTACGGGTTCGCGCCTTCGCCGTCGTCGCACGCGGCGACGAGGAGGAGGAGGATGGCGCGCTTCACGCGCCCACTGTAACTCAGGCCTTGCCGGGAACGAGCGGCAGGCCGTACTCGGCGAGCACGCGTGCGAGATCCGCACTGAGCTCGCCGCGCTTGCGCGAGACGCGCTCGGGCGCCATCGCCTCGTGCAGGCGACGCCGTGCCTCGTGCATGCGCCACGCGATCGTGCCGTCGGAGACCTTCTGGATGACGCTGGCCTCGCCGTGGGACATGCCCTGGAGCGAGACGAGGATCACGGTCGTGCGCATGTCGATCGGGAGCTGGTCGAGCGCACGGAGCAGGCGCCCGTACGTCTGGCGCAGCTCGGCCTCGCGACCGGGGTTGCCGCGTGCGTCGACCGCGACGGCGAGCTCGAGACGGGGGTCATCGATCGTGTCCTCGCCGCGGCGCGCGCGATCGCGGCGCACGTTCAGCGAGCGGTTGACCGTCATCCGGTAGACCCACGTGAAGAACTGGCTGCGACCCTCGAACTGGGGCAGGGCGCGGTACGCCTTCAGGAAGACCTCCTGCGCGATGTCGTCCGCCTCGCTCGCCGACCGCGTCATGTGCAGCGCGAGCGCGTAGATGCGCTTGCGGTAGCGACGGACGAGCGCCTCGAACGCCCGGCTGTCGCCCGCCTTGGCGGCCGCGACCAGGGCGGTCGCGGTTGCTGCCTCGCGCTCGGCGTTCGTCATCTGTCCCGTTAGACGCATAGCTTAGGTGAAGGCTTTGCGATTTTCCTGCCTACATGGTCGTACCGGGGGCCGACCGAGGCCAAGTCCGCGTCCTAGTTCGCGTCTTCGTTGCGCACGGGCGATGCCAACGAGAACGGCGCGATCTGCGCATCGAAGTAGGTGCCGTCGTCGCGGAAGAACCGGTAGGTGCCGTGCATCGTCCCGACCGGGGTCGTGAGGACGCAGCCCGACGTGTACTGGAAGCTCTGGCCGGGCGACAGCCGGGGCTGCTCGCCGACCACGCCATCGCCCTTCACCTCTTCGATCTCGCCGCGGCCGTCGGCGATGATCCAGTGGCGCGTGCGGAGCTGCGCGGTGTACGTGCTCTCGTTCGAGATCGTGATCGTGTACGCGAAGACGTAGCGATCGTCGGGCGGCGACGACTGGTCGGGCAGATACATCGACTGGACGCGGACGCGGATTCCGTCGGTCAGCGCGCTCGACGTGGACTCTGCAACGGTTGGTCGCGGCACGGCGGCACCATACACTCGGTTCATGGTGAAGAAGAAGGCCCTCGCGAGCGACAAGGTAGTGCTGGAGCTGCGCGCGTTCGGGCTCGCGTATCCGGGGGCGCACACGAAGAGCCCGTGGCCGGGCCACCTCGATCTCGCGGTCAACGACAAGACGTTCGCGTATCTCTCGATCGAGGGCGAGCCGTTCGGCATCTCGTGCAAGCTGCCGGCGAGCGCCGAGGTCGCGCTGATGCTTCCGTTCTGCCAGCCGACCCCGTATGGCCTCGGCAAGAGCGGCTGGGTCTCGGCGAAGTTTCCCGAGAACAAGCCGCTGCCGGTCGACATGTTGAAGGAGTGGATCGACGAGAGCTATCGCGCGCAGGCGCCGAAGAAGCTCCTGAAGCAGCTGACGGCGCCAGCCGCCGAGGCGGCGCCGAAGAAGAAGGCGGCGCCGAAGAAGAAGGCGGCGGCGAAGAAGGCGGCGCCGAAGAAGACGGCGGCGAGGAAGCCTGCGGCGAAGAAGCGCGCGAAGCGCGCCGTGTCATGATCTGATCATGCGATCGCTTCTCCTCGTCGCGCTCGCCGGTTGCGGCCCGATGTCTCCGCCGCCGGCCGGAGCCACAGCCCCAGCACCCGTCGCAAATCCCGTCGCGGCGCCTGCGCCCGAGGCGGTGACGGCCGCGCCCACGCCGGTCGCCACGGGCACGCAGGCCTCGGTCGCCGACCGGTGGATCGCCGCGCACAACGCGGTGCGCGCGAGGCACTGCGCGCCTGCCCTGACGTGGTCGAAGAAGCTCGCCGACGTCGCGCAGGGCTGGGCGAATCAGCTGAAGGCGAAGGGCTGCGTGTTCGGCCACAGCCCGGGCGCGAAGTACGGCGAGAACCTCGCCGCCGGGACGATCGGCGCGCTCGATCCCGAGAGCACCGTCGGCATGTGGTACGACGAGATCAAGCTCTACACGTTCCCCGCCGGCGGCTTCTCGATGAAGACGGGGCACTTCACGCAGGTCGTGTGGAAGAGCACGAAGCAGGTCGGCTGCGGCCACGTCCAGTGCAGCGGCAACGACATCTACGTGTGCAACTACGATCCGCCCGGTAACTGGGAAGGCCAGTACCGGGCAGAGGTGCTGCCGGCGAGCTGCAAGAAATAGCCGCGACGAGCTAGGTGCGCTGGTCGAGCGGAACGAACTTGCGGAGCTTCTCGCCCGTGTAGATCTGACGCGGGCGACCGATCTTCGTCTGCGGATCCTCGACCATCTCCTTCCAGTGGGCGATCCAGCCGGGGAGGCGGCCGAGCGCGAACATCACCGTGAACATGTTCGTCGGGATGCCCATCGCGCGGTAGATGATGCCGCTGTAGAAGTCGACGTTCGGGTAGAGCTTCTTCGAGACGAAGTAGTCGTCCTTGAGCGCGATCTCCTCCATCTGCTTCGCGATGTCGAGCAGCGGATCGCGGACGCCGAGGTGGACGAGGACCTCGTCGCACATCTTCTTGAGGATCTTCGCGCGCGGGTCGTAGTTCTTGTAGACGCGGTGGCCAAAGCCCATCAGGCGGCGGTTGCCACGCTTGTTCTTCACGTCGTCGATGAACTGCTTGCCATCGCCGCCGCTCGCCTTGATCTCCTCGAGCATCTCGATGACCGCCTGGTTGGCGCCGCCGTGGAGCGGGCCCCAGAGGGCGAGGATGCCGCCGGCGATCGCGGCGTAGAGGTTCGCGCCCGAGCTGCCGACCATGCGCACCGTCGACGTCGAGCAGTTCTGCTCGTGATCGGCGTGGAGGATCAGGAGCTGGTTCAGCGCCTTCTCGAGGATCGGCGAGACCTCGTAGTCCTCGCTCGGCACCGCGAACATCATGTGGAGGAAGTTCGCGCAGTAGCGCAGCGAGTTCTTCGGGTAGATGAGCGGCTGACCGATCGACTTCTTGTACGCGAACGCCGCGATCGTGCGGACCTTCGACAGGATCCGCGTGATGTGGAGGTCGACCAGGCTGTTGCGCTCGAGGCTGTCGGGGTAGTACGCCGACAGGCTGGTCACCATCGAGGACAGCACTGCCATCGGATGGCTCGTCGGCGGGAAGCCGGCGAAGAAGTGGTGCATGTCTTCGTGAATGAGCGAGTGCCGCGTCAGGTTCTTCGAGAACTGCTCGCGCTGCACCTTGTTCGGCAGCTGGCCATTGATGAGCAGGTAGCTGGTCTCGACGAAGTCCGACTTCTCGGCGAGGTCTTCGATCGAATAACCGCGGTAACGAAGGATGCCTTTTTCGCCGTCCAGGTACGTGATGGCGCTCGTGGTCGAGCCCGTGTTCATGTACCCGCTGTCGAGGGTGATGTAACCGCTTTCGGTGCGAAGGGAGCGAATGTCCACCCCGTGCTCGTCTTCGGTGCCCACGACAACAGGCAGCGCGACTTCCTTGCCTCCGGGGAGGGAGAGCTTCGCAGAGAGCTTCTCGGCCATGACAGTCTCCTACTGATGCACTGCGGAACGTTGCAGCGCGGAGACCATACCCGATCTCGTCCGATGTGAGGCTAGTCGAGCGCCACGAAAGGACTATTCGAGCGTCACGAATGGCGCGCTTCCGAACGGCGTGTTGAAGCGGTACGTGTAGCCGAGCCCGACGTAGAACGATGCGCCGCCCTTGTCGAGGCCCCAGTCGGCCGCGGACACGAAGCCGCCGCCGTCATCCATCGGCTCCGAGAACACGGCGGTGTAGACGTTCAGACCCACCGACGCCTGGAGCACGTGCTCGAAGCGGCTGCCGAGCGCGTACGAGAGCGCGGCCTCGAGCCGAGCGCCGAGCGACGCGTAGTTGAAGACCTGGCTGCCGGTGCTGTCGGTCTGGCTTGCAGGCGAGAGCAGGGCGAGCTGCGCGCCGACGAGCGGCGTCAGGCAGAGCCGCGCCTGCGGGCCGCAGAGGTGCTTGTAGCCGGCGATGCCGAGATCGAAAACGTCGAGGGAAAACGCGCCCTGCGTGCCCATGTCGTCGCCGTCGCCGAAGTGCGTGAGCTGGAAGTAACCCTGGGCGCCGAGGCGCTGCGCCGGGTTGACCATGTAGTCGCCCTTGAAGCGGATGCCGCCGGTCGACTTGCCGTAGTAGCCGCTCTGGCCGTAGCGACCGCCGCCGCCGTAGATGTCGACGCCGAGGCTCCACGTGTACTTGTTCTCGGGGCGGACCGACGTGAACAGGCCGACCGAGGGCGGACGGCCGACCGCCATCGCCGGCGGTGCGCCGGTCGTGTTCGGGGGCGTCCCGGTCGGATCGTTTGTGTTCGGAGGATTATTCGGATCGGTCGTCGGCGGGGTGTCGCCGGGGCCACCACCGCCGCCGGTCGCCTGGAGGTCGATGCCCTGCTGCTTGGCCTCCTCCTGGATCTTCGCGACGAGCTTGGCAGTCTTCGCCTTGAGCTTCTCGTCGGCGTTCTTGTCCGCCGCGTTGCACGCGGTGAGGGCCTCGCCGAACTTGCCTTCCGCGAAGCGCGACGTGCAGAGGTTGAAGAAGTACTTCGGCTCGGGGACACGCGCGACGGCACTCTGGAACTTGGCGCTCGCCTCCGCCATCTTGTTGGCGAACATGAGCTCCTTGCCCTCTTCGTTCTCGCGATCCGCGATCTCGGCTTGAGTCTGCGCGCGAGCGGTCACGGCATAGAGCGAGCCGGCGACGGCAAGACCAAGGATTAATCTAGACATAGTTCCTCCCGGGACGACGGGAAGATCCTATCACTTAACGCGCTTTGCCGGCTGTGACTCGAGCGTCTGCCGTCGCGTCGCGATCTCCCGCACGCTGCATGGCACGGTCGATCATTCGCTTTGCCGCCTCGTGCCCCTTGATGTGCCAGCTCTCGGGGTTGCCGAGCAGGACGGACACCACGATCTCGGGCTGTTCGGCGGGCGCGAACCCGACAAACCACGAGTGCTCCATGAAGAACGGCGTGTTGGTCGACAGCGTGCCGGTCTTGCCGGCGACCGTGACCTTGCCGCCGCCACGGCGGAAGGACTTCGCGGCGCTGCCGTTCGCGCAGGTACCGACCATCATGTCCGCGACGGCCTGGGCGACCTTCTTGTCGAGAACACGGCGCGGCTTCTTCGCGTCGATCGGCCTGCCGGCGATCGACTCGACGATGCGCGGCACCGGCTGCTCGCCGTCGTCCGCGAACGTCGCGGCGAGCACCGCGCCGCCGAGCACCGAGAGGCGCGAGCCGTTGAAGCCGGCGGCGGCCTTCGCGAAGTCGAGATCCTTCTCCTGCGGCAGCGCGAGCTCACCGCAGGTCGCCTTCACGCCGAGCGAGGCGGGCAGGGCGTTCGTCCAGCCGAGGTCGCGCGCGGTGCGATCGAGCAGCTCGGGCTCGAGGTTCTGGAACGCGAGCTTGCCGAGGATCGCGTTGTTCGAGTGGGCGACGCCGTAGCCGAGCGTCTCGCAGTTGTAGTCGCTCTTGCTGTCGACGAGGTTCGACTCCATCACCGAGCGAACGCCGCCGTGGTAGCAGACCTTCTGGCCCGGGTCGTAGCCGTTCGCGACGAGCGCGCTCGCGGTGACGAGCTTGAAGATCGACGCGGCCGGCGCCCAGACGTCGGTCGCGAGGTGATAGTCGAACGTGCCCTGCTTGCCGCCCTTGTTCTCCGCGGTGCGGCGGCCGGCGAACGCGAGGATGCGGCCGTCGGGCGCCATCGCGACGATCGCGCCGCGCGGTGCGCGCGACTGGTCGAGCAGCTTCTCGGCGAGCTGCTGCAGATCGGGATCGAGCGTCAGCACGGCGCGGCGGCCATCGCGCGTCGGTGCGACGTAGCGACCGTCCTCGAGCTTCAGCTTGTCGAGATCGATCGCGAACGAGGCGTCGAGCACCTTCTTCGCGCTCTTCTCGGCGAGCTGCTCGAACGTCGCGACCTCCTCGGCCGACGGCTGCGTCTCGTCCGCCGCGGCGGGAGGCGGATCGAGCGGCGCCCCGCTGATCGAGGCCATC
Source organism: Pseudomonadota bacterium (assembly GCA_023386455.1). Classification (GTDB taxonomy): domain Bacteria; phylum Myxococcota_A; class Polyangia; order Haliangiales; family Haliangiaceae; genus JABFXX01. The sequence continues at coordinate 4,671 of JAEWJO010000481.1, read as the reverse complement.
GGCGGGACCTTCGCGGCGGCCTTGTCGGTCGCGCCGTGAGGTCCGGCTCCGGAGCTCATGAACAGACCTGCTCCTGCGAGCAAGGCTCCACCGGCGAGCAGGACCGTACGTCGCATCCATTCTGGATGTAGCCGCATCTGCTCGCAGACACAAGAAGTTTGCAGTACGGTCGGCCCGATGTCCGCTCGGGTCGTGCTCCTCGCGCTCGTCGTGCTCGGTGCGTGCACGCGTAAGGGTCCCGCGACACCGACAACCCTGCGCGTACCGACCGCAACGATCCAGCCGGGGAACTGCGGCGAGCCGGATCGCGATGGCGTGATGAGTGCTTCCCCCCGGATCGATCACGCCGACCGCGACCTCGATAACGACGGCCGCATCGAGCTCATCGTGGTCGACCGTACGAAGTGCACCGAGGACGGCAATTGCTACTGGAACGTGTTCCGCCAGCCGCGCGAGGTCGGGGAGTGCGCGCGCTACGCCGGCACGTTCGCAGGCGCCAACCTCGAGACCCTGCAGACCCGCGGCGAGGACAACATGAGCGACGTGCGCGCGTTCTGGAAACAGAACGGCGGACGCATGCTGCTCCAGTCCTATCGGTACGTGCGGGACGGCTATCGGATCGAGGACGTGCTCCAGTGTAAGCGCGCGCCCGACGATCGCCTCGAGTGTGCCGATACCAGGTGATCTGCCTTGAATCCTGATAGGATCGTGGCTGGGTGAGCGATACCGGCCGTAACAAGACCGTCGTCACCGCGATCTCGAAGATCAGCGATCGCCCGGTCGCCAAGGAAGCGTGCCTGGTCGTCATCTACGGGCTCGAGCTCGGCAAGAAGTTCAACTTGAACCGGCCGCAGATCATCATCGGCCGGTCGAGCAAGGCCGACATCCAGATCGATCAGGAAGCGGTCTCGCGGAACCACTGCAAGATCATCAACACCGGCAACGCGATCATGCTCCGTGACATGGGGTCGACGAACGGCACCTACGTCAACGACGAGATGATCGACGAGTACGTGCTGCGCGACGGCGACTTCATCAAGGTCGGCCGCTGTATCTTCAAGTTCCTGAGCGGCAACAACATCGAGAACGCGTATCACGAGGAGATCTATCGGCTGACGACCGTCGACGGTCTCACGCAGGTGTTCAACCGCCGCTACTTCGTCGAGACGCTCGAGCGCGAGATCGGGCGGGCGCTGCGCTATCGCCGCGACCTGTCGCTCATCATGTTCGACATCGACCGGTTCAAGGGCGTGAACGACAGCTTCGGTCACCTCGCCGGCGACCACGTGCTCAAGCACCTCGCGTCGGTGATCAAGACGCGTATTCGCCGCGAGGATGTCCTCGCGCGCTACGGTGGCGAGGAGTTCGCGATCGTCCTGCCCGAGATCGACCACTACAACGCGATGCAGTTCGCGGAGAAGATCCGCAAGCTCGTCGAGGTGGCCGAGTTCAAGTTCGAGGATGCGGTGATCCCGGTGACGGTATCGATCGGCGTCGCGAGCCTGCGCGGCGAGATCGAGGACGCGCTCGAGTTCATCAAGCAAGCCGACACTCATCTGTTCTCCGCCAAAGAGGGCGGTCGGAATCGCGTGGTCGGCTGATGGCCGACAAGGTCGTGCGGGTGAGCGACGGTTCCGACGACGGCGACGACAGTGCGGAGCTCCTTCGCGAGAAGAAGCGCGTGCTCGCGGCGCTCGTGGTCCACGACCTGCGCAGCCCGCTGTCCGCGGTCCACGGCTACCTGCAGCTGATGCGCGACGAGCTCGGCGACACGCCGACCCCGCTCGCGAAGCAGTACCTCGACGATGCCGAGGTGCTCGTCGGCAAGGCGCTCGGCCTTGTCGCGACGATCCTCGACGTCGACGAGCTCGAGGACGGCATCCTTCGCGCGGTCCCGCAACCGGTGAACCTCTACGAGCTCGTGCAGCGGGCGCGCGCCGGCAACCGGGCGCACTTCGAGGTGCGCCAGCTGCGTTGTGACGTCGACGTCGATCCCGAGATGGTCGCGAAGGTCGATCCGGATCTGTTCGCGCGCGTGATCGAGAACCTGATGGACAACGCGACCCGCTACGCGCCGCGCGGCGGGCGGTGCGCGATCAGCGCGAAGCGCGACGAGCAGGGTGTCGAGATCGCGATCGGCAACAGCGGGCCGCCGGTGCCCGCGCTCGATCGCGACGCGATCTTCGGCCGCTACTTCCAGGTGGAGCGCCGGCGCGCCTCGGCCCGCGCGAACCGGGGGCTGGGCCTTTACTTCTGCAAGCTCGCGGTCGAGGCGCACGGCGGCACGATCCATGTCGAGGAGCGAGGCAGCCTCGGTGCCGTGTTCGTGGTACGGCTGCCGCCGGATCCGATACCCTCGGCCTAGGCCTCCGCATGACCCGTGGCGATCTGATCCGCATCGGCAGCGTGCTCGTGCTGATCGGCGCGGCGCTCGGCTACGTGGTCTACGCGGGCCCGGTCACCTGGGGGCCGCTCGCGCTGTCGCTCGAGGTCGCGCTGTGCGCCACCGCGCTGACGCTCGTCGTCGGCACCGGACTCGCGATGCTGCTCGACTGGCATCGCCTGCCGCTGCGCGACTTCATCGACGCGGTCATCTCGGCGCCGCTCGTCCTGCCGCCGACGGTGCTCGGCTACTACCTGATCGTCTCGCTCGGCCCCGAGAGCGCGATCGGCCGCGCGTGGGAGTACCTGTTCGGCACGCAGCTCATCTTCTCGTTCAAGGCCGCGGTGATCGCCGCGGCGGTCGGCTCGCTGCCGCTCGTCGTCCGCTCCGTGCGCGTCGGGCTCGGCTCCGTCGAGCCGAACCTGAAGAGCGCGGCGCGCACGCTCGGGGCGTCGCCGGTTCGCGTGCTCTTCACGGTGACGCTGCCGCTCGCCGCGCCGGGCGTGATCGCCGGCGGCATGCTCGGGTTCGCGCGCGCGCTCGGCGATTACGGCGCGACGATGATGTTCGCCGGCTCGAAGATCGACGGCACCGCGACCGGCGCGATCGCGGTCATGGACTTTCTCTACGCCAACAAGGAAGCCGAGACCCGCACGATGGGCGTCGTGATGACGCTCGTCGGCGTATCGATGCTCTACCTCGCGAACCGGCTGTCGCGAAGGATGAACCCGCTCCGTGGCTGAGCTCGTCGCATCGATCCGGCTCGCGCGGTCCGCCGAGTGGGCGCTCGACATCGAGCTCGCGTGTCCGCCCGGTATCACGTGCATCATGGGGCCGTCGGGCTCGGGCAAGAGCACGATCCTCGCCGTCCTCGCCGGACTCGCGGTCCCCGATCGCGGCCGGGTCGCCGTCGGTGACGACGTCTGGCTCGACACCGCACGCGGCACGAACGTGCCCGTCCACCGCCGCCGCATGGCGTACGTGTTCCAGAACCTCGCCCTGTTCCCGCACATGTCCGCGCTGCACAACGTCGAGTACGGCATGGCCGACGTGCCGCGCGCGGAGCGCGAGGACAAGGCGATGGCGCTGCTCGAGCGCGTCGGCGTCGGCTACCACGCGAAGCGACGGCCGCGCCCGTTCTCCGGCGGTGAGGCCCAGCGTGTCGCGCTCGCCCGCGCGCTCGCGAGGTCGCCGCACCTCGTGCTGCTCGACGAGCCGTTCTCCGCGCTCGATCGCGACCTGCGCGCGGCGCTGACGAAGCTCGTCCGCGAGCTTGTCGCCGAGACCGGTGTGCCGCTCGTCCACGTCACCCACTCCGTCGGCGAGGCGCGCCAGCTCGCCGACCAGGTCGTGCGGATCGAGAAGGGCAAGGTCGTCGCGCGCGGTACGCCCGACGAGGTCCTCGCGGGTGTCACGACCCTCGAGGAGTGACTACTGGATCGGGCCCGGCATCGAGCCGAGGCAGCCGTTCACGAACGAGCGGTTCTGGCGATCGGAGAGCACGGCGCGCGCGCCGCACGTCGTCCGATCGGTGCAGCGCGCGAGCAGCCGATCGTGCGTGTAGTCGATGTCGAGCTCGACATCGCCGAGCGCGCTCGTGCCGAGGATGCCGTCGACCTCCGGCCGATCGGGGCGCAGCTCGGTGCGCAGCGCCTGCAGGGTTGGTTCGGAATCGGCCACGACCAGCACCGGCAGCTGCGCGGCGGGCGCGAGCTCGACGATCGCCGGCACCGGGCAGAAGGTCGCGCCGTCGCACGGGCAGTCGTCGCCGAGCCGGCAGTCTCGCTCGGCGAGCAGGTGGCTCGCCCACATCTGGCGGCACGGCGCACGCGGATTGCTGCTCGAGTTGCCGACGAGCGCGATGCTCGGGATCGATGCGAGGCGGCCACGGATGACGCCCGAGGGGAGCAGGACGTCGGACTCGGGCAGGGCGGCGAGCTCGGGCGCGGTCGGATCCAGCAGCCGGTACCTCGCATACAGCGACTCGCTGAACATCGACACGCCGATCGCCGTCGACATCACGAGCAGCGCATCGACGCCGCGCGCGTTCTGGGTCGCGAGGGGATCGGGGTTCGGTGCGAGGCAGCTGTCGATCGCGACGCGGAGGTTGCCGAAGCCGACCTCGGTGCCGCCGATGATCAGCGTGCCGCCGCCGCGGAACGGGGAGGGCAGGACCGCATCGCAGGAGCGCGAGCGATGAATCTCGCTGCCCGCGATGTCGGGGAGGATGAAGATCTGGTCGGTCGCGAGGTGGAGGCGAAGCGCGTCGCCGGTGAACATGTTCTGGC
>JAEWJO010000416.1 GCA_023386455.1 Pseudomonadota bacterium | reverse complement strand
TCCCGGACGTGCTCGTGATCCTCGAGATGAACCAGATCCGCCGGATGATCGTCGTCGATCACGACGGCCGGTGTTGCGGCATCATCTCGCAAGCCGACGTCGCAGAGTGTGCGTCGCGGCGAACCGCCGGCGAGCTCGTGCACGAGGTTAGCCATCGCCCGTCCCAGACACGCCTGTACTGACGGGACGCGATGCGATGCGACCGTCGTTGCCCGCCTACGCCTGAACGGATTCGCATACTAAACTGTTGCCGTGGAGCTCGTCGTGCTGCTCGCGATCACCGCCACGGTGGTCGGGCTCGCGGGGCGCCTGCCGGAGCGCAGCCGCGTCAAGCGGGAGCTCGCGGCCGCACGCGTCCAGCGCATCGCCGCGCTCGCCGACGGGACCAAGGTCGCGATCCGCGGCGAGGTCGCAGTTGCCGCTCCCGGCGACACGCTCGTCGCGCCGCTGACCGGGCGGCACTGCGTCTACTGGCTCGTCACGTTCGACGAGGTCGGCGTCGGCGGCGACTACGTCGAGCTCGGACGCACCGAGCAGGGGACACCCTTCCTCGTGAAGAGCGAGAACGTCGCGGCGCGCGTCGTGCCCGACAAGCCGCGGATCGCCGTGCCCGGCCACGAGACCGTGCAGCCGATCTCGGCACTGCGCGGACAGGCCTACGACGCGATGACACGACTCGCGAAGGCGGCGCGGATGAAGAAGCCGAACTATCCGACGTCGTCGTCGCTGCGCGCGACCGAGTACATCGTGTCTGCCGGCATGCCGGTGACCGTCGTCGGCTGGTGTACGCGCGAGCCGGATCCCGATGCGGCGGCAGACGTCTCGGGCTATCGCACGCAGCTCCCGACGCGGCCCGTGATCTCGGGCTCGCGTCGCACTCGACTGCTGATCGGGTGAGACGGCCGCGGTTACAGGACGACGCCCGAGACCGGGCAGAAGCGAGCGAGTGCGGCCTCGTTGTCGGTGATCGCGTTCGGCGCGAGGTAGACCTCGTCGAGTGCGCCGCCGAAGCCACCGCCGAGGCGCACGGCGTCGAGCGACGGCGGGCTCGCGAGCTGGACGTCGGTGTTCTCGGTGCGCTTGCCGTCGACCCACAGGCGCAGCGACGTCGGCGTGATCGAGAGGAGCACGTGGTGCCACGCGTCCGCGGGTACGTCGGCCGATGCGGTGCTGTAGATGACGCCGCCGGTGTCGACGACGCTCGCGGCAAACCGGATCATGGTCGCGCCGGCCGAGGTCACGCGGATGAACATGCGGCCATCGCCGGAGGCGAAGATGTCGCGCGTTCCGGCGAGCGCGGTCGGCGAGGCCCAGAGCTCGGTGGTCAGGTTCGGCGCGGCGGCGCCGGCGGCGAGCGGCCAGGCGACGAGGTCGCCCTCGGCGGCGGTGAACGAGAGGCCGCTGCCGAAGCGGCCGGCACTCGGTGCCGGATCGGTCGACTCGGGATCGCTCGTCGAGCCGAGCGTCGCGCCGGCGCCGCCGGTCGCGTTCGCGAGATCCTGCGTGCCGTCGTCGAGGTGGAGCAGGCCGATCGCGCCGGTCGGGTCGGGAGCCGCGCACGCGATCGTGAACGTGCGCGTCAGCGTCGAGCTGTTGCCGGCTGTGTCGGTCGCGCGGACCTCGAACGTGGCGGCGCCGGCCGCGGCGTTGTAGCCGAACGGGCTGGCGCACGGCATGAACGGCGCGGTGCTGCTCGCGCGGCACTCGATGGTCGCCGCATCGACGGTCCACGTGAACAGCACGCGAGGGCCGACGGTGCTCGCGCTCTCGGGACCGGCGACCATCATCAGGTCGGGCGGCACGGTGTCGACGGTCCAGGTCGCGGTCGCCGGCGATGCATCGACGTGACCGACGAGGTCGGTGGCGCGGACCGCGAACGTGTGCGAGCCCTGCGCGAGGCCGGTGAACGTCGCGGGCGACGTGCAGGCGGTGAAGGATGCGCTGTCGAGGCTGCACTCGAACGTGCTGTCCTCGCTGGCGGTGAACGTGAAGCTCGCGCTGGCGAGCGCGACGGCGCCACTCGGGCCGGCGCCGATCGTCGTGTCGGGCGGCGTCAGGTCGACGGCCCACGTGCGGGTGGCCGGCGTCGGATCCACGTTGCCGTTGGCATCGCGGACGCGGACGGCGAATGTGTGGGTCGCCATCGGCAGGCCCGCGTAGGAGGTCGGCGACGTGCAGGCGATGAACGGTGCGTTATCGAGCGAGCACTGGAACGTCGCGCCGGGGCCGGCGTCGGGAGATACGAACTCGAACGTCGCGTTGCCGTCGGGAGCCGCGCCGATCGGGCCGGAGAGGAGGGTCGTGTCCGGCGTGCTCGTGTCGACGGCCCAGGCGTGCAGCGCGGGCGAGGCGTCGGCGTTGCCGGCTCGGTCCTTCGCGCGGACGGAGAACGCGTGGGCGCCGTCGGCGACCGGACCGAGCTGATCGCCCGACTTGCAGGCCGCGAACGCGCCACCGTCGAGCGAGCAATCGAAGATCGTGTTCATCTCGTTCGACTTGAACTCGAACGTGACCATCGTGCTGTTGTCCGCGGCGGGTGGTGCGGTCAGGAGCATCGTGTCGGGCGGGACGGTGTCGATCGTCCACAGGTGCTCGGCGGGCGTCGCGTCCTCGGTGCCGGCGCCGTCGGTGGCGCGGACCGAGAAGCTGTGGCCGCCGTCGCCGAGCGACCTCGAGAACGGCGAGGTGCAGGCCTCGGCGGCGGCGCCGTCGACGCTGCACTCGAACTTCGCGTTCGTGTCGTTCGACTTGAACTCGAAGCGCGCGACGCGCTCGTTCGAGAACTCACCGGGTGCGCTCGTGATCTCGGTGTCGAGAGGTCCCGAGAGGTCGCCACCATCGCCCGTCCCACCGTCACCGCCGAGCGGCTGCTTGTCGGGCACGCTGCACGCAGCGAGCGCCAGGCCAACGAGGAAGTGTCGCGTACGCATCTCTCAGAACCTCCGGGCGAACGTCGCGCCCACGTGATCTGCTCCGACCGAAGGAGCGATGACCGTCTCGGCGTCGGGCTTGCCGACGAACCACAGCACCGTCGCGGTGACGACGGCGGCGCCGCCCGCAACGAAGAAGATGTTGGCGCGCTTCGCATCGTCCTGCGCTTGATCGTTCAGGCGCAGGCCCTCGAGGTCGCCGCAGATCGTGCCCGGGCAGATCGCGTTCGAATCGTTGGCGCGATCGTTGGAGCGCTGGCCGAAGTACGCGCCGGCGCCGATCGCACCGAGGCCGGCAACGCCGAGCACCGCGGCGACACCGCGCGTCGGGCCCCACGTTCGGGTGACGACCGTCGTCCGCGTCGGCGGCGGGGGAGGCGGCGTCACGACGA
>JAEWJO010000397.1 GCA_023386455.1 Pseudomonadota bacterium | reverse complement strand
GCCCGCGGCCGATGGCTCGCAGCCGTTCGCGCGCCCGCTCGGCGATCAATCGCGTCCGTACATGCGGCCGCCGTCGGAGACGTCGAACTACGGCGCGACGCTGCAGACCAAGCAGAAGAACCGCTGGCCGATCGTGCTGTTCGCGCTGCTGGTGCTCGCCGGTGGTGCCGTCGGCATCGCGGTCGCGATGTCGGGCGGTGGCGACGCGCAGAAGGCCAAGGTCGTCCAGCCGGCGACCGAGACCGACGTCGAGGCGCAGGTGCCGGTCGAGACGCCGGCGAAGGTCGAGGCGCCCGCGAAGGTCGAGATGCCTGCCGCCGAGACCGGCAGCGCGGCGCCGCCGGACACGGCCGTGGTCGAGACGAAGGCAGCAGAGACCGGCTCGGACGCGACCGATCCCAGGGCGACCAGCAAGGTCGTGAAGAAGACGACCGGCGCGGGCTCGACGGGCTCGAAGAAGATCGTGAGGTCCTCGAAGGCCGCCGAGGGCTCGGGCGCTGGGTCCGCGGCGCCGGTTCCCGAGAAAAAAGTCGAGACGAAGCCGTGCGACCCGTTCGACTCGATGCACGGCTGCAACACGAAGTGATCAGTTGAGATACGATCGACGCATGCGATCACTGGTGGCGCTCACCATCACGCTGGCGAGCCTCGGCGTCGCGCACGCGCAGGAGACCTCCGGGCCCGAGGGCACCGAGGATCACCTGAAGGCCGACCAGCTGTTCGCCGACGCGAGCAAGCTCAAGGCCGAGGGCAAGACCGCGCAGGCGTGCGCCAAGTACGACGAGGCGCTCTCGTACAACAAGACCGCGATCGGCACGCTGCTGAACGTCGCGCTCTGTCGCGAGGAGGCCGGCCGCGTCGCGACCGCGCTCGAGCTGTTCACGCAGGCGCGCGACCTCGCGCGCGAGAACGATCGTCCCGAGCACCTCGCCGCCGCCGAGGAGCACATCACGAAGAACGAGGCGCTGGTCCCGCACCTCGCGATCGCGTTTGCCGAGCTCCTGCCGAACACGAAGCTCGTGATCGACGACAAGGTCTATCCGATCACGAGCGCGAGCGACATCCGCATCGACCCGGGCACGCGCCACGTCGTCGTCACCGCGCCCGGCCGCCTGCCCTACGACACGAGCGTCGAGGTCCGCGCGCAGCAGCACAAGGCGATCGCGATCCCCAAGCTCGCGGAGCCGACGACCGTCGTGAACAAGGGCCGCATCACGATCGGCAAGATCGTCACGTTCTCGGGCGCGGGGCTCGTCGTCACCGGCGTCGTGATCGGCCTCGTCGCGAAGCGCCGCTACGACGCCCAGATCGGTCCACTCGGCTCGGGCAAGAACTGCACGGACGGCGAGACGCCGATGTGCAACGCGGAGGGCTTCCAGAAGACCGGCAACGCGCTGACCCTCGGCAACGTCGGGACCGTCGTCGGCATCGCCGGCGGCGTGGCGATCGGAATCGGCGCCTATCTGTGGTTCTTCGCGCCGAAGGACAAGGCGCCGGCCGAGCGTCAGGTGAACCTCGTGCCGACCATTGGCCCCGACGGCGCGGGCATCACCGCGGTCGGCCGCTTCTGACCCTATACTGCTCGCATGCGGCTCACCGGGCTCTGCCTCGTCGTCTCGTGCGCGCTCGCCGGCACCGCAGCGGCCGACGGCAAGCAGAAGCGCGCCGACGAGCTGTTCGAGCAGGGGCGCAAGCTGTTGAACGCCGAGCCGTCGGATCCCGCCGGCGCGTGCGAGAAGTTCAACGAGGCGATCAAGATCGACCCCGACGCACCGGGCACGATGCTGAACCTCGGCCTCTGCAACGAGAAGCTCCAGAAGTACCGCACCGCGCTCTACTGGTTCCGCAAGGCGCAGGCGCGCGCTGCCGAGGCCAAGCCGCCGCTGCCGTCGTACGAGGCCGCCGCGAAGGAACACACGTACGAGCTCGCGGGCAAGGTCGCGACGATCAAGATCGCGTTCGCCGAGCCGCCGCCCGCCGACGTGCGCGTGAAGCTCGACGGCGAGGACATCAAGGCCGACGAGCTCGCGAAGACCGAGGTCGATCCGGGCTCGCACACGCTCGTCGCCGGCGCGCCGGGCAAGAAGATCTTCACCCAGGACTTCACCGTCGAGGGGCGCGGGGGTCAGACGCTGACGATCTCGTTCGTCGAGGGCGACAACACGATCGTGATCGATCGCGGTGCCGGCCGCCGCAAGGCCGCCGTCCTGCTCGCCGTCGGCGGTGGCGTCCTGTGGGCGACGTCCGGCGGCGTCTCGCTGTGGGCGAAGGGCAAGTACGACAACTACGCGACCGACGGCATGCCCGATCCGGTCAAGTGCGGCTGCGACGAGGACACCGCCACCACCAAGGCGAACCACTACCAGACGATCGCGCGCTGGGTCGCGACGCCGATCTTCGCGGCAGGCGCGCTCGCGATCGCCGGCGGCATCGCGCTCTACGTGACGGCTCCCGACAAGGAGCGCATCGACCGCACCGTGTTCGCGCCGGTCGTCGGCCCCGATCAGATCGGCTTCGCCGTCAGCGGCGGCTTCTAGGCGCGCTCTGGGCCGGCAAGCCGGAACAAGGAGGGTCCCGAAGCGCTTCGCGCTTCATCCTCTCCCTAGAAGTTGTCTTCGATCAAGCCGCACAGGCTGTCGCCCGGGCAGCACGCGTTCAGGCCGTTCGCGCCGCCGTACTTCTCGGTGTGGATGCACACCTTGCTGCCCTGCGACGGGTAGTAGTAGGCCCAGAAGAAGCACATCTCCTTCTTCGCCGACTCGCCGAAGCCGACGTCCTGGCCGGTCGTGTTGTTCCACTTGCACTCGAAGTCGAGGCCGCCGCCCTTCGGGATCGAGAACGGCGTGTCGAACGTGCGCGTCTCCGGCTCCGACCAGCTGAACGGCTGCGGCGCGTAGACCTCGGTCATCGGGCCGGTCTTCGACGGCGCGACCCGGACGTTGACGTCGGTGCCGAGCGCGTGGGTGTGGCCGGTGATCGCGAAGATCTTCGCCTGCGAGAGGTCGAGATAGTCCGGCACCGTGAAGAACTGGTGGAGCGACGCGGGCATGCCCGCCTTGATGTCGATGTCGGGCGAGCCGGTGAACAGGATGCTCGCCTCGTGGTCGATCTCCGACGGCTGCGCGACGAAGAAGTCGACGTTCGCGGTCACCATCTCGTCCGAGTCGGTCGCGTTCAGGTAGTGCATCTCGAGCTTCACCATCTGGTGCGGCGCGAACGTGTACGCGACGCGATCGGGCAGGAAGATCTTGTCGTCCGCCTTCTGCGTGATCGCGATCGGCGCGATCATGCCCGACGTGTTGAGCGCGCCGGTGAACGGCTCGCACTGCGTCGGCGTCTTGTTCTCGGGCGTATCCATGTCGTCCTTGTAGACGCTCAGGTGGTGCGAGCCGCCGCGCAGGACGTTGTGCAGCGAGTGCACCTTGATCTCGGCGTCGTTGTCGAGGCGCATCCAGATGCACTGCGTGTCCTCGGTGCCGGCGGGCACGTTGACCGGGCCCCACGTCATGCGGAACGTCTCGCCGGTGAAGCCCGCGTCGACGTCCGGGCCGCCATCGTCACCACTCTCTTTCCCACACGCAACCAAGGTCGAAAGCGAGAGCGCGAGCAATAGACAGCGCATCGGTACCTCCCTCAAGGTGCGCGCACTGTACCCAGGCCCCCCGCTATTGAACAAGCGTATTCTCGGGGCCGGCCGGTCGCTCTCAGGGCGCCAGTCGCGTGACCTCGAAGCCCTTCTTCTGGAGCAGGTCGAGCACGCTCTTGTCGCCGACGAGGTGAAGCGCTCCGACGGCGATGAAGGCCGGACCCTCGGCGTTGATCTTCTCGATCGTCGGGATCCATGACGCGTTGCGCCTGTAGAGCATGTCCTCCATCTGCTCGTCGTACTCCTTCTGCGACCGCCCCTTCTTGATGAACTCCTGGTGCTCCTCCTCGTTGATCGCGAGGATGCGCTTCTCGTCGCCGGACACGTAGGCCTCGTACATCTCCTGGCCGCGCTTCTTCTGGGCGTCGACGTCGTCGAGCATGTCCTTGAGCGCCTGGACGTTCATCCACTTCTCGAGCACCTTCGCCTGCAGGTCGATCGGCTCGAGGAACACGATCTTCTTGTTCTGGTTCAGCGCGCGCCCATGCAGCACGCCGTCCATCGGCGGCGTCTGCTCGAGACCTTTCATCGAGATCAGCGTCGCCGGGATCATCGGCTTGAACCCGATCAGCCGGTTGGCTTCCTCGACGCCGAGCGCATCCTCGAGCTTCTTCCAGTACTCGGGGCCGAGCAGGTCCTTCAGCGACTTGCCGCCTTTCAACAGGACGTCGAGCTTCGCGGCTCCGCCGAGGTCGGTCTCCATCGCGAAGATCTTCGCCTCGTCGAGCTTCTTCCACACGATGTCGGGCAGCCGCGTCGTCGGATCGATACCGGTATGCATCGTGCCGAGCACGTAGCTCGTCTTGCCGTCCTTCTGGATCGACCACAGCAGCGGATTCTTCAGCGGATCCTTCTTCGGCTCCGGCTTGGACCACGGATCCGCGGATGCCGCGGCCGAGCCGCCGCTGCCCGCTGCGCTACCGACCTCGGTCGTCGTCGGCTTCGTCGGTGCCTTGTCCTCGGTCTTCTTGCAGGCAGCCGACGCCGCGAGGACGGCGACGAGGAGGCTTGCGTAGCGGAGCTTCATGTCCGTCCTTTAGCATGTGTTCGTAGCGTTGCTCACAGACCGGCGCCTCACACGCGCTACGATCGTGGTGTGCGCTCGTGTCTCGCGTTGATGCTGCTGGCAGCGAGCACGCCCGCGATGGCCGACGTCATGGACGATCAGAACGACATGCTGCTCGGCGAGCGCTGGCACGACGTCCCGATCGGACACCAGCTGAAGCTCAGCCAGCAGATCGCCGACCAGCTCGCCGAGCTCGGCAACTTCATCGGCAGTCACGTCAACGTGCTGTCCGACGACGTGCTCGGCCTGCGGTTCGACGGCCGCGGTCGTCGCGCGCGCCTGCGCTTTGGCACCGGCGCCGGTCAGTACCTGCGCTTCAAGTTCGACAGCAACTGGCACTTCACGCAGGGCCGCGCGCGGATCGCCGCGAGGCTCGATCTCGGCATCGGCACGCACGAGTGGCACCTCGAGCTGCCCGACGTCGAGATGCTGCCGACGAGCGTCTACGGCGAGCGCGGCGTCGAGG
>JAEWJO010000313.1 GCA_023386455.1 Pseudomonadota bacterium | reverse complement strand
GCCGGCAAGCTCGCGCTCGCGCAGGCGCGGGACGACGCGGCGGTCGACGGCGATCGCGCCGACGAGGATCGCGGCGCCGATCGGGACGACGATGCCCGCGACGAGCAGACCGACCGGGCCAGCATCGATGAACCGGAACGTCTCGTGCGCCCACGCGGATGCGAGGTACGCGACGACGCCGAACCCGACGAGCGAGACGAGCGCGAGGCCACCTCGCCAGATCGCGACGACGCGCTCGCCCCCGCCGGCCGCGACCGCGGCGCTCCAGCGCGCGACCATCGGAACGCGATCGATCACGGCGATGACCGCGCGAACGCCGAGAGCCGCGAGGATCGCACCGAGCGCGGCAACCGCCGCGATCACCGGCAGCGCGCCGAGACCCGCACCCGCGACGAGCGCCGTGCGCGTGCCCTCGATCATGCCGACGAGCGCACCCGCGAGGACGGCCTCGACCGTCGCATCACGCACGCGCCTGGCGAGCTGCATTGCCGTCGATATACCGCATCGGTTGTGCGAGTTGTTCGAACGATGGCCGGACCGAGGCCCCGATCTGCTACGAACAGTCTCCTGGCGCCGAGCTCGACGTGGTTCTCGGAACGATCCAGAGTCAGCTTCGCGATCGTCTCGCCGATCACGTGGTGCCGATGGTATCACCGTGGGTGAGGGAGCTCGCGCCATGGGTGTACGCAACGCCATCTGGGTCCTCGTCGCGGCGTCCGCCTGCACGGGGTCGCCGGCTCCATCTGCACCGGCACCTGCACCCGCGCCAGCGCCTGTAGCTTCTGCGGCGAAGCCGGCCGAGCCGGTGAAACCCGCAGAGCCGGCCGCGCCTGCGGGACCAATGCAGAGCATGACGCTCGCCGAGGTCGGGCTCGAGGCGGCAACGCTCGATCGCAGCGCCGACCCGTGCGTCGACTTCTATCAGTTCGCGTGCGGCGGCTGGCTCGCGAAGAACCCGATCCCCGCCGACCGCGCGCGATGGGCACGGTTCTCCGAGATCGGCGAGAAGGTGCAGGCCGCGCTGATCGCGCTGCTCGAGGCGGACGCGAAGGCGACGAGCCCGGACGCGACGACGAAGAAGCTCGGCGACTACTACGCGTCGTGCATCGACGAGGCCGCGATCGAGAACGCGGGCACGAAGTCGCTCGAGCGGCTGCTCGCGAGGACGACGAGGGTGAAGGATGCCAGGTCGTGGATGACGGCGGTCGTCGAGCTCCACGCGGTCGGCATCCCGGTCGTGTGGGACACGGTCGTCGTCGGCGACCTCGCCGACTCGACGATCAACATCACGCACCTCGATGCCGGCGTGCTCGGGCTGCCGGATCGCGACTACTACCTCGAGGCGGCACACGAGGCGGACCTCGCGGCGTACCAGCAGCACGTCGGCCGGATGCTCGCGCTCGCGAGCGTGCCGAACGCGACGACGACGGCGGCGGCGGATGTCGTCGCCGTCGAGACCGCGCTCGCGAAGCTGACGAAGACGGGCGTCGAGAAGCGCGACCCGCAGGGCGCGAACAACCCGACCGACGTGAAGGGGCTCGGCAAGAAGGCGAAGTCGGTCGACTGGAAGGCGTACTTCAAGGCGCTCGGCTTCACGTCGAGCGCGAAGATCAACGTGACGACGCCGAAGCTCGTCGCGGGTCTCGATGCGCTGCGCAAGCAGTTCAAGCCGGCCCGGTGGGGCGCCTACTTCACGTACCAGCTGCTCGTCGCGCGCGCGTTCGCGCTGCCGAAGGCGTTCGACGACGAGGCGTTCGCACTGAAGAAGCAGCTGACCGGCGTGGTCGAGAAGCGGCCGCGCGCGAAGCGTTGTGCCGATGCGGTCGCGGTCTCGCTCGGCGAGCTGCTCGGCCAGCAGTACGTCGCGAAGTACTTCCCGCCGGCGAGCAAGCAGGCGGCGGTCGCGCTCGTCGAGGCGCTCGGGACCGCGATGCGCGAGGACCTGACGTCGCTCGACTGGATGGGCGACGCGACGAAGAAGCTCGCGCTCGACAAGCTCGAGAAGCTCGTCCGCATGGTCGGGTATCCCGACAAGTGGCGCGCCTACGACGTCGCGATCGCGCGCGATGACTTCGGCGGCAACGAGCTGCGCGCCGCGGCGTTCGAGGTGAAGCGGCGGCTGACGCGCTCGGGCAAGCCGGTCGATCGCGCGGAGTGGTACGCGAACGTGTTCGACGTCGACGCGTTCTACAACCCGCAGATCAACAACACGCTGATCCTCGCCGGCATCCTCCAGCCGCCGTTCTTTGGCGCGGATCGCTCGGTCGCCGTGAACATGGGCGGCATCGGCATGGTGATCGGTCACGAGCTGACGCACGGCTTCGACGACGAGGGCAGCCAGTTCGACGCGAAGGGCAACCTCGTCAACTGGTGGCAGAAGGACGACCTCGACAAGTTCCGCGGCAAGGGCCAGTGCGTCGCGAAGATGTACGACTCGTTCGAGGCGGCGCGCGGTCAGTTCGTCAACGGCAAGCTGACGCTCGGCGAGAACATCGCCGACATCGGCGGCGTGAAGATGGCGTTCAAGGCGTACAAGGCGCTGCGGCAGGACGCACCGAAGGCGATCGTCGCCGACGGCTTCACCGAGGACCAACAGTTCTTCCTCGCGGTCGGCCAGGCCTGGTGCAGCAAGGATCGCCCGGCAGAGACGCTGCGCCGGCTCGTCGTCGATCCGCACGCGCCGCCGAAGTTCCGCGTCTACGGATCCCTTCGCAACCT
Organism: Pseudomonadota bacterium; assembly: GCA_023386455.1. GTDB lineage: Bacteria > Myxococcota_A > Polyangia > Haliangiales > Haliangiaceae > JABFXX01. Next base: position 5,553 of record JAEWJO010000313.1, on the reverse strand, counting down.
GCCCGAGTTCGCGCAGGCATTTTCATGTGCAGCGGGAACGCCGATGCGTCCCACGGAGACTTGTACCGTATGGTGAGAAAGACCTCGTTCGCGACGATCCTGTCCCTCGGCTTCGGCCTCCTGCTCGCCAGCTCGTGCAAGCCGAAGAGCAGCTACTTCGCGAATGTCGGCCCGACCGGACCGAGCCAGCCGACGCCGAAGAAGCCACCGCCGCCGCCGACGCCGGCCGATGTCACGTGGCTCGCGCAGTGCCGCGCGCCGATCGATCAGGCGAAGGCGAGCATCGCGAACCTGCTCGCGGTGCAGGGAGTCCGCAACGTCGGCAACACGCTCGAGCCGTTCAACGAGGCGTCGAAGCACCTCAACAACGCGGGCGAGTGGGCGCACCTGCACGCCGGCGTGAACCCCGACGCGAAGATCCGCGACGTCGCGCGCACGTGCGAGCAGGACGTCCAGAAGTTCTCGTCCGCGATGTTGCTCGACAACCGCGTCTACACCGCGATCAAGACGGTCGACATCAGCGCGGCCGATGCGAACACGAAGCGGTTCGTGATGCAGACGCTGCGCGACTACCGCCGCGCGGGTGTCGAGCTCGACGACGCTGGCCGCGCGCGGATCAGCCAGATCGACGACGAGATCACGACGCTCGGCCAGGAGTTCCAGAAGAACATCGACGAGGACGTCCGCACGATCGAGATCAAGGATCCGGCGAGGCTCGCCGGCTTGCCCTCGGACTGGATCGCCGGTCACAAGGCGGACGCGTCGGGCACGATTCGCGTGTCGACCGACTATCCCGACTACACGCCGTTCATGACGTATGCCGACGATGACGAGCTGAAGAAGCAGCTGTTCGTCGCGTTCAAGAGCCGTGGCGACGCGAAGAACGAGCCGATCCTGCAGAAGATCCTGACGCTGCGCGCGGAGAAGGCGCTGCTGCTCGGGTTCAAGGACTGGGCCGACTACCAGTCCGACGACAAGATGGTGAAGGGCGGCAAGGCCGCGCAGGACTTCCTCGACCGGGTGAACAAGCTCGCGCAGAAGCGCGCGAAGAAGGACTACGCCGAGCTGCTCGCGCAGCTGCGGACGACGAACAAGGCCGCGACCGAGGTCGGCGAGTGGCAGAAGGCGTACCTCGAGAACCAGCTGAAGCGCGACAAGTACGCGGTCGACGCCGGCGAGGTTCGCACCTACTTCGAGTTCGAGAGGACGCTCGCGGGTCTGCTCGACATCACGTCGACGATCTACGACATCCAGTACAAGCCCGTCACCAACGATCCTCGCGTGTGGAACCGCGACGTCAAGGTGTTCGACGTCATGCGCGGCACCGAGAAGCTCGGCCGCATCTTCCTCGACATGCATCCGCGCCCGGGCAAGTACAAGCACGCTGCCGAGTTCCCGATCGTCGACGGCATCAAGGGCGTGCAGCTGCCCGAGGCCTCGCTGATCTGCAACTTCGCCGATCCGGCGAAGACGAAGCCCGCGCTGATGGAGCACGCCGACGTCGTGACGATGTTCCACGAGTTCGGCCACCTGATGCACCACATCCTCGGCGGCCATCAGCACTGGGTGCGCCAGAGCGGCGTCGCCACGGAGTGGGACTTCGTCGAGGCGCCGTCGCAGATGTTCGAGGAGTGGGCGTGGAACCACGAGGTGCTGTCGCGGTTCGCGAAGAACGAGCAGGGCGAGGTCATCCCGAAGGAGCTCGTCGAGAAGATGCGCCGCGCCGACAAGTTCGGAAAGGGCGCGTGGGCGGCGCAGCAGCTCTACTACTCCGCGGTCTCGCTGCGCATGCACCAGGAGAGCCCGGGCAAGCTCGACCAGCTCGGCCTCGTGAAGGCGCTGCAGAAGAAGTACACGCCGTTCGCGTTCGTCGACGGCACGAAGTTCCACACGTCGTTCGGCCACCTCGTCGGCTACTCGTCGATGTACTACACGTACCTGTGGTCACGCGTGATCGCGCGCGACCTGCTGACGCCGTTCGACAAGAAGGGCCTCATGGCGGCCGACGTCGCCGGCGCGTATCGGGACAAGATCCTCGCCGCCGGTGGCACGAAGGACGCGACCGAGCTCGTCAGCGACTTCCTCGGGCGTGCCTACAACTTCAAGGCGTTCGAGAAGTATCTCAGCGACGCTCAGTAGGTGTAGCCGAGCAGCAGCGAGATCAGCTTCACCGAGTCGGTCGCGCCGTCCGCCTGGTACGTGTCGCCGGGCCCGTACTGGAAGTCCCACGAGTAGTGGACGAGCGACGCCTCGGCGCGCGCGACGATCGGACCCGCGACGAGCTTTGCCCCGAGCGCGGCGCGCACGCCCGACGCCTTCGCATCGGTGAAGCGCGTGCCGACGACGCCGCCGTCGAGGACGACGCGGTTCTCGGCGGCGACGTACGGCTCGAAGCCGCCGGCGTTGTACGCGAGCTTGCCGCCGATGCGGATCGACTGGTACTCGGCATCGGGCACGAGGTCGATGTCGGCGCCGTCGGTCGCGTTGAATCGCATCTGGTCGCGGACGTAGCCGCCACTCGCCTCGACGCCGACCCCACCGAAGTTCCAGCGATGGCGCAGGCTCAGCTCGTAGCTGCCCCAGAACGTCGAGACCTGGCCCATCAGCATGCCGCCGGTCAGCTGCTGGCCACGCACGCCGAACTGCGCGCGCGCGAACAGCGACAGCCCGCGCAGCCGCGACACGCCGGCGAGGCGCATCGGGAACAGCTCGACGACCGGGCCGAGGATCACCTGGCCGCCCTCGGTCTCGGTGCGCAGGTTGCCGGTCATCGCGGCGTCGTACGTGAAGCTGCGAAAGCCGATGTCCATCGCGACGCCGGCGGTGAGGAAGTCGGTGCGCGGAGCGCTGTCGGCCTGGCCGCTGATGCCGGTCTCGCCGCCGCCGCTCGAGCCTCCACCGCCGCCGCCTTCTTCGTCGCCGCCATCCTCGTCGTCGCGGATGTCCACGTCGTCCGCATCGGCGACCGACGGGCCGGGCGCGTTCGGCTTGACCTCGACCTCGTCGCCTGTCGCGACGTCGAGGAACTCGTCGTAGAGCTTCTTGCCCGCCTGGTAGACGACGATCTGATGCGGCTCCGCGGAGACCTCGACGCGGATCGGGGCCTTGCCCTTGTCGACGCCGTCGACCTGCACGGTCGCGCCGCGGGGCGAGTCGACGACGATCGTCCCGATCGCGCCCTTCAGCTTCCACTTCGCGAACAGCGCCTTCTTGCCCTTCGGGACGTCGAGCGGCTCGAAGATCGGCTCGAACTTGTCGAGACGGATGATGATCGTCGGCGTGCCGAGCGGCGCGTTGATCGTGCACGGCGTCGCATCGCAGGCGGCGCCGTTGCCCGGATCGTCGATGTAGACGGTCGCGCCGGGCGGATCGGTCACGATCTCGACCTTGCGCGTGGGACCTGCCTCGGCCGCCTCGGAAAAGGCGACGAGCAGCGTGCCGGCGAGCAGCAGCCGTCCCATGGATAATGATGATAACCCCCGAGCACCCTCGATGCACAAGGATGTGTTCCGTCTCGCGGCCTTGCTGGCCTGCGTAGCGCTCGCGACGAGCCGTATCGGGCTCATCGCGCACGAATTGCTCGGTCACGGTGGGACCGCGCTCGCACTCGGCGGCGAAGTTACCGACGTTCAGCTGTTCTGGTTCGCAGGCGGCTGGATCCGCTACCAGCTCCCCGAACCGAGCCTCGCGGTCGCGCTCGCGATCGCGATGGGCGGCATCGCTGTAGAGCTTGTAGCCGGCATCACGCTCTGGCTCGTCGTGCGCGGCGAGGGACTCGGCCGCCGTATCGCGCGCGGTATCGGCCTGGCGCTCGTCGTGCACGCGACCTGGTACCTCGCGACCGGCGCGTGGCACGGCTTCGGCGACGGTCTGCTCCTCTATCGCGTGCTCGGCACGTGGCGCGTACCGGTCGCGATCGCGGCGGGCCTGGCGACCTGTGCTGCCGCGTTTGCGGGGGCGCGCGAGGTGCTCGGCGCGCTATCGCACACCGTCGCCGGATCGCGGCGCGCTCGGATCGCCGGCACGGCGCTCGCGGTGCTCGTGGCCGCGGGGCTGCACGCCGCGCTGGCCGCCGGCGAGGTGTCGCTGCGGCGGGACACGACCTACGGTGCCGTCATGCAGCCCGAGCGCGAGCGCGTGATCGCGCGCGAGCTCGTGCAGTGGCAGCGCGACCAGTCCGCGCGCGGTGTCGAGATCACGGCGGAGCAGAAGCGCGCGGAGGCGAAGCGGCTCGCACGCACGCACCGGACGTTTCCGTTCGTGTGGGTCCTCGCGATCGCGACCGCGCTCGCCGTGCTCGCAGGCGCGCGGTTCGCGAGGCCCGCCGCGGACACCCGCATCTCGAACCGTCTGCTCGGGATCGCCGCGGTCGTCGCGATCGCGTCGATCTGGGCGGTCGTCGTGATCGACGGGCTCTTCATCTGACGAGCATTCCGCCGTACCATCCGGGTGTGGACGTGACGGGTCTAGACGGTCGAGTGGTGCTGATCGCGGAGGACGATCCCCTGTTGCGGCGCGGGATCAGCCGGCTCGTCAGCAAGCGATTCACACCGGTCGAGTGCGGAACGTTCATGGAGGCGATGGTCGCGCTCGACACGATGGAGTGTCGGCCGGCGGCGATGATCGTCGACGTCAACCTCGGCGCGAATCAGGACGGCGACGGGCTCGACCTCGCAGCGCACGCACAGCGCCGGTTCGGTCAGCACGTGCCGACGCTCGTGCTGACGGGACAGACGGCGATCGCGAACCTCACCGAGCGCGCGCACCGGATGCGGGCGGAGTTTCTCGGCAAGCCCCAGGACGCCGAGGCGCTGACGCTGTTCCTCGAGCGCGCGACGGTGCGCGAGTCGTGGGACGTCCCCGATGTGCTGGAGCTCGATCAGGCGGTCGCGGCGTTCGTCGCCGCGCATCATCTGACGACCGGCCAGGCAAAGCTCCTGTTCGCGATGATGCGTGCGGCCGACCGCGGCGAGCGTCTCGCGATCAACGCGAACACGCGCAAGGCCGGCTTGCGCCGGATCCTGGCGAAGACAGGCCACGCGAGCTTCGAGCAGGTACGCGCGGCGATCAAGCAGATGGCACGCGGGGGACAGGGCGCGGGATCGTGAACGCGGCGCGGCCGGCGTTGTAAGCTGCGCGCATGGATCGAAGTGTCAAGGGTCTCCTCGGCGGCGGGCTGAGACCCAATGATCCACGCCGGTTCTTGATCGAGGCGATGGTCGCGGCGATGAGCGCCGACGGCACGATCGACGCACGCGAGACCGCGGCGATGGAGCAGCAGGTCGCGAACCATCCGCTGTTCCAGGGCATCGCGCCGAACGCCGCGAGGACGCTCGTCGATCTGTCGACCGACGCGATCCGGTTCGCCGGCAGCGCGGCGTCGCGCGCGCCCGCGATCGCGAAGGGCCTGCCGGCGCGCATCCACCGGCTCGCCGCGTTCGGCATGGCCGCCGAGGGCGCCGCCGCCGATCAGGAGGGCGTCGCCGGCGAGCTGAAGTTCCTCGAGGCGCTGCGCGTCGCGCTGCGGATCGCGCCGCTCGAGGCCGAGCACAT
>JAEWJO010000283.1 GCA_023386455.1 Pseudomonadota bacterium | reverse complement strand
GTATCCAGAAGGGCGACGTGATCTGGTTCGGCGGCGGCGCCGACCTGACGCCTTACTACTTCTTCCGAGACGACGCGGTCCACTTCCACCAGACGCTCGCGGACGTCTGCGACCGTCACGCCCCGATCGGCGATTACGCACGGTTCAAGACCTGGTGTGACGAGTACTTCTTCCTCCCGCATCGCGGCGAGACCCGCGGCGTCGGCGGCGTCTTCTTCGACTACCTCGGCTCCAAGGCCGAGCACCCGGCCGAGGACATCTTCGCGTTCGTCCAGGATCTCGGCCGCGCGTTCACCCGTGCGTACCTCCCGATCGCGCAGCGCCGCCAGGCGCTCCCGTTCGGCGAGACCGAGCGCGCGTGGCAGCTGCGTCGTCGCGGGCGCTACGTCGAGTTCAACCTGATCCACGATCGCGGGACGCTGTTCGGTCTGAAGACCAACGGCCGGATCGAGTCGATCCTCATGTCGCTGCCGCCGCTCGTGCGCTGGGACTACGACGTGATGCCCCAGCCGGGATCGCCCGAGGCCGAGCTCATCGCCCAGCTCCGGCCGACCGACTGGCTCGGCCGCGCCAGCTGACCCTCGTTCGACCCGTCGCGATCGGCATTCCTCGTAGGAGGGATCGCTTCGCGACCGCCGCGATCGCGCGTGATCTCCAAGTGATCGCCGCGACTCGCGATTCCGAGATCCTTCGTTGTCAGGGGTCTCGTGTAGGGTCCTCCTCGTTCACGGGAGTACAAGGCTAGTAGGTTCGCCTTGACGGCACCCTACCCGTAGCGTAAGGAAATATCATGGCGAAGAAGCAGACTCGGCGCAGCATCAGTGTAAGCCGTACTACCTACGAGCGACTGAAGTCGTTCTGCGAGTCGAACAACATCTCGATGAGCCAGTTCGTCGAGACCCGCGTGGGTGACTTCCTGGGGCAGGGTGGCGAGGCGACCGGTACGGTCGACATCATTCGCCCCACGCCGGTGCGTCCGGCTGCTCCGATGCCGGCCAAGCCGGCCACGCCGGCCCTGCCGAACCCGGTCCGCCCCGGTGGCATCACCGAGTCGCGTCCCGTCGCTCCGGCGCCGGTTCCGATGACGTCGGCCGCGGCGCGCTTCGCCGTCGAGCCCCCGCCGCCGGTGATCAAGCCGAAGCAGGAGCAGCCCGCTCCCAAGCCGGCCGAGAAGCGCCCGGACCAGATCTTCACGTTCTAGTTCGTCGCCACTTCGCCGAGCTGTTTCGTCGTCGAGCAGGGGCTCGATGACCGCCAACCCGCCTGACCGTTGCCTCTCGAGGCGACGCGAATGGCGAGATCCGATCCGGCACCAGGCGGATCGGTTCTCGCGTTTCCGGACGGCGGCGCCGAATGGCTGCCCGAAAAATAGAACGGGCCCAGCTCTGGCTGGGCCCGTTTGCTCATCTTACCGGGGCGTCCGTAGAGGCCCTGGGAACGGGAGGGTTAGGAACGAACCTCCGCTGAGCGGGTACAGTGACGTTTCATGTTCTTTCTTCCTCCCCTGGCAATAGCCAGAAATCCGATAGACCGGCCCGCCAGCACCATTGCAGCGGTTCCCGGCATCGGACCTTCATGATGGGCACTACGGCCCGTCTCGAGGCCCACGTCTCGCGCTGTCCAAATGGTCATCGCGTGTGTTCTCGGCGGCCAAGAACGGCCGCACTTTGAGTCTAGGACAACTGTCGATCTAGCGCCAGCATCCGGAGTCGCTATCGTGCTAAAGACCGCGCGTGACGACGCGGCCGACCAAGCAGCTGGAGACGTTTCCCAACCCGCGCCGCGGACGCGACTACAAGATCGCGTTCGAGTGCCCGGAGTTCACCTGCCTGTGCCCGATGACCGGGCAGCCGGATTTCGCCACGATCTTCATAGAGTACGTGCCGGACGAGCTGTGCGTGGAGCTGAAGAGCTTGAAGCTCTACCTGTGGAGCTACCGGGACGAAGGTGCGTTCCACGAGGCGGTCACGAATCAGATTTGCGATGACCTCGTGAAGGCGATCAATCCGCGATCGGTCACGGTGAACGGCAAGTTCTGGGTGCGCGGTGGCATCACGACCACCGTGACCGTCACGCACGCGAAGTAAGAACGCCGCGTAGCCGCGCGGGTGCGCCGGTCAGCCGCGGCAGGTCTGCCAGCACGTGAGCTCGGTGCCGCCGGTTGCGCGCGCGAGCTGCCGGGCGACGCGCTCGGCGTCGGCCTCGAAGGCATACGCGTCGGTGGTGACGATGACGACCTGCGAGCCGAGCCGGAAGCCGGCGCGCAGCGGGTAGGTCTTCTCCGCCTCGCCGGCGAGCTCGGGCGGGATGAACCGGAACGTCGCGATCCGCGCCTGCGCCGCGGCGATGCTCGTGTAGCGGGCGATCGTGATCTCGACGCGCGGGAACATGCGCGAGCCGGGCGACTGCTCGACGGTGGACCTGGCGAACCAGCACGTCGATCCGATCGCGCCGAAGTAGCGCTCCTCGATTCCGGCGCAGCCGCTTCGGGTCGCGCGGTAGCGGGCGTCCTTGGCCCACGCCGCGACCTCGTCGGTACGTGGTGGCGCGCCGGCATCACACGCGGGGACGGTCGAGAGAGCGGCGAGCACGAGGGGGCCACGCATCACAGGGCAAACGCGCGGCGAAGCGATCCTGTTCCGCGAACCTGCGACGGCACACGCCAGTTCCGCGCGGTGTGACCCGGGCGCGCTCGGCAATCTCCGCGAGTCGCGGCTCAGGTCGTACGCCGCGGCCCGCAGGCGGGCTCGCCTGATGCAGCGATTGCCGACATGGCGACGACGAGCTTTCCACACCACCAGGACCACGAGCTCCACGATCACGCGGGCGCTCGCTGGCTGGCGCCGTTCATCGCGGTCTTCGTGCTCGTGATCGGCGCGATGCTCGCGATGCTCGTGTACCCGCACGTGACGGCGTAGTCAGCGCGCGAGCAGGAGCTGATGATCGCCGAGCGTGCGCTCGGCGAACGCGGCCTCGCTGAATGCGAGGTAGAGGAGCCACGTGCGCACGAACGGCAGATCGAAGCCGAGCGCGCGGACCTGCGGTAGCGCGGCGACGAACCGATCGCGCCACGCGCGCAGGGTCGGTGCGTAGTGCGGACCGATGTCGTCGGCGCGCTCGATCCGGAGGCCGGCCGGACGGCTCGCGGCCCGGATCGCGGCGAGCGACGGGATGAGCGTGCCGGGGAAGATGTACGTCTGCATCCAGTCGACGCGCGCGCGATACGCGTCGAACCGATCGTCGGGCATCGAGATCGTCTGGATCGCGAGGCGGCCCGCCGGATTCAACGCCCGTGCGCAGGTCGCGAAGAACCGCGGCAGGTACTCGTAGCCGACCGCCTCGAGCATCTCGATCGAGACGATCTTGTCGTACGTGGTCGAGAGCGTGCGGTAGTCGCGGTACTCGATCGCGACGCGATCGGCGAGGCCCGCGGCGGCGACGCGCGCGGATGCGAGCTCGAGCTGCTCGCGCGAGACGGTGATCGCGGTGACGCGACAGCCTCGGGTGCGCGCGGCGTGGATCGCCATGCCGCCCCAGCCGCACCCGATCTCGAGGAGGTGATCGCGCGGCGAGAGCTCGAGCCAGTCGCACAGGCGATCGAGCTTCGCGCGCTGCGCGTCGGCGAGCGTGCGCGTGTCCGGGGTGTAGAGCGCGCACGAGTAGGCGAGCGTGTCGTCGTCGAGGAACAGCCGGTAGAACGCGTTTCCGAGATCGTAGTGGGCGTGGACGTTGCGCTCGCTGCCGGCGTGCGTGTTCGCGGCGCGGCGGTGGCGGACGAGCGCGGGCAGCTGCGCGAGCCGGGTCAGCGGCGACTCGACGCCGCGGGCGCGCGTGCCGCGCAGGAACACGCGGAGGAGCGCGACGAGGTCGTCGCTCGACCACTCGCCGGCGACGTACGACTCGCCACCACCGAGCTCGCCGCGCAGGAGCAGGCGGAGGAACATGCGATCGTCGTCGATGCGGCAGCGCGCCTCCGCGGGACCCTCGCCGCCGAGCCGGAACACCTCGCCGGTCGGCAGGATCAGGTCGAGCCGGCCACCGGCCCACGTCGAGCGCAGCTGACGCAGTGCCGCCCATCGCAGCAGCTGGGCCGCGGGCGGCACGAGCCGCGGCAGCGGCGCGATCAGCGGATGAGCGATCTCCCCGGGCACCCGCGCCGGACGTTACTACGGCCGCGCGGACCGGTGGGATCACGGCGGCGTCACGGGATCAGGCGCGGCCGCGGAAGATCGTCTCGAACTCGCCCCACGACACCTTCTTGTCGCCGCCGGTGTCGAGCTTCTCGATGATCTTGGTCGCCCACACGCCGCGCGTCAGGCCGTTGCCGACGCCGGCTTCCGACAGCATCCCGGACAGCTCGCTCTTGCCGATGCTGCCGTCGCCGTCGGTGTCGTAGTGATCGAACGCCTTCTTGTAGTCGCCGCCGAACTTCTTGGCGACGAGCGCGCTGACCTTCTGCTCGAGCTCCTTCTCGTTCTCGTCCTCGGCGTACGCGAGCTGCGACGCGGTGGCGCCGCCATCGCGGAAGCCTTCCTGGACCGCGGGGGCGCGGCCGCCGGCGAACCGCTCGTGCGACTCGCTCTCGGCCTCGCTCTCCTGGCTCTCGTGTTCGCGCTCCGCGACAACTTCTCGACGGGCTGAATCGCGCATGTGCCGCGTATCCTAGCGCGGCATCACTGCGAGCGGGCGATGATCGACATCGGGCCGGCGATACGGCACGCCGCGGAGGCGGAGCTTCATCGCCTCGAGGTGAATGAGACCGATGACCTGCGCGGTCATGAGCGGATAGCGCAGCGCGGTGAGGACGATCGAACGGTCCGTGAGAGGCGTGCGCCGGCCGGCGAGTGTCGCGGTGAACAGGCGCTTGCCCAGGTCGTCCGGGCGGCCGCGCGTGACGTGCATCTCGACGGCGAGGTCGTCACCGTCGAGGGGCGCGTCGAAGTAGAAGTCGTACGTCGCGGGTCCGTGGAGAAACGGCGACACGAACAGCTCGCGCACGTGGCGGAAGCCGACGCGTGTGCCGGGGAGCCGCGCGTCGGGACCGAGCACGTAGCGGAAGCTGCCGCCGTAGGTGTTGTTGACCTCGGCGATCGCGGACGTCAGTGCGCCGCGCTGGTCGTAGTCGAGGAAGAAGCTGACCGGGTTGAACACGTAGCCCGCGACGCGCAGGTTCGTGACGAGGCGCGTGCCGTGCGGTCGGGGCACGCCGTTTGCCGCGCGCAGCGTGGCGAGGCTCGCCTCGAGATCGCCGGCCGCGCCGCGAAGGCTCGGCGACAGCGTCGCCGCGTAGTCGCGGTCGTCGAACGACAGGAGGTTCCAGCGGCGGTGCGAGAACAGGCGCAGCGATCGGTCGAGCGCCGGCAGCTCGTCGAGATCGAGCGCAGCGACGTAGACCGGATAGCGGAACGCGCGGCGAGCGAGGTGGTCGTGGCGCGCGTGGAGAAGGTCGCCGCGATAGAGCGCGGAGTGGAACGCGTCGCGCGTCGTCATCGGACGGCCTCGGACACCGTCACGCGACACCCTCGTCGACGGCGATCACGTCGGCGCCGCGCGTGGTATCGGCGAGCACTCGTGCGGCGGCGCCGAGTCCGGCGCGCATGCCGTCCTCGTGAAACCCGAAGCCGAAATGCGCGCCGGCGTAGTACGTGCGCTGCGTGCCGTTCAGGCGGGGTAGCTCGGCCTGTGCGGCGAGCGCGGCCCGGTCGAGCTGGGGATGCGCGAACGTCACGTCGTGGAGGATGCCGCGCGGCGGGCGGCGCGGATTGAGCGTGACGAGGTACGGCGTATCGGGCAGGCCCTGCAGTCGCGTCATCGAGTACGTGACCGCGACGCGCGCGGAGTCCGGATCGTCGACGTAGTTCCAGGCTGCATGGGCGGCAGGGCGCGACGGCAGGAACGCGCGATCGGTGTGAAGGATGGTGCGGTTCGGGCTGTAGCGGAACGCGCCGAGCACGCGGCGCTCCGGCTCCGACGGCGCCGCGAGCAGCGCGAGCGCGGTATCGGCGTGGGTCGCGAGGATCACGC
>JAEWJO010000268.1 GCA_023386455.1 Pseudomonadota bacterium | reverse complement strand
GTCGTTCGGCGTCGGCGTGATGCTGTTCGCGCGCGCCGGCCTCAAGTACGCCGACAAGGTCATGATCGCCCTGCTGGGCTCGTGGCTGCTGATGTTCATCGCGCTGCGCTTCATCGTCGGGCCGGCGAACCGGCGCGACGACGAGAAGCTCTTCCGCAAGGGCATCCGCGTCGCGACGAACTACGTCATCAAGCAGTTCTACCAGCAGATGTTCTTCTTCCTGACGCCGCTCTACGCGTCGAGCGCGACGTGGTCGCTGTCGTCGTGGAACTGGTGGCTCGCGCCGCTGCTCCTCATCTGCGCGGTGCTGTCGACGATGGACCTCGTGTTCGATCACTTCGTCATGGAGCGCCGCTGGCTCGCCTCGGCGATGTATGGCCTCGCGATGTTCGGCATGCTGAACGTGATGCTGCCGCTGCTGGTCGGCGTCGATCACCTGACGGGCCTCATCGTCGCGGCGGCGGCGACACCGGCGTCGGTGGCCCTGCTCTCGTTCTCGATCAAGCAGGTGCTGTCGCCGCAGGGCGCGATCCTGACGCTGCTGATGACCGGGGCGCTGCTCGCGGCGGTGTGGTTCGGGCGCACCGTGATCCCGCCGGCGCCACTCGCGATGGCGGAGACGTCGATCGGCCACGGCACGCAGGGCAGCTACGAGTGCCTGCCGGCCAGCAAGCACCAGCTGCGCTCGAGCCAGCTCGATGGTCTGCGCTGCGGCTCGATGCTGCGCGAGCCCGGCGGCCTCAAGGAGACCGTCGTCCACGTGTGGCGGCACCGCGGCCACAAGCTCGACGTGCCGATCCAGATGGAGCGCCTGACGTGCGACGACGGCGATGCGGTCGTGTTCCGCAGCGTGTTCCCGCAGGACAGGCTGCCGGCCGATCCGACCGGAGCGTGGCAGTGCGCGACCTACACGATCGGCGGTCAGCTCGTCGGCGTCCGCAAGTTCGTCGTCGTGAAGCCGGACTAGATCTTCAGCCCGCGGCCGCGATCAGCTCTTTGAAGCGCTCGAGCGCGAGCTCGAGCTTCGGCATCGCCGGGCCGAACGAGAAGCGCAGGTGACGGCGGAACCGCGATGCGCGACCGCCGCGGCGCTTGCCCGGGTCGACGTCGAAGAACTCGCCCGGCACCGTGATGACCTTCCGCTCGAGCGCGGCGCGGAAGAAGCTCATGCCGTCGCTGATCGACGCCGGCAGGTGCTGCGCGCTCGCCCAGACGTAGAACGTGCCCTCGGGCGGCAGGTCGACGGTGAAGCCGAGGTCGCGCAGGCCGTTCAGGAGGCGCGCGCGCTTCTTGCCGAACTCGTTGTGGATCGCCTTGGTCTCGGCCATCGCCGCCGTCGGCGCGAGCAGCTCGACCGCCTTGCGCTGGAGCGGACGCGAGCCGCCGCCGTCGAGGAAGCTGCCGGCCGAGGTGACGCCCTCGATGACCTTCTTCGGCGCGACGGTCCACGTGACGCGCCAGCCCGGGTAGCGCCAGTTCTTCGTCAGGCCGTCGAGGATCACGACCGGATCGCGATCGACATCCTCGACGTAGCGCGCGGCGGTCTCGATCGCGCCCTGCGCGACGAGGTCCGGACGCCAGATGTAGTGCGAGTAGAACTCGTCGAAGATCAGCGCGCAGTCGAGCTCGCGCGAGACGGCGACCCACTCGGAGAGGTCCTGAGCGCCGATGACCTTGCCGGTCGGGTTCGCCGGGTTGCTCGCGAGGATCGCGGACAGGCCGCGGCCGAGCACCTCGCGCCGGAGGTCGGCGCCCGAGAACGCGTAGCCGCGCTCGGGCTCGAGCAGGATCGGGATCGGCGAGAACAGACGGAAGACGCTCAGCAGCTCCTCGTACGCGGTGTAGTCCGGGAGGAAGTGGCCGAGGTTGATGTTGCCGAGCGACGCGGCGACGCGCGTCAGCGCCGAGCGTCCGCCACCGGACACGGCGACGTTCTCGGCGGAGTACTTGCTCCCCATGCCGCGGCGGAACAGGTCGTTGTAGTAGCCGGCGATCGCCTCGCGCAGCTCCCACAGTCCGGCGACCGGCGCGTACTCCTGATCGCCGGCGAGGATCGGAAGGTCGGCGATGCGCGGCGGCGCGCCCGGCAGCGCCTCGGCCTCGGGCATGCCCTGCCCGAGGTTGCACCAGTCCTCGGCACTGTTCGAGTAGCCGCGCTTGCTGGCCTCGGTCGTGACGTAGATGACGCCGGTGCGTGGCACCTCGCGAAAGGCCGCGAAGCTCTGCTCCGCGACACCCTGCGGGCCGGTTCCAGTCTTGGGACGAGGGAACTGCGACATGGAGGGCGGACCTTAGCAGAGGCCGAAACCGCCTCCTACAGAACGACCAACCTCTGCCGTGCAAGTGACGTGGCCTCCTGGCAACGCAGGGCATTGTGCTAGCTTGCGCAGGTGTCGATCTGGGAGGGGTTGCCCCAGCAGGAACGCGTCATCTCGGTACTTCGCCGAGCGATCGACCGTTCACGGGTCCCGCACGCGTATCTGTTCTCCGGCCCCGTCGGCGCGCCGCTCGTCGAGACCGCGACGGCGCTCGCAGCGGCGCTGAACTGCCAGGTCGCGCGCGGCGAAGGCTGCGGCGAGTGCGATTCGTGCTCGAAGATCATCGCCGGGATCCACCCCGACGTCGTGACGCTTGTTCGCGAGGGTGCGGCGAACATCGTTCCGATCGAGAGCGTGCGAAACCAGGTGATCGCGCGCATCGGCCTGCCGCCGCACGAGGCGGACGTCCGCGTGTTCGTCGTCGAGGAGGCAACGTCGATGGCGCCGCCCGCGGCAAACGCGCTCCTGAAGACGCTCGAGGAGCCGCCGGCGCGCACGCTGTTCGTGCTGTGCACGACCGCGCCCGAGCAGCTCCTGCCGACGATCCGCAGCCGCTGCCAGCGCGTGCGCTTCGGCGGTGGCACCGGCCTCGTCGATGTCGATCCATCGCGCGCCGAGCGGATCTCGAAGCTCGGCGAGGAGCTCGCCGGCGACCGCCACGATCCGACGCTGCCGAACCGCGTCGCCGAGGGCAAGGGCGATGCCGCGCCGGTGCTCGTCGCCGCCGCGCTGCGCCTCCACGCGCGCGCACACGAGGCCGCGGCCCAGTCGGATCTCGCGACGGCGAAGCGCGCCGCGACGCGCGCGCAGACGGTGCTGTCGTGGCACACCGCGGTCGCGATCCATAACGCCAACCCGCAGCTCGCGATCGAGGCGTTGATCGCGCAGCTCGCGACCCAGGATCGTGCGCCGTGAGCGCGCCCGACGAGCAGAACGACGGTCCCGACGACGGCGGCCCCGACGACGGCCCGGCGGGCTCGGAGGCAGACGCGGGCCCAGCCGGCGAAGGACGGCGCAAGCGACGACGCCGGCGGCGACGCCCCGGCGAGCGCAGCGACGCGCCGGTCTCCGCGCAGGGAGAGCCAGGCGGCCAAGGCCCGGGC
>JAEWJO010000201.1 GCA_023386455.1 Pseudomonadota bacterium | reverse complement strand
GCTGTGGATGACGCACCGGCAACTCGACGCGCAGCGCGGCGGACTTCGGCGTCCTCGGCCGATCACCCGGTAGCGTCGGCGGCGTGTCGAAGATGCTCAGCAGATCGCGCCGGAGACTCGCGATCTCCTGGGCCGAGAAGACGCCGGGCACGATCGCGTACCCGTCCTTCTTGAACTGCTCGCGGAGCTGCATGGGCAAGGAGTACTACGTTCGCCGCGCCACGAGCCACATGTGCGACGACAGGCCGCTGTCCGCGATGAACTGCTGGAACGCGGTTCCGACATCGTCCCAGCGCTCGACGAGCACCTGCTGGAGGAACGGCTGACCCGCGAGCGAGAGCTCGCCGGCGAGCACCTTCTTGCGCACGAGCTCGGCGTCGAGCTTGCCGGGCGTCGTGACCTCGAGCACCTCGAACCCACAGCGCGCGACGAGATCGCCGAGCGAGCGTGGGTTGAAGTAGTTCAGGTGCTCGACGTCGACGGTGTCCGAGCCCGGGCCCATCACCTCGACGTCGAAGCCGCGCCCGTTCGGGCACGTGATCACGAGGAGGCCACCCGGCTTCACGAGCTCGGCGCAGCGCTCGAGGAACGCGCGCGGCTCGAACAGGTGCTCGATCACCTCGAACGTCGCGACGACGTCGGCGCGCATCCCCCGAAAGTCGACGCGCTCGACCGGAAGCTCGACGACCTCGATGCCGCGCTCGCGGCAGGTCTTCGCGAGATCCGGCGTCGGCTCGATACCGACGACGCGCGTGAACCGGCCGAGCTTGCCGAGCTCCTCGCAGAAGATGCCGAAGCCCGCGCCGACCTCGACGCACAGGTCGCGGCCGACGCCGTAGCGCTCGCAGATCTCGACGACGCGCTGGACACGCGGCTTGAAGATCTTCTCACGGCGCGCGCCTTCCGACGCCGGGAAGATCACCGCGTTCCAGTACGCGTAGTTCTCGCTGTTCGTGTAGTAGTCCTCGAGCACGGCGGGGCTCGGCCGCGGCGAGATGTAGATCGTCGCGCACGCGGTGCACGTGACGTACGAGAGCTCGTACTTCGTGAACGCCGGCCGGCGCTCGGCGCCACCGCACGCCGGGCACGTCACGTCGACGAACTCGCCGCGCCGCGACAGCATGCGCCGGATGTCGTTCGCGAACCGCTGCGCCTGCTCGGCACGCAGGTGATCGGGACGGATCTCGTTCTCGCGGAGGCGCTGTGCGTCAGCCATGCTGTTCCTTCTTTCGTAGCCAGCGCTCGAGGTCGGCGCCCTTCAGGTGAACCGGACCGTAGTCACCCTCGCCGCCCCAGAGGTCGGTCTTCACCCAGCGCCCCTTCTCGATGCGCCACACGCGCGGATCGCGGAACGTGTCGCACGTGCGGTCGAACTCCTCCTCGGTCATGTCGACATAGAGGAGCCAGCGCTTGAGGTCGCTCGACTTCACGGCGTCGTACTTCTTCACCATCGCGACGCCCTCGTCGCGGCTCATGAGGCCCGAGCGGATGTCCTTGCACGAGTGGTCGGTCGCGCGGCCGTACCCGAACTTGATGAACTTCAGGTAGTCGTGCATGCCGTTCTCGTGCATGTCGTCGAGGTTCGAGAAATAGCGGTACGTGCGCTCGAAGCCGGTCTCGGCCGGCTTCCAGTCGTACAGCTTCATCGAGATCTCGGCGTTGAAGTTGCCGTCCCAGTCGACGTAGTTGCCGAGGTAGATGCCGCGGACGCCGACGGAGTCGATCTCGTCGTCGGACGGATACTGCGCCCACAGGAGGTCCTTCGCCGTGAGGCCCTCCTTGATCTCGGGCCGCCCGCGCTTGTCGAGACCCTCGTCGGTGAAGTCGTACCAGTCGAAGCCGCGTAGCGAGTGCTCGAGGCGGTGCTTCGCGGTGAACTCGACGAAGTCGTCGTGCGAGTACATGCCACCGAGGTTCATGAACCCGTGCTCGCCCCACAGCATCAGCGGCACCTTGTAGCGGACGGCGATCTGGATCGGCGTCGTGAAGATGCCGCAGTGCGCGTGCCAGTTCATGTCGCCCTGCAGGCGGAAGCCGAGGCGATTCATCTTGACGAGCATCGGGATGCTCGGCTTGACGATGATGTGATCGCAGTCGAACAGCTTGCGCATCCGCGCGAGGTTGTATTCGCCCTCGGGCAGGTAGTTGTTGCCGTGATACGTGACGAGCAGCGGCTTCAGCCCGAGCTCCTTCACGGCGACGTGCGTCTGGTAGTAGCTGTCCTTGCCGCCGGAGACCGGAATCAGGATGTCGTAGTTCGACTCCGACTTGTACTCGGCGACGAGGTCGACGAGCATCTGCTTGCGCTCGGCCCAGTCGATCGACTTCGGCTGCTCGGCGACGCGGCAGCCGGAGCAGACGCCGTCCTTGTCGAACGTCAGCGGCGTCGCGGCGACAGCGGGGTAGACACACCTGGTGCAGTAACGGACGGCCATGGCGGGCTACGTTCGCACGTCGATGCCTGCGGACGCCAACGCTCGCTTGCCTCCGCGATCGGCCAGCTCGCGAAAGTGCCAGATGTTCGCGGCGGCGACCGCAGATGCGCCGGCCTTGATCCCGTCGACGTAGTGCTCGTAGCGGCCGACGCCGCCCAGGGCGATGACCGGGATTCGCGTCGCCGCGGCGACCTCGCGAATCGCGTCGAGATCGTAGCCCTTCGCGACGCCGTCGCGGTCGATGCTCTGGAGCAGGATCTCGCCGGCGCCGCGCCCCTCGACCTCCCGCGCCCACTCGACAGGCGACAGGCCGGTCGCGGTCTGCCCGCCGTCGACAAAGACCTCGTGACCGCGATCGGTGCGCTTGATGTCGATGCTGATGACGACCGCCTGCGCGCCGAATCGCTTCGCGGCGTCGGTGACGAGCTCGCGGCTGCGGAACGCCGCGGTGTTGAGCGTGATCTTGTCGGCGCCGTGCTCGAACCGGACCTCCATGTCCGCGATCGAGCGAATACGGCCGCCGAACGTCAGCGGCATGAAGCAGGTCTTCGCGACGGCGTCGAGGATCGAGATCGGATCGTTGAGGCCGCCGATCGCGTGGTCGTCGCGGCCCTGGTCGTAGCTGCCGTCGCGGCTGATGTCGAGGTAGACGAGCTCGTCGACGCTCCACTCGTTGAACCGGGCGACCTCGTGGATCGGGTTGCCGATCACCTGGTGGATCTCGAAGCGCTGGCTGCGCACGAGCTTGCCGTTCTGCAGCAGCAGGACGGGGATCAGGCGGTGCTTCAGCATGCGGCCCTCTGATACGCGAGGAAGTTCTTCAGCAGTGCGAGCCCGACCTTGTGGCTCTTCTCCGGGTGGAACTGCGTGCCGAAGATGTGGTCCTTCGCGACCACGGACGTCACCGGGCCACCGTAGTCGGCGACCGCGACCGCAGCGGCAGGATCCTCCGTGACGAAGTGAAAGCTGTGCACGAAGTAGAACGCCGGCTGTGCCGGCAGGTCGGTGAGCAACGGCACCTGGGTCTGGACCGCGATCGCATTCCAGCCCATGTGAGGGACGCGCAGGTCGCAGGCAGGCTCGAGCGCGCGGACCTCGCCGGTGATCCAGCCAAGGCCTGCATTCTCGCCGTGCTCGAAGCCGCGCGTCGCGAGCAGCTGCATGCCGAGGCAGATGCCGAGGAACGGCCGGCCATCGTGCAGCACCGCACGCTCGAGCGCGGGGACGAAGCCGCGCGCGTGCAGGCGCTTCATCGCCTCGCCGAACGCGCCGACGCCGGGCAGGATGATCCGATCGGCGTCCGCGAGGTCCTCGGGACGATCGACCAGGACGGGCGTGCCGCCGATCGCCTGGACGGCGTTGAAGACGGAGCGCAGGTTGCCCATCCCGTAATTGACGATCGCGACCGACAAGTGTCGAGATCTTCTACGTCGTCGACATAGAGTCAAGGCATGTTCGGCGACCTGTTGCGGCTGTGGCTTCGCACACAGCGCGACGCGAAGTACTACTACACGCGTCACGTCCTCCTCGGAGATCGCGCAGCGCTCGCACGGACGAAGGCTCTCGAGGGGACCAAGCGCGGTCGCCAGGCGTTCGTCTTCGCGACCGGCCCGTCGCTCGCCAAGCTCGACGCGGCGAAGGTCGCGGCGGTGAAGCGCGAGCGCGGCATCGACGTGTTCGGGATCAACTTCCTGCTCGGAACCGAGTTCGGCAAGATCGTCGAGCCGACCCACTACGTCGTCAGCGATCCGGCGCAGTGGACGGCGGCGATGGCCGAGAGCGAGCTCGCGCACCTCGACGAGGCGGAGGCCGCGCGCCAGCGCAGCGCGTTTGCCGCATCGTGCCGGGAGACGTGGGCCGCGCTCGAGCGGGTGAAGCCGCAGCTGTTCGTGCCGATCCACGAGCTCGCGAGCTCGCCGGCCGCGTACGGCTTCTGCGACGCCGTCGATCTGTTCAGCGACAACGTGCGTGACATCACGCGCCCGCTCGGCTACCGGCCGTGGACCGCGTACAAGGCGCTCTCGATCGCGTGCTACCTCGGCTACGACCGGATCTATCTCGGCGGCGTCGACAACGACGCGTTCAAGTCGCTGACCGTCGATCGCGACAACGTGAAGCGTTCGCGTTACCGCCACTTCTACGATGCGCCGGACGAGTACCAGGTCTTCGTCGGGACCGACCCGATCTGGGAGGACCTCTATTACACGGCGCTCACGTTCCGCAGCCTCGAAGGATTCAGACGGTTTCCGATCGTGAACCTCGATCCCGACTCGCTGGTCGACGCGTTCCCGAAGGCCCACGACCTCGACGTCTATCGTTCTTGACCTCGGTGCCGTTCCTCGGCAGTCTGCCCCAAATGTTCTCGCTGCAGGGCAAGTCCTTGCTCATCACGGGCGGTACGGGTTCGTTCGGGAAGTTGTTCGTCAAGACGGCACTGGAGCGGCTCGATCTCAAGAAGCTCGTCGTGTTAAGCCGCGACGAGCTGAAGCAGTTCGAGATGCAGCAGACGCTGAGCTCGCCGAAGCTGCGCTACTTCATCGGCGACGTCCGCGACGAGCAGCGCCTGCGCCGCGCACTCGACGGCATCGACGTCGTCGTCCATGCCGCCGCGCTCAAGCAGGTGCCGGCCGCCGAGTACAACCCGTTCGAGGCGATCAAGACGAACGTCATCGGCGCGGAGAACGTGATCAACGAGGCGATCGATCGCGGCGTCCAGCGCGTGCTCGCGCTGTCGACCGACAAGGCCGCGAACCCGATCAACCTGTATGGCGCGACGAAGCTGTGCGCCGACAAGCTGTTCGTCGCCGGCAACGCGTACGTCGGCCGCCACGTGACGCGGTTCTCGGTCGTCCGCTACGGCAACGTCGTCGGCAGCCGCGGCAGCGTCATCCCGTTCTTCCAGAACAAGCGGAAGACCGGCGTCCTGCCGATCACCGATCCGC
Source organism: Pseudomonadota bacterium (assembly GCA_023386455.1). Taxonomy (GTDB): domain Bacteria; phylum Myxococcota_A; class Polyangia; order Haliangiales; family Haliangiaceae; genus JABFXX01. The sequence continues at coordinate 1,256 of JAEWJO010000201.1, read as the reverse complement.
GGATGACGCGGTTCTGGATCACGCTGCAGCAGGGCGTCGACTTCGTGATCGACTGCATCGAGCGCATGCATGGCGGCGAGATCTTCGTGCCGAAGATCCCGTCGATGAACATCATGGACCTCGCCGCCGCGATCGCGCCGGAGTGCAAGACGGAGATCGTCGGCATCCGCCCGGGCGAGAAGCTCCACGAGGTGATGGTCCCCGAGGACGACGCGCGCAACACCGTCGAGCTCGCCGACCGCTTCGTCATCAAGCCGGCGCACGACTTCTTCGACACCGACGCGTACGCGAACGAGAAGACCTGCCCGGACGGGTTCCGCTACGCGTCGGATAACAACGACAAGTGGCTCACCCGGCAGGAGCTGCAAGACCTGGTCGGCGGAGTCGCCTCCGACGGTTGATGGCGCGCACGATCGCAGTCCGGACCGCGTGCACCGAGGCGATCGGGTTTGGTCACTTCCGGCGCTGCCTGACGCTCGCGCACGAGATCGCGAAGCGCGCGAACGTCGTGTTCGTGCTGTGTGCCGACGAGAAGGGCCGCCGGCTCGCGAGCGCGTGCGGATTCTCGATCGACGTCGTCGGTGAAGGTGACGCGCCGACGCTGGCGGCGCTGGATCGACTCCTGCCCGACGGCGTGATCCTCGACGACTACGCGATCACCGCGGAGCTCGTCGCGGCGGTCCACGCGCGCGTGCCGCGGTCGATGGTGATCGACGACCTCGCCGACCGCCCGCTCGAGGTCGACGCGGTGCTGAACGCGAGCCCGACCGCGAGCACCCTACCCTACGACGTGCCCGCCGACTGCCTGCGCCTGTTCGGACCGGCGTACGCGCTGCTGCGCCCCGAGTTCCGCAGCCGGCCGCGGCCGCAGGTGCGCGACACGATCGAGCGCCTGCTCGTCACGCTCGGCGGCAGCAACCCCGGCGGCAGGACCGAGCGGATCGCGACGGCGCTGCTCGCGGCATTTCCGTCGGCGATGGTCGAGGTGATCGCCGGGCCCCTGTTCCGCGGCGACCTCCCCGCCGATGCGCGACTCGTGGTACATCGCTCACCTGGCGACATGGTGGAGATCATGACGCGCGCGGACCTCGCGATCGCCGCCGGCGGTCAGACGACGTACGAGCTGGCGGCGTGCGGTGTACCGGCGATCGCCCTGTGCGTCGCCGACAACCAGCGGATGAACCTCGGTGCGCTCGCCGCCGCGGGCACGCTGCGCGTCGTCACCGACGACACGGTCGTCGCGACCGCGCTCGAGC
>JAEWJO010000158.1 GCA_023386455.1 Pseudomonadota bacterium | reverse complement strand
CCGACTACATCCTAGGCTTCTACAACCCAACACGGCTGCACTCGACCCTGGGCTACATGAGCCCGATGGAGTATGAGCGTGCTGCAGCCTGAAACCAGGTGTCCACGAAACTCGGGCAAGGCCAACCGCCCTCCGCTCCCAATCGTTTACCGATAAGATCACTTCATGGCCGTGCGCGGCGGGTTGTTGCTCGTCCTCGTCGCGTGCTCATCGGCGGCACGTTCCCCGAGTCCACCGAGGGCCCCTGTCGCGAAGCCGAGATGTGATCGGCCCGCCCCAGACGCGCCCGCTCCTCCGCGCCTTCACGGCGCTGGACTGAAAATAATGAGCGCGAGATCAACGATTGGAACGACGAGCGTCGACCTCGCGAAGCCCCCTGCCCTGCTACCTCATCGCCTTCGCGGTCGGTCCGTTCGACATCGTCGATGCAGGGAAATCAAGTGCGCTATCGAGGACTCCGTGGTCGTGGCTTCACCATGTCGATTCTCACCAACGCATCGCGCCGCGCTGCATCTGTGTAGCGATGGCCTCCGCTGATCCAGGCGATTTGCTCTCCCATGCAGGCTGGCTTCGTCAGCTCGCCCGCAGCCTCGTGCACGAGGGTGCAGACGACCTCGTACAAGACACGTGGGTTGCGGCGATACGACGACCTCCCGAGACTGCAGGGAGTACTCGACCGTGGCTACGGACAGTCCTCAAGAACGCAGCGCGCATGCGCTGGCGAGGTGACGCGAACCGCATCGCGCGCGAAACAGCCGCTGCCGGTCTCGAGGACAACGAGGTCCCGTCGCCCGAGAAGCTTCTCGAACGTCACGAGCTTCAGCAGCTGTTAGCGCGCCTCGTCAGCGAGCTCGACGAACCGTTTCGCTCTACGGTTCTGCTGCGCTTTGCGGAGGGTCTGACGCCAACACAGATCGCGCGGCGACTCGCGATACCTGCGGGCACGGTTCGCTGGCGCCTGAAGGAAGCGCTGGACCGCCTACGCACGCAACTCGACACGCTGCATCGTGGAGACCGACGCGCATGGATGCTTGCGCTCGCACCGCTTGCAGTGCCCCGTCCTGCGGCAGCGACACCAGCCATCGCGCTTCTTGTGTTGTTGCTCCTCGGCGGCGCCGTGTCTGTTGTCGTGGTCGTCGCGTTGATGAACCGTGAAGCTTCGAGCGCTGCGCCCGCGCAACCCGCGCATCCTGTGGCGCGACCCTCGACACCGAGGCAGACACCGGTCGCCGCCGCAGAATTGTCCTGGTTCGCGCAGGAGGGAGCGCCAGCACGAGTCCTCCGCGGACGCGTCGTCCTGTCCGACGGAACACCAGCACCGCATGCGCGCGTGCGGCTGCTCGCAGCTCCTCTCGCAACGCACGAGATCACGAGCGACGACAATGGGCGGTTCGATTTCGGGGAGCAAGCTCCACGCGAGTATTCGCTGGGCGCTTCGCTGCCCGGAAAGCTCGCGGCGATCAGACATATCGACCTACGTGATCCGGCGTTCGCCGATGTCGAGCTCGTGCTCGGAGATTGCGCAGCTGGCCTCCATGGAAGAGTAACGGACGCGTCGGGTACGCCGATCCATCACGCCCAGTTGCTTCGCGAGGGTGTCGTCGGCACCGAGACCGATGCGAGCGGCAACTACGAGCTATGCGCCCTTCCAACGGCCGCACTCGTCGCAGAGGTGCGCCTGGTGGTACGCGCCGACGGATTCGGAACCATCGTGCTGCCGATAGCACCCGTCGGGCGCATGCGTCGAAATTTCGTGCTCGCGCCAGAAGCAACGATCACGGGCCGCGTACTGGACGGCGAGGGTTCACCCGTCGCCGATGCGCGTGTCACGGTAAGCCTTACCGGGCCAGAAGCGTCCATTGCCCCCGAGCGCGGCATATCCATCAGCGCGCTGACGGACAGCGATGGCGCCTTTCAGCTCGGTGGCCTTGCTGCGGATGAGTATGTCCTTCGTGCCTCCAATGGGGCGGCAGCGGCCTCCGACGTGAGGGTCGAGCTTGAAGCCGCGGAGACACGCAAGGTCGAGTTGCGCATGCTGCCCACCGGTGTGTTGCGCGGGCGCGTCGTGTTTCGAGGTCGCCCGATCGGCGGGGTCAGCGTCGCTGCAGGTGAAGAGGTCGCCATCTCGCAGGCTGACGGCTCCTTCGTTCTCGCGCGCGTTCCCGTCGGAGACATCGAGTTGAAGACGACGCCCTTTCGACGCACGTCAGGCGCCGTTTCCATTGTTGCGGGCGATCGAAACACCGCCGACGTCGTGGTCGAAGCGCTCGGCGTGATTCGAGGTGTCGTGCGCCGCCGTGGCGCGCCCGTTCCATATGCGCGCGTCGATATCGCGGGACCTTCGAAGGCAGGTCTGACTGCCGATGCATCGGGTCGATATGAGGCGAAGGGTCTCGAACCTGGGAAGTACGGGTTCTATTGCGACGACCGGCAACGCGGCGCGATGTTCTTTGAAGACCGCGTGTTCGAGCTGGGGCTCGGCGAGACGCGCGAGCACGATGTCGATCTCGCGTGGGGTGGCACGATTGCTGGTCATGTTGTCGACGGGGACGGCGCACCGGTGGCAGACGCGATCGTCTGGTTCAACGGTGAGATGGCGTCGAGTTGTTCGACCGACGCGACGGGTGCATTCGTGTGCGGCGCCCTCAGGGGCGGCAAGTATTCACCAGCTGTGTATCCGGGCAGCGGTGCGTCGAGCGCGTTCAGATTTCTGGAGACGCCGCCGGACGTCGAGCTGCAAGGCGGCGATGCCCGCACGGATGGCGTCCGCCTGGTGGTTGCGCCGACAGTGCTCGCGATCGCAGGCAAGGTGGTAGATGGATCCGGGGGGCCGGTTCCTGACGTGGCGGTGAGGGCGTTCGGGTTCGATGGAAAGCCGCGGGGCACGTTCCAGACGCCGCCAGGCACGATCACCGACGAGAATGGTCATTTCCGCATCGTCGACCTATCACCGGGTCAGTATGTCGTGGAGGTCGCGCGCGCCGGGCTCGCCACGAGACAAACGATCTCCGCTGGTGTGGCGGACGCTTCGCTCGTGCTCGACCGATCGCCGTGTGATGGAGCGCGCGGTCATGATGTCCCCGCAACGCTCACCAGAGTCCCGGCGCCGGTGGTCTGGAACGACGCGATCGAGCTCGTCGGCTCGACGGTCCCCACCGCGATCAAGACCGGTGAGAACGTCGAGATCACCTTCGTCTACCGCGCACTGAAGCCGCTCGACCGAGACTGGACGATCTTTGCTCACTTCGATTCGTCCACTACGCGCGTCAATGCGGATCACGACCCGGGAATCGGGTGGTGCCCGACCGGGCGGTGGAGAGTTGGCGAGACGATCGTCGATCGCGCGATGGTACGATTCGACAGACCCGATCGCTACGCACTCACGATCGGCTTCTTCACTGGGAAGGCGCCGAACTGGGAGAACCTCCCGATCTCGGTCGCCCCGGCGACCATGCGCGCCCCGAACGGTGCTGGGGTGCACATCGCGGACATCGTCGTCGCAGACTGAGGCTACCCGCAGGGCGACGAACGTACTCGCGCGCCTTGCTCACTCGCGGTGATACCCTCACGCCTCCGTGGCGTCTATCGGATCACGCGAGGGTTCGCACGCTCTTCTTACGCATTCCGGTGGCGCGGCGCATCTGCTGGCGCTGACGTCGGTGTGCGCGAGGTCAAGAATCCTCGCGACTTCATTCGGCTGCTGAAACGCGATCAGCTCGACGATAGCGATTCAGAACTGCGGCGTTGGAAGGTGATGCGCGGCAAGAAGCAAGTACGAGCACCCTCACCGGCCTCGACGAGGGAACGCGTTGTACGCTTCGCATGTGCACCGTTGGCTTCTCCTCGCCGGGCTGAGCGCTTGCACCGACGTCGGCCCGAACGAACCGATCGAACGGGTCGAGCTGCGTGCATGCAACGAGACAGGCGCGGACATGACCAGATTCTGGTGGGCGCTGACCGATGACAAGCCGCTCCGCTCTCTGCAGTGCACCGACTACAGAACGTCCGACACGGACGTCTGCGACGAGACGTTTGTCGCGTTCGACATCGACGGCGAGACGTATTCGACGCAAAGAATCGACTGCTACCGGGGCGACTATGGGGTCTACGACGGACGCTGGACCGTCCATGTCACGATCGGAAGCCGCGAGCACCACGTCGCCGAGGTCAACGTGACGCGCGACTGATCGGCCCAGCTAGAGATTTCACGCTATCGGGGTGCTCTCCGCTATCCTGTCGAGACCGTGCGGTGTGTGACGCTAGCGGAGGTAAACACTGTTCCGTCGCCGGCAATGCACATCGGGTGAAACGCCGAGCGGGCGGCGGGCTCTATCCAGGGGTGAAGCCACTCATCGCCGTTCTCTGTCTCGGCGCCTGCATCGACGGCCCCGAGCTCGCCGAGACCTCGTTCGCCGTGACGTCACTCGCCCTCGAGGGCGAAGCATCGACGGGCGGCGGCGTCATCGAGGTCGACAGCACCGCGAGCGGCGGTGCGGTCCTCGTGCTGCCCACCGTGTCCACGACGGCGCAACAGCCGTTCACGACGACCGGCTGGACCTACAGCGGCACCGCGCGCGTGCTCGGCGAGGCCTGCAACCCGTGGGTACGCATCCGCATCGACGGCCAGGACGCGGCGGTACAGCAGCTCACGTCGGGCTGGAGCACGATCAACTTCTGGCTGACGGTGCCACCGGGCAGCCACACGCTGCAGCTCCACCACCGCAGCGGTGGGTGCGCGATCCGCGTCGACCACGTGACGCTCGCCGTCGAAGATCCGCCGCAGCCGCCCGATCCGCCGCCGGCGGCAGTGGTCGTCGAGGCCGAGAGCGCGACGGGGCAAGGCACGGTGGTCAGCGCAGCAGGCGCGAGCGGTGGTGCGTATCGCGCGTTTGCCGCGGCGTACCAGAAGGCGAGCACCACGTTCACGACGACGGTGGCGACGACCGGGAGCGTTCGCGTGCGGTCGTCGGGATGCCTCGCCGAACCGGTCGCCAAGGTCACGATCGATGGCGCGTGGACGATGATGAACATACCGACGAGCGGCGCGTGGGTGACGATGTCGATTCCGCTGCTCGCGAGCGGTCTCCACATGATCGAGTTCGAGCATCGCTTCGGCCGCACCGGCTGCGCGCTGCACTTCGATCACGCGACGTTCACACCCTGAACCCCAGGGCCGCCGGCTCAGTAGTACCAGGGGACGCCCGACCAGTCGGGGGCGCGCTTCTCGAGGAACGAGTCTCGCCCCTCCTTGGCCTCGGGCGTTCCGTAGGCCAGGCGCGTCGCCTCGCCCGCGAAGAGCTGCTGGCCGACGACGCCGTCGTCCGCGAGGTTGAACGCGTACTTCAGCATCCGGACGGCGGTCGGGCTCTTGCCGAGGATCTTCTCGCCCCAGGCGATCGCGGTCTTCTCGAGCTCGGCGTGCGGCACCACCGCGTTGACCGCGCCCATCGCGGCGGCTTGCTCGGCGGTGTAGGCATCGCCGAGGAAGAAGATCTCCCGCGCCTTCTTCTGGCCGACCATCTTCGCGAGGTAGGCCGAGCCATAGCCGCCGTCGAAGCTGGCGACATCGGCATCGGTCTGCTTGAACATCGCGTGCTCGGCGCTCGCGATCGTCAGATCACACACGACATGGAGGCTGTGCCCGCCGCCCGCTGCCCAGCCGGGGACGACGGCGACCACGACCTTCGGCATGAACCGGATCAGGCGCTGCACCTCGAGGATGTGGAGGCGACCGAGCTTCGCGAGGTCGGGGACCTTCGGGGCCTCGGCGGGCGAGGCGCCGGTGACCTCGTAGCGATAGCCGTGCTCGCCGCGGATCCGTTGATCGCCGCCGGAGCAGAATGCCCAGCCGCCATCTCGTGGCGACGGGCCGTTGCCGGTCAGGAGGACGACGCCGACGTCGCTGGAGATGCGCGCGTGCTCGAGCGCCGCATAGAGCTCGTCGACGGTGTGCGGGCGGAATGCGTTGCGAACCTCGGGGCGGTTGAACGCGACACGGACGATTCCGAGGCGCACGTGCCGGTGATACGTGATGTCGGTGAGCTGGAAGCCGGGGACGGCGCTCCACTGGGATGCATCGAAGATCTCGCTGACCATGGCCATGGGGCGCACGGTACGCGATGGCGTCTCCAATGCTCAAGCGCCGGCCCAGCCACCTCGAGCTCCAGGGGAGGTCCGGAGGACGCGATCGCGCCATCGCAAGAACGGCCGCTCGACCGCGACATGGAGGGCAGACGCGACCAGGAGCGACGCGGCGGCGCACGCGAGGAACATCGCGCCACCGTCAGTGGGGAGGCCCAGGGTCGTCAGCGCCGACTGCGTGACGTGGATCGTTGCCTTGTGGGTCAGGTACAGCGCGTACGAGAGCGTCGCCAGCTGCTCGGTCACCCGCGATGAGGAGCGCGCGAGGATCGAGGACGGGCTGAGGGCGGCCGACACGAGCAGGCCGTAGATGAGAGCGATCGCAGGAAAGGCGATGACGGAGGCCCACAGCGATTGCGGATCGTCGAACAGCCAGGCTGCCGCAAACCACAGCACGACCGCGAGCACGAGCCGCTCGGGCCCGCCCGCGTGCAGGCGCTCGCGCAGCGCCGGTCGGAGCTCGTAGATCGCGCCGAGCACGATCCCGATCACCAGCCCATCGAGGCGCGACCACGTCGGATAGTAGATCCACTCGTACCAGGTGAAGCCGTCGACCACCTGGTCCTGGTGGACGAGGGCACGAACGACGAGGCCCGCCACGACGACGAGTGGCAGCAGCCAGATGGCGCCGCGCCGCCTCGCGAAGAGGAGCAGTGCGAGCGGCAGCACCAGGTAGAACTGCTCCTCGATGCAGAGCGACCATGCGTGCGAGAACGTGCCCGACGTGTGCAGGTCCAGCCCGATGTTCTGGGTGAAGGTCATGAACCGCCAGAGAGGCGGCAGCGACTCGCGCTCGTGAATCGCCGGCAGGCAGACGTACGCGGCAAGCACGACGACATACGCCGGCACGATCCTGAGCAAGCGCTTGAAGTAGAACTCGCGCAACGACAACGTTCCGTGCGTCGCGAGCGACCGGAACAGTTGCCTCGAGATGAGGAAGCCGCTCAGGACGAAGAACAGATCGACGCCGGTCCAGCCGAACGCGCCGACGCGATCGATCCAGCCAGGATGGGCGAACAGCCGATAGTGGTAGAGGAACACCAGGACGATCGCGAGCGCGCGCAGATGCACGAGGCCGACGAGCGGCCTGGACGCGGCACGGTTGGCGGCGTCGGTCATCTGCATCCGACGTTAGGTCGGACGTCGCGCGCGCCAAACAAACTTGCCGTCGGCTGAACGATTGTTCGGGTGGCTCTACTGGCCGTCGACCTGGTCGAGCGACGTGATGCCCTCCCGGATCGCGTAGCGAACGAGGTCGGCGACGGTCTCGAGCTCGAGCTTCGCGAGCAGGTTGCGGCGGTGGGTCTCGACGGTCTTCACGCTGATGTGGAGGCGGCGAGCGATCGTGCGCACGGTCGCACCTTCCGCGAGCAGCTGCAGGACCTCGCGCTCGCGATGGGAGAGTGCGGCGCTCGCCGGTGTGCTCGGCGTCGTCCGACGCGCGTAGCCCTCGACGACGAGACCGGCGATGGCCGGGGCCAGGTAGCCCTGCCCGGCCGCGACCGCGCGGATGGCTCGCGCGACCTCGTCGAAGCTCGCATCCTTGGGCACGTAGCCGGCGGCACCGGCCTCCAGCATGCCGAGCACGTAGCGCTTGTCGACGTGCATGGAGAGCGCGAGGACCCGCGAACCGGGCGTCTCCTCGCGGATCATCCGCGTCGCCTCGAAGCCGTTGAGGTTCGGCATGACGACGTCCATCAGCACGACATCGGGGCGAAGCTCGCGCGCACGCTCGACGGCTTCACGGCCGTCGCACGCCTCGCCGACGACCTCGAAGTCCGGCTGTTGCTCCACGAGACTACGCAGGCCCTGCGCGAACAGGACGTGATTGTCGGCGATCAGGATGCGCGTCATGGCCGCCCCTTCCGCGTCGCCGCGACCGGGGCCTCGAGGATGGCCCGGGTTCCGCGGCCACTGCCGGACTGCATGTCGAGGTGACCTCCGATATGGGCGAGTCGCTCGCGGATGCTGAAGAGTCCGAAGCCGCCGGTCGCTCCGACGGCAGGCAGCGTGGCGGGGTCGTAGCCCTGGCCGTCGTCGTGCACCTCGATGCGAAGCGAGCCTTCGGGTGCGCGGACGAGGACGGTCGCCTTCGTCGCGCGCGCGTGGCGAACCACGTTGGTGAGCAGCTCGTGCGTCGATCGAAACAGGAGAGCCCGGAGATCCTCCTCGACGACCGAGACGGGCTCGGCATCGATCTCGACGGCGAGGCCATGCTGCGCCCGCATCGTGTCTGCCAGCCACTCGAGCGCGGGCAAGAGGCCGAGCTCGTGCAGGATCGGCGGGCTGATCTCGAACATCAGCGTCCGCGTCTTGGCGAGCACGCCTGCAGCGATCTCGCAGACCTGATCGATCGTGCGATTGTCTGCGTCGTCGCGCGCGTGGCCGCGCAGGCTCTCGAGCCGCAGCTTCATGAGCGCGAGCTCCTGACCGATTCGATCGTGGAGGTAGGTGGCGATTTCCCGACGCTCGCGCTCCTCGGTGATGGCGAGCTGAGACGCGAGCGACCGCAGCTCGTCCTGGTAGGTGCCGAGCGCCTTCTGCGCCGCATCGAGCTCGACGAGGTCGGCAATCCGCTCGCCGATCGCCTGCAGGAGCTGGGACTCCTCGGGCAGAAACACCGGATCGACTCCTGGATGCTCGGTGTACGCGACCTCGAGCGTGCCGACCGGGCCCGCCTGGCTCGAGACCACCTGCGTCATCGTCCACTGGGTTCGCGTGAACGTCGTCGCGATCCACTCCATGTCGTGCAGACGTAGACGCGCCGCGGCGACCGCCGGGCACTGCCAGCCGAGAGGAATCTCCTCGACGACGCGTGCGAGCTTGTCGGCCAGCGACATGCGCCTGTCAGCGAGGAGCTTGGAGACCGAGATCAAGCAGGTGAGCTCCTTCGCGCGCTCGGCGAGCTCCGAGGTCTGGGTCGGCGGGCTGCGACGATGCGTATGATGGTTCCCGCTCGACATGATCCGTCGAAGCGTAGCACCCCGACGCGCGCAGCGGTTCATGCGCTCGCCACGGCGGTCGGCGCGACGAGCCGCGCGTGCAGGTCCTTCACGGTCTGCTGGGCATCGCCGAGCACCAGCATCGTCCGCGGCGAGCGATAGAGCGGATTGTCCACCCCCGAGTAGCCGGGGCGCGCATCCAGATTGCAGACGGCGATCGCCCGGGCCTCGTGGGCCTGGAGGATCGGCATCCCGGACAGCGGCGTGTTCTGGGTCTCGAGCGCTGCGGGGTTCACGACATCGCACGCACCGACCACCATGACGAGGTCGGTATCCGGGAACTCGCGGTTCGCGTCCTCGATCTCGATGAGCTTGTCGTAGTCGACGTCGGCTTCGGCCAGCAGCACGTTCATGTGCCCGGGCATGCGGCCCGCGACCGGGTGGACGGCGAAGCGGACATCCTTGCCGATGGTCTCGAGGAGCTTCGTCAGCCGGACGACCTCGAACTGCGCGTGGGCGAGCGCCATGCCGTATCCGGGGACCACGATCACCTTCCGTGCGTTCAGCGCGAGCTTGACGATCTGATCGAGCAGGTCCTCGCGACTGACGCGTGGGGTCTCGGGTGCGGGCGCCGGCCCCGGCGCCGCCCCCGGGGCCC
>JAEWJO010000081.1 GCA_023386455.1 Pseudomonadota bacterium | reverse complement strand
CCTCGCGCCCCTGGTAGCGCGCGACCTGCGTGATCAGGTGGCCCGCGGATCCGAAGCCATAGATGCCGAGCCGGCGCGCGTCGCCGGCGAAGCGAAGCGCCCGGTACCCGATGAGTGCGCCGCACAGGAGCGGGGCCACCTCGATCGCGGAGTATTCCGCCGGCAGCGGGAACGCGTACCGCGCATCGGCGACGCATGCGTCGGCGAACCCACCGTCGCGATGAAACCCGGTGAAGCGCGCCGAGCGACACAGGTTCTCGCGCCCGCTCGTGCAGTACGCACAGATGCCACACGTCCAGCCGAGCCACGGAACGCCGACGCGGTCGCCGACCGCGAGGTTCGCCACGCGATCGCCCACCGCCGCGACCGTTCCCGCGATCTGATGACCCAAAACGATCGGAACGCGAGGATCTGGCAGCTCGCCGTCGACGACGTGCAGATCGGTCCGGCACACCGCGCATGCTTCGACCTCGACGAGCACCTCACCCGAATGGAGCTGCGGTACTGCTCGTTCCCGCAGGTGCAGGCGTTCGTGCAACCGCTCGAGCACCATCGCCCGCATCGCTAGCAGCTCCGAGCCTCATCCGGCCGCGCGGTCAGCATGCGACGGTTGACGGCGACGCAGCCCTCGCCGGGCTCTCGGCTGATCACGGGGTCGAACCTCCAGAACGCCATGCCCGTACGCATTTGCAACACGCTCGCCATCAGGCGATCCACGCGGAACGATGCAAGACCAGGTCGAGGTACAAGCTCGACGCAAGTCCTGCGCCTGTCGCGAGGGCCAGTGGATCGCCTCGGTGCTCGGCAGTGATCGTCCACCAGGGTGGACACTGCGGGAAAACACCGTGTCGTGCCGCGGCTACCTCGGCGGATCAAAGTCGATCGAGGGCGAGCGGTTTCATTGCGCGGACGAGTGCCGGCGGCTTACCGTTTGGGACCTCCATGTTGTCACTCGGCCACCGTGCGCGAAAGTTCGGTCAACGGCGCGCGACGTCCGAACGGGTGGATAGCTAATTCAGTGGCGGCGCGTGAGCTTCGCTTGTATCGGGGGCTCGGCATCTTCGTCGGTGCCATCTACCTGGTGTGGTGGGCCGCGGTCGAAGCCATGCTTCCGCACGCGTACAACCCTCTCCCTGGCCGCCTTGCCGTCGTGCTCGCGATCTGGGGCATCGTCGTCGCCAGCTACGGCGTCACGTGGGTTCGCGACCACCTCCGCCAGCTGTGGATCGCCGGGCTGTGGTTACTGACCGCCCACTACTTCTACCTGTTCTACGAGAACGCCGGCGACACGAACTGGGTGGTCGGCTCGTTCATCACGGTGACGGCGGTCACCCTGGGCTTGCTCTCGCGGCTCTCGCTGATCGCATACTCCGCATTCGCGACCGTGCTGTCGATCGCGCTCGTGATCGCGATCCCCTCGCTCCGGCACTCGGTCTTCGTGCCGGGTCTCATGACGGTCCTGCTCCAGGCGAACATCGGACTGAACTCGCGGCTCGCGGTGCTGCGTGATCTGACAGCGAGCAACGCGCACTTCCAGCTTCTGTTCGACTCGACGTTCGAGGGCGTGTTGATCCACGAGGGCGGGCGGATCGTGCAAGTCAACGATGCGCTCGTCCGCATCCTCGGACTCGCGAGAGGAAAGCTCGTCGGGCACGACGCATGTGCGGTGTTGCAGGCAGATGACCCGGCGGTTGCACGCGATGCCATGCTCCACGCGTCGTCGCCTGTCGAGCTGCGCTGCACCCGGACCGACGGACAAGCGATCTATCTCGAAGCTCGGGGTAAGCCGTTCGTCCACGGCAAGCGGACGCAGCGCATCGTCACCATCGCTGACATCACGGAGCGGAAGCAGCGCGCCGACGAGCTCCGGCGCACGAACGACGCGCTCGCTCGAAGCAACCTCGATCTCCAGCGGTTCGCCTACGTCGCGTCGCACGACCTCCAGACTCCATTGCGGAGCATCGCGAGCTTCGTCGACCTCCTGGGCTCGACGTATGGCGATACGCTCGACGCTCGCGGCAGGGACTGGCTCGCGCGTACGAGCAAGTCGGTCGAGCACCTCCAGGCGCTCATCGGCGATTTGCTCGAGTACTCGCGTGTCGAGGCCGAACCGCGCGCACTGGAGAAGGTCTCGATGCGCGACGTGCTCGATCGCGCGATCTCGCTACTCGAGGGTGCGGTGCAAGACGCGCACGCGACGATCACGGCCGACGACCTACCCGAGGTGACCGGCGATCGGACCCAGCTCGTCCAGCTCCTGCTGAACCTGGTGGGCAACGCGATCAAGTACCGGAGCGCGGAGGCGCCTCGCGTTCACGTCGTGGCCCAGGACCGCGGCGAGGAGTGGCAGTTCGAGGTGCGCGACAACGGCATCGGCATCGCGACGCAGTACCAGCAACAGGTGTTCGAGGTCTTCAAGCGCCTTCACAACCACAAGGAGTATCCCGGCACGGGAATCGGGTTGGCGATCTGCCGGCGCGTCGTCGATCGCCACGGCGGCAAGATCTGGGTAGAGTCCAGGCCTGGGGAAGGCAGCGCGTTCTTCTTCACAATTGCGAAAAGCGGTGGCAGGCGATGAATGAGGTAGTCGTGCGCGGGCGACCCGCGGTGATCCTGCTGGTGGAAGACAACGACGACGATGTCGAGCTGACGCGACTCGGCTTTCAGCGCGCTCGCCTCGCTGTCCAGCTTCAACACGTCTCGAACGGTGACGAGTGCCTCGCCTTTCTTCGCAAGGAAGGCCCGTACGCCGCCGCGCCGACGCCGGACATCATCCTGCTCGATCTCAACATGCCGCGGATGGGTGGGCTCGAGGTGCTCGAGGAGATCAACCGCGACGAGCGCCTCAAGCATCTCGTGATCGTGGTGATGACCTCGTCGAAGGCCGACGAGGACGTCCTGCGATCGTACAAGCTTCGCTGTAGCTCGTATCTCGTCAAGCCAGTCAACTTCGAAGCATTCGCGAAGATGATCCAGTCGCTCGGCGACTACTGGTTCTCGCTGGTGCTCTTGCCGCCGACGACCTGATCGGGCGTCTCCTCTCGAGCGTCGGGACCGTCGGCTCGAGGGTCATGTCTCAGCGAGGGGCGACGACCAGGAGGTACTCGCCCGGGTTCGACGCGGTGTCGACGACGACGTAGACCGTCCCCGCCGCGACCGCCGCGCTCGCCTGGCGGTCTCCGCCCGAACGACACGCCTGCGGCGACAGCGACCCCTGGAAGATGTGGACGTCGACATCGACGTTTCCGCGGTCGACGACATACGCATCGATCGTCGTCGGACTCGCCACGTCGAAGCGGTAGACGATCTCACCGCCGGCCTGCGGTCGCGAGTTGCACGGATAGCTCGCGATCAGCGCATCGCCGGTTCGCGTATCGCCGAGGTCGACGAACGGTGCGCTCGCGATGAACGGATCGTTCGCGTGACCGGTGCCCGCGCGTACCGGAGCCGGAGGATCCGCGGGTGTGCCGGCGACCGCTGCACGTGCTCGCGCGAGTGCCTCGGCGGTGATCAAGTTACGCGTGTTGTATCCGTACTGCAGGCCGGCCGCGGTGAGCCGACACGCACCCGACGGCGAGACCGTCGGATGAATGCCATCGCTCGAGATTCCGCGCGACGGCAACGGCAGCATCTCGCGGTGGTAGTCGACGAGCGGCACGCGACGGCCCTGCGCGATCGCGCGGATCAGGCGATTCACCGTCGGGATGCGAGCGTCCGTCGTCGCGTCGCCATTGATCGGCGGAATCGTCGACAGGATCGGGACGGCACCGGCGGCGATCGTGTTGTCGACGACGGTCCAGATGTCGCTGCCGAGCGCATCGAACGTTCGTCCGTAGCGGACATCGTTGGTGCCGAGCATGATGACGGCGTAGCGAGGAGTGATCGCCGTCAGCTCGCGCGCGAGCGGTGTTGGGTTTCCGGTGAGGATCGCCTGCGCGGTCGCACCGGCGATCGCCGCCAGGCTCGAGCGCGCGAACGGCGATGTCCCTGCGGCGTTGCCCGCAAGAAAGTAGGCGATCGTGTCGGCGATATCGCCGTGTGTGCCGAGGTCCACACTGGTCGACGCGAAGCAGGTGAGAAAGGATGTGGTCGCGCTGATCGAGTCGCCGACCTTCGCGAAGACCCGAGCGTTGCCGGATGTCGCGATCGCCTGCAGACGGGCGGCGATGGCGCTGTCGATCGGTGAGTGTCGCCTGCCCTCGGGATAGACGATCGTCGCCGACGCGGGCGCGGGTGGTGGCGCATCGGGCGCCGCGTCGGGC
>JAEWJO010000060.1 GCA_023386455.1 Pseudomonadota bacterium | reverse complement strand
GCTGGTAGCAGGCACCGGTGACGACGACCTGGACGCCGTCGAACGACCGCCACACGCCCCGCGCCCGGTAGTCGACGAGAAACGTCCCGCGTCCCGGCACCTCGAGGTGAACGCCCTGGAAGTGCCGTGGTCCGGGCACCGGATCGACTCGCAAGGTGCCGGTCAGCTCCACCTTGTCGTCGACGGTCGGAGCTGACCGGTCGGCTGGGGTCTTCGGCTGATCCGTCACCGGCGGTTGCGTCCAGCATGCCGCGACGACAACAGTGATTCCAATCCGGCGCATGGCCAATCATCGCATCGCTGGTACGGTCGCGGCATGAAGTTGCGTGTCGACATCTGGTCCGACGTCGTGTGCCCGTGGTGCTACATCGGCAAGCGCCGGTTCGAGCGCGCGCTCGGCACGTTCGAGCACGCGAAGGACGTCGACGTCGTGTGGCACTCGTTCGAGCTCGATCCGAGCGCGCCGCGCGTGCGCGAGAACATCAGCCACGCCGAGCACCTCGCGAAGAAGTACCGGGTCGGCGCCGCGCAGGCGCAGGCGATGATCGATCGCGTCACGAGCGCCGCCGCCGCCGAAGGACTCGAGTTCCACTACGAGCGTGCGAAGGGTGGCAACACGTTCGACGCGCATCGCGTGATCCATTTCGCCCAGACCAAGGGACTCGGCGCCCAGATGAAGGAGCGCCTGCTGAAGGGCTACTTCACCGACGGCGCGCCGATCGGCGAGACCGCCGGGCTCGTGCCGCTCGCCGTCGAGGTCGGGCTCCCGGAAGCGGAGGTCGCCGACGTCCTCGCGACCGATCGCTACGCGAAGGAGGTCCGCGACGACGAGAACCTCGCGCGCGAGCTCGGCATCAGCGGTGTCCCGTTCTTCGTGATCGGCGGCCGGCTCGGCGTGTCGGGTGCGCAGGCGCCCGAGGTGCTGGTCGGTGCGCTCGAGCGCGGCTGGGCCGAACAGCCGACCGAGATCGTCGACGGCGCCGTGTGTGGTCCCGACGGGTGCTAGCGTCGCGCTGACCACGTACGCGTGCCCGCGCAGGTGATCGCGCGGAAGAAAAGGGCGCGGTCCTCGCATCGGCTCCGGCTGAACTGCGAAAGGACCTCACGATGAAACTCGGAGCCTTGATGATCGCGTCGTTCGCGCTCCTCGCGTGCGATGACGACGACAACAACTCGCCCGCCGATGACACGCCGGGCGTCAGCGCGCGCGACTTCACCGTGAAGATCGAGAACGTCGCGCCATGGACGGTGGTGAAGGCGGGCACCCAGGCAACAAAGACGACGCTCGTCGATGGCGTCGCGGGTCCCGGCGAGGCCTACCAGATCCGGTTCACGGCAGGACCGGGCCAGGCCGTCAGCTTCGCGACGATGCTGCGCGAGTCCAACGACTGGTTCTTCGCGCCTGGCCCAGACGGCATCCCGCTTTATGTGGACGGTGTCCCGGTCTCTGGCGATGTCACCCAGCTCGTTCTGCTGTGGAACGCGGGAACCGAGATCGATCAGGAGCCCGCGATCGGTGACGCGACCGGCACGCGCCAGATGACGCGCGATCAAGGCGATCCGGACCCCGAGACCGTCATTCGCCAGGTCCCGGAGACCGTGACGCTGACGAGCGGCGCGACGTTCAACCGGCCGACGGTCGCGCAGATGATCCGCGTGACGCTGACGCCCGGCGCCGATCAACAGTTCACGTTGCGCATCGAGAACGTGTCGAACGAGCTCACGCTGCAGACGTCGCTCGGCGGCGCCCCGATCCACATCACGCCGCTCGCGTGGGCCCTGTCGACGACGCCGGCGCCGCTGTTCGAGCCCGGCAAGCCGGCGCGCCCGAATGGCTTCGAGCTGCTCGTCGAGGCGGGGCAACCGGATACGCTCGGCACGACGCTCGGCACGCAGCGCGGGTTCGCGACCCCGCTGTCGCCGGGTGTCGTCGTCGTCGGCACGGAACCGAACCTCCTGTTCACGCCGGGCACCGCGGACTACGGCGTCGGCCTCGAGCGACTCGCCGAGGATGGCAACCCGACGCCGCTGCACGACAGCCTCGTCGCCGCACCGCCGCCGGGGCTCGTCAGCGTCGCCGAGTTCACGACGCCGACAGACGCGAGCGCCGCCGGCGTGGCGCTCCCCGGGCAGTCGTACGAGCTCGTCGTCCACGGCGAGCCGGGCCAGTCGCTGTCGCTCGCGACGATGTTCGGCATGTCCGATGACTGGTTCTTCGCGACAGGCCCCGACGGCATCGCGCTGTTCGACGGAGATATTCCGCGCAGCTGCGACGTCACGACCGAGATCATTCTCTACGATCTCGGCACCGAGACCGACGAGGAGCTCGCGATCGGTCCCGACACCGCGGCACAGCAGGCGGCGCCCGATACCGGCCGTCCCGACCGCATCGCGCAGGTCCGCGAGGTGACGGTGGATCGCTACACCGCGCCGGAGGTGATGCACCTCCGCGTCACGCTGCGGCCGCGCTGACGGAACAGCCCGACGAGCACGACGAGCGCGAGCGGCAACGTGCCACGCGAGCCGCCCGTGTCGCAGCAGCCACCCGGCTGCGTCGACGAGACGCCGGTATCGTCGCCGGCGATCGACGCGCCGTCCGAATCGCCGGTCGGATGCGGGTCGACGGGCGGCCGCGTCGTGTCGCACGTGCCGACCGCGTGCTCGATCGCGCCGAGCGTGTACATGGTCGACGGCCGCTGCTGCACGCAGTAATCGTTCAACACGTCGGCGCGCGTCGGTCCGGCGGTCTTCAGCACCGACACGTCGCCGATCACCGTCAAGTCGCCGATCAGCGGATCGCGGTACCACGCCAGCAACTGCGAGACCGCGAGGTTCTGCTGGTTCGATGTCGCGGTCATCGTCGCGTTGTCGCGCGTCCGGATCATCCCGCTGAGGACGTTGCCGACGGCCTCGCCGCTCGTCGTGTCGAACCGGAAGTCGACGCCGCCGGTGGAGATCAGCGTGTTGTAGAGGAGGTGCGTGTCCTTCGCGCGATTCAGGTAGATGCCGACGTCGCTGCAGCTCGCGATGATGTTGTTGCGCATCGTGCCGCCCTCGTGCTCGACGCTGCACGGTACGTCCGGATCGAACGCGGGCGCGCAGAACTGCGCCCCGGTACCACCGCCGCCGAACGACAGGCCGATGCGCGTGCCGCCGGTCGTGTCGCGCGAGCAGACCACGAGGTTCCGCTCGATCACGCCGCGCTTGCCGCCGCTCTTCAAGAACGTCGCGTAGCTGATGTTGTCACCGCCGGCCTTCTGCGCGTCGTGGATGTAGTTGCCGCGGATGATCCAGTCGTCGCCGGTGTCGATGTTGAGCTTCGTGACCGGGTTCGACGTGTTGCGCGCTCGCGTATCGGCGAGCTCGTTGTACTCGATGAGGCCGCGGTCCGGTGTGACCCAGGTGGTATCGATCTTCGACGCGTTGACCTTCAGCTGCGCGTTGAAGTCACGCACGCGCGAGCCGCGCAGCACGAAGCCGACCGCCGCGCCCATCACGTGGAACGCGTGCTCGCAGCTCGAGTCGACGGCGCAGACGCCGGTGACGTCGAGGCCCTCGAAGTGCCAGTGCGCACCGGTGACCTTGAAGCCCTCGAGCGCGTCGAGCTCGACGTGCGCACCGAGCGGGTTCTGGGCGCGGACGACGATCGGCTGCGTCTCGGTTCCGGTCGCGCCGCACGTGACACCCGTCAGCGGATAGGTGCCGTCGGCGAGCACGATCTCGTCGCCGGCCTGCGCGGCGCTGATCGCGGAGGTCAGCTCGGCGGGTGTCGTGACGATGACGAGGCCCATGGGCCCAGCATAACGCTCAGCGCAGGACGAGCGCGAGCACCGCGAGCAGCGCCACGATCACGACGAACGCGGTGAAGAACTTCGCGTTGCTCATGTGCCACTCGGTCGGCTCGTGGAGCAGACCGAGCTGCACGCGATCGCGCTCGGCCATATCGCGGGTCTCGGACTTGGCAACGCGGAGGCGCGACACGGTCATGGCTGCTCGAGAGTGTATGCACGACCGACGCGGGCGCCAGTTATCCGCCGCAGTTTGCCGTGCTAAAGGGATGGCCTTCGATGCCGGATGTACGCGAACGCACAGGACTCCTCCAGGGAGTGCTCGCGTACGGTCTGTGGGGCGTCGTCGCGGCCTACTGGAAGCTGGTCAAGGCGGTCGACCCGGTCGAGCTGATCGCCCACCGCGCCGTGTGGGGTCTCGGCGCGTTCGGCATCTTCCTGATCGTCGCGCGCCAGTGGCGCCTGTTCGTGGCCGCGCTGCGAGACGTGCGCCTCGTCGCGGTGATGGCGGCCTCGGCGTTCCTGCTCGCGATCAACTGGACCGTCTTCGTCGGCGCGACGACGAGCGGACACCTGCTCGACGCGAGCCTCGGCTACTTCATCAACCCTCTCGTCTCGATCGCGCTCGGCATGCTCGTGCTGCGCGAGCGGCTCCGCCGGCTCCAGTGGCTCGCGATCGCGTGCGCGACGATCGGCGTTCTGCTTCTCACCTGGCGCGCGGGACGCGTCCCGTGGATCGCACTCGTGCTCGCGCTCACGTTCGGCCTGTACGGGCTCGTGCGCAAGACCGCGAAGGTCGACGCGCTCGTCGGCTCGACGATCGAGACGGTGCTGCTCGCGCCGTTCGCGGCGATCTACCTCGCGGTGCTCGGCGGCGGCGCGATGATGACCGGAGATGCGGGGCTCGTCGCGTTGCTCGTCGGCACCGGCTTTGTCACCGCGATCCCGCTCGTGCTGTTCACGAGCGCTGCACGCCGGCTCCCGCTGTCGACCGTCGGCTTCCTGCAATACCTCGCGCCGACAGGTCAATTCCTGCTCGCCATCCTCGCGTTTGGCGAGCCTCTCGCTCACGACCGGCTGCTCGCGTTTGGCTGGATCTGGCTCGGGCTCGCGGTGTTCTCGATCGATCTCGTTCGCGCGACGAGGCGCCCTGCTACGATGTAGGGATGCGCTGGTCGAGCATCGCCGTCGCCCTCGTCGCGACCGGGTGCTTCAAGCCGTCGCCACCGTCGGGCGCAGCGTGCAACGCCGCGGACGAATGTCCCGAGGGACTGTCGTGCATCGCCGGCGTCTGCCTCGCGCCCGACGAGATTCGCGTCGACGCCTCGCCTGTGGATGCGACCGATGCAGGCCCGGCGTGCGCGAGTCATCCCGCGCTCGGCGGGTTCGGGACCGGATCGATCGTCACGGAGCTGTCGACGACCGTCGCCGACGGCACGCCGAGCTTCACCGCCGATCGCCTCGAGGTGTTCTTCAAGTCCGACCGCGTCGGCGGCAAGGGCAACTACGACATCTGGCACGCGACGCGCTCGTCGATCAGCAGCGCGTGGAGCGCACCGGTCGATGTCACAGCGGTCAACACGATCGCGAACGACGTCGGCGCGGAGATCTCGGCCGATGGCCTGACGCTGTACCTGTCGTCGAACCGACTCGGCACGACCGGCGACCTCGACTTCTACATGGCGCGCCGACCCGATCGCGACGCGCCGTTCGCCGCGGCGACACCGATCATCGAGCTCAGCTCGACCGAGCTCGACGAGGGTCTCGCGGTCTCGCCGGATGGTCTCGTCGCGTACTTCCACTCCAACCGGCTCGATCCCACCGCCGAGGCCACGCTGTTCCGTGCGAGTCGAGCGAGCACGACGAACGTGTGGTCGCCGCCCGTTCCGGTCAGCGAGCTGACCTCCGGCACCGGCGACGAGAATCCATCCGTGACCGCCGACGACTGCATCATCTACTTCCAGTCGGCCCGCGCCGGCACGACGGGCCTTGCCGACCTGTGGATGGCCCGCCGGCCCGCGCCGGGTCAGCCGTTCGGCACGCCGGAGAACCTCGGCGCGATCAACAGCAACGCGTACGACGCCGATCCGCAGGTGTCGAGCGACGAGCGCTTCATCATGTTCGTCAGCAACCGCCCGGGCGTCGGCTACTTCGACATCTACGAGGCATCGCGGTAGCGCGGTCCTAGCGGTTGAACGGGAACTCCTGGATCCAGTGAAAGCCGCGCGTCTTCAGCAGCGGCTCGCGATCGCGAACGAGCACGACGCGCAGTGTGTCGTCGGCGAGCACGAGGCGATCGCCCGCGAGCTCGTACGCGAACACGCGCGCGCCGAGGCGCACCGTCCGGGCCGTGTCGTCGACCCTCGCGAGACGATGGAACGCGCGGCGATCGGTCGTGAACCGGATCTGGATCCCGCGCTCCGCGACGATCAGCTTGCGCCACCGGACGTCGTCCGTCAGCAGCGGAGGATGCTCGACGCCGTCGAGGACGAACGTCTCGACCGACCACACGCCGTGGATCGCCGACGGTGCGGGCCGGAGCGCGTGACGCTCGCTGTACATGACGACACACGTGACCAGCACGACGGAGATGAACGAGTACTTCGCGATGCCGCGCATGCGCTCGCCGAGGAACGAGATGCGCGGCCGCAGGGGCATCGGCGGCGCGCCATATCCGAGCACCGCACCGAGCAGGCGCCAGCGATGCGGATAGATCAGCGCGATCGTCACGAGCAGCAGCTCCGTCGAGAACAGCTTGACCGGCACGTCGTAGCAGAAGTTGAGCAGCACGATGTTCACGAGCACGCCGGCGAGCACGAGCGCACCGAGCAGTGACGTGCGGCGCCAGAACAGCAGCACCGCACCGACGATCTCGGCGAGCCCCGCGACGAACGTGTAGGGACCGGAGTGGCCCATGAACGTCCACAGCAGACCCATCGGAGACATGTCGCCGATCGAGCCGTCGTAGCGCCCGACCCACGGCGGCGGGAACTGCACCGGCAGCACCTTCGCCATGCCGTAGCCGATCATCACCGTCGCGAGGTAGTAGCGCAGCGCGACTTGCATCGCGGCCGCGAGCCGCGGGTACTCGGTGCGCTTCCGCCGCCGGTCGATGACCGTCCAGACGACGGTACCCAGCAGGGTCATGCTCACGAGCACGAGCAGCTGGACGTAGTGCCAGGTCGTGTCACCGCTGCCCGTGAAGATGTGCGGAGGCGGCGGAATTCCGAGGACAAACCGGGAGAACACGTCGACGAGCCACTCCCATGGCTGGGTCAGCCACCGAGCGATCGGCCAGGTGAATGGCATGTACCCGAGCGGAAACGGAAAGATCAGGAGGGCGGCGGTCAGTACTCCAAATCGAAACGCGCTCGCCTTCGCCATGAACCGATTCTACAGTGCAGGCGTGCGCCTGGAGCACGACCCAGAGATCGGCCGATTCTTCTTCGAGCACGCTCGCGACATCCTGATCGTGATCGAAGCGGAGACCGGTCGTTTGCTCGACGCGAACGAGGCGGCGGAGCTCGCATACGGCTACCCGCGCGGCGAGATGCTCGAGATGAGCGTGTACCAGCTGCGCGCCGACCCGTCCGACGTCCCGGTCCAGATGGCGGCGGCGAACACGCGCGGCGTGCTGTTCGAGACGCTGCACCGGCGCAAGGACGGGTCGTACTTCAACGTCGAGGTGAACTCGCGCGGTCACACGATCTGCGACCGCCGCATGCTTCTCAGCGTGATCCGCGACATCACGGAGCGGAAGCGCCACGAACGCGAGCGAGAGGCGCTCGTCGAGACGACGCAGCGTGCACTCGCGGCGCGCGACGAGTTCCTCGTGGTCGCATCGCACGAGCTGCGCTCGCCGGTCACGAACGTCAGCCTGCAGCTGCAGCAGCTCGAGCGACTGTTCGAGCGCACCGACCTCGGCGAGCTGTTGCCGCAGGTCCAGGCCGCGCGCGGTGAGGTCACGCGCCTCGCGACGCTCATCAACTCGTTGCTCGACGCGCACAACGTCAAGGACGGTCACATCGCGCTCGCGAGGAGCGAGGTCGATCTCGCCGATGTCGTGCGCGACGTCGCCGAGCGCCTGCGGCCTCGCGCGGAGCTCGCGGGCTCGCCGATCGTGATCGACGTGCGCAGCCAGCGTGGCGTGTGGGATCGCCTGCGCCTCGATCAGGTGTTCACGAACCTGATCGTCAACGCGCTGAAGTACGGCCGCGGCCGGCCGATCCAGATCCTCGGCGATCGCGAGGACGCGTTCGCACACGTCGAGGTCCGCGACCAGGGCATCGGCATCGATCACCACGACGCCGACCGCATCTTCGAGAAGTACGAGCGCGCGGTGCCCGCGGCGTATGGCGGATTCGGGCTCGGCCTCTACATCACGCGCCAGCTCGTCGAGGCGCATGGTGGCCGGATCACGCTCCACAGCACGCCCGGGCAGGGCTCGACGTTCTCGGTCGCATTGCCGCTCGGCAGCTAGCTGCCACCGGACCGTAACGGCGATAAGTCCCGGCGATTGCTGGAGGGCCCCCGAGCGCGACGTCCGCGCGGCAGCAGCAGGAATTTCGTGCGCTCGCGAAATCGTACGGTCCGGTGACAACCGCGCGGAACGAGAATGCGTCGCAGATCACGCGCCCGATCGGCGAGCGCTGCCTCGAACGAGGCCGGCCCGGGATGTTCGACGGACAGCTGGATCGCTACTTCTCCCGGCGCCGAGTCGGTTACCATCGAGCTACCGTGCGGTGGTCGTTCCTTCTGCTCGTCCTCGTGATTCCCGCGATCGCGATGGCAAGACCGAAGGTCGCGGTCGCTCCGCTCGACGGCGATAGCGGCGGCAAGATCGCCGAGGTCGTCGCCGATGCCGCCGCGGATTCGGCGAAGGTGACGCGAGCCGATCGCGTGCAGGTCGACATGGACAAGCTGTCGATCACGACGTTCGACGGCAAGGCCGTGAAGCGCCTGCGGAACAAGCTCGAGGTCGACGTCGTGATTCACGGCAAGGTGCAGAAGAAGCGCCTCGAGCTGACGATCGCCGGCAAGGGCAAGAACAAGAGCAAGCTCGAGATCGACTTCAAGACGACGAAGGATCTGAAGAAGGCGCTCGCGGCCAAGCTCGGCAAGCGGATCGACGACGCCGCCGCCCAGGCCGACGACGACGATGACGACGAGGACCTCAGGCGCGAGGAAGACGCGCGGCGCGACGACGACCGCAAGAAGCGCGAGGATGACGACCGCCGCCGCGCCGACGACGACCGCAAGAAGCGGGACGACGACCGCCGCAAGAAGGACGACGACAAGCGCCGGCGCACGAGCAAGCGCGACGACGACGGCGGCAAGCGCAAGCGCACGAGTCGCCGCGACGACGAGGACGCGCGGCGCGATGAGGATGACGACGACGATCGCTCGCGGCGCCGCCGCCGCAAGGGCGACGATGATGGCGAGACCCGGCCGCGCCATCCGGTCACGCAGGCGGCGGTCTGGCTCGACGCCGGCGCCGCGTTCGCGCGCCGCACGTTCACGTACGAGGCGAGCGGCGCGATGCGGCCGCCGCCCGTCGGCACCGCGGCACCCGCGGGACTGATCGAGGGCGAGCTGTACCCGGCCGCGTTCTCGTCGCTGAAGAGCCCCGCCGCCGGCTTCGGTCTCGCGGCGACGTACAACCGCGCGTTCGCGCTCGGCATCGCTGTGCCCGGCACGACGGTGACGGCGCCGATCGTCAGCGGCAGCTACTCGTTCGGCGCGCGCTACCGGCTGACCTTCGGAGGCGCGTCCGTTGCCGCGGGTCTCGCGTACTGGGGTCGCTACTACATGGCCGATCGCTCGGGCCTCATGATGGCAAACCAGCTCGACATGCCCGACGTGAACTACAAGGGCGTCGCGCCACAGCTGTCGGCGCGATTCCCGCTGGCGCCGAAGATCGGCGGCTACGTCATGCTCGACATCCCGCTGATGTTCGACGCCGGCTCGATCGGCAAGAGCGACAGCTATGGCTCCGCGAAGATCAGCGCGTTCGATCTCCGTGCCGGCGCGCAGATCATGCTCGGGCCGCACTACGCGCTGCAGATCGACGGTCACTACGATCAGGTGAACCTGAAGTTCGACGCGACGCCGAACACGATGGCCGCGACGCGCGGTGTGTCGGCCGCGTCCGACAAGGACTACGGCCTCGCGGTCACGGTCGGCGTCCTCTACTAAGAGTTGTCCCGCAATTCAAGTCTCAGATTGTGTAGGACCGCGACGGCGTTCAGGGTGTTCGCCACGTGGCTTCCCCGCCTCCGGTGGTCACGAAGGACGCGCCAGTCCTTGAGGCGCGCGAGT